>NZ_JAMYTU010000020.1:0-112978 GCF_040322615.1 Mesorhizobium sp. M0119
ACCGCAGGCTTTCCTATCGGCTGGGGCGCGCGGGGGGGGCCCGGGGGGCCCCCCCCCCCCCCCCCCCCCCACGACTGGATCACCAGCGCCTCGCAGGCACTCGCCTATGCCATCGTTGCGGCGTCCTCTGTCATCGATTTCGAAGCCGCGGTGATCGACGGATGGATGCCGCTCGCCGTGCGCCGCCGGCTCGTCGGTGCCGTCATCGAAGCTATCGGCAGGATCGACGGCGAAGGCCTGAGGCTGCCGGGCGTTCGCGAGGGAACGGTCGGCATCCATGCGCGAGCGCTAGGTGGCGCCAGCCTGCCGCTATCGGAGCGCTTTCTCATCAGCTCGACCACGATTTCCCGGAGCTTCTGAGCATGCTGATCGGCATCCCGGCGCTGCTCGGCCCGGAGCTTCTGGCGATATTGCGCGCCATGGGCCATGGCGATGAGATCGCCCTGGTCGACGGCAACTACCCGGCCGAGCAGCAGGCACGGCGGCTGATCCGCGCCGACGGCCATCATCTCATCCCGGTGCTCGATGCCATATTGAGCGTGTTGCCTGTCGACGACGCCGTGCCTGACGCGCTTTTTCGCGCCTCGGCCAAAGGCGATCCCCTGCTCGCCGATCCGGTTCATCATGAGATCGAAGCGATCTGCGCCAGGCGTGTGCCGGGCCGCAAGGTGGTTGCGCTTGCCGGCGCCGACTTTTATGCACGGGTCAAGGCCGCGCACGCGATCGTAGCGACGAGCGAGCCGCGGCTTTATGCCAACATCATCATCCGCAAGGGCGTGATCTATCCGCCGGAAAGCAAGACTTCATGATCCTCTGCTGTGGCGAAGCCCTGATCGACATGCTGCCGCGCACCACGACGGAGGGCGAGTCGGCCTTTGCGCCCTATGTCGGCGGTGCCGTCTTCAACTCGGCAATTGCGCTTGGCCGGCTCGGCGCGCCCGCTGCCTTCTTCTCCGGCCTGTCGTCGGATCTGTTCGGGGGCCAGCTCAGGGAGGCGCTGGGAGCCAGCAAGGTCAGTTCCACCTATGCACACACCTCGCCGCGCCCGACTACGCTCGCCTTCGTGCGGCTCACCAACGGCCAGGCGACCTACACATTCTACGACGAGAACACCGCCGGGCGCATGCTGACCATCGAGGATTTGCCGGAACTCGGCAGCGAGATCGAGGCCATGCTGTTCGGCGCCATCAGCCTGATCTCGGAGCCGGCCGGGTCGGCCTACGAGGAGTTCATGCGACGCGAGCATGAGCGCCGCGTGATGATGCTCGACCCCAACATCCGGCCAAACTTCATTCCGGACAAGGCCAAGCACCTCAGGCGCATCCGCAACATGATGGCGATGGCCGACGTCGTGAAACTGTCGGACGAGGATCTGAACTGGTTCGGCGAAGCCGGCTCGCATGAGGACGTGGTCCGCAACTGGCTGGACCGCGGTCCGAAGCTGATCGTCGTCACCCATGGCAGCGAGGGCGCGGTTGGTTACAGCAGCCAGCACCGGGTCACCGTCGTACCGGACAAGGTCGAGGTGGTCGATACGGTCGGCGCCGGCGACACCTTCAACGCCGGCATCCTTGCTTCCTTGCACGAACAGGGCCTGCTCTCGAAGACGGCAATCGCCAGCCTGCCGGAAGATGCCATCCAAAAGGCGCTGACGCTCGGCGCCAAGGCCGCAGCGGTGACGGTATCGCGGGCCGGCGCCAATCCACCATGGCGGCATGAACTCGCTTGACCGGCTGGTGCGCAGCCCATGGACTGCTCACCGGCGATCACTTTATGTTTCGTCCAGCCTGGCGGGCGGGATGCGAAGCCTGTATCAGGCCGGCCGAAGCCCGGATTTCCCCGCGTTTAAGAGGGCAGATCGGAAATCAGAGGTAACAGGCTGCGACACTTGAGCAATTCAGGGTTTTGCCCTGCGGCTTTCTCGGCCGTGCCAAGTCTGCTACCAGCGGCCGGTTATCTGACTATTTGAGGCCGACATGCAGTTCATCGATCTTGGCGCGCAGCGCGAACGCATCCGCGACAGGCTGAAAGCGGCAATTGACCATGTCGTCGACGAGGGCCGCTATATTCTCGGACCTCAGGTCACCGAATTCGAAAACAAGCTCGCCGCCTATATTGGCACCAAGCATGTGGTCGCTTGCGCCAACGGCACCGATGCGCTGCTGCTGCCGCTGTTTGCAGCCGGCATCGGCCCGGGCGACGCGGTGTTCGTGCCGAGCTTCACCTTTGCCGCCACGGCCGAAGTGGTGGCGCTGACCAAGGCCGAACCGGTGTTCGTCGATGTCGATGCTGACAGCTACAATATCGACATCGCCAGCCTCGAGGCGGCAATCGCCATGATCAAGGCTGAGGGCCGGCTGAGGCCGAAGGCAATCATTCCCGTCGACCTGTTCGGCCTCGCCGCCGATTACGAGGCGATCATGGCCATCGCCGATCGCGAAGGCCTGATGGTCATCGAGGATGCGGCGCAGGCGACCGGCGGCTCGGCCGACGGCAAGATGTGCGGCTCGTTCGGCACCGTCGGCTCGACCAGCTTCTATCCGGCAAAGCCGCTCGGCTGCTATGGCGACGGCGGTGCGATGTTCACCAATGACGATGCGCTGGCCGAACAGCTGCGCTCGTTTGCTTTTCACGGCAAGGGCGAAACGCAATACGACAATGTCCGCGTCGGCATCAACTCGCGGCTCGACACGCTTCAGGCGGCGATCCTGATAGAGAAGCTGGCCATCCTCGAGGACGAGATGGTGGCGCGGCAAGCGGTCGCCAATCGCTATGCCGAAGGTCTCGGCGATATCGTCAAGGCTGCGCGCAATCTGGGCGGCGGCCGCTCGGCCTGGGCGCAATACGCCATCGAAACGCCGAAACGCGACGGGCTCAAGGCACATCTCGGTGAAAAGGGCATTCCGTCAGTCATCTACTATGTGAAACCGCTGCACAGCCAGATTGCCTATCGCGATTATCCGCGCACGCCGACCGGCCTTGCCGTTTCGGAAGGGCTGCCGAAGCGCATCCTGTGCCTGCCGATGCATCCCTATCTGAGCGAGGCTGACCAGGACCGGATCATCGAAACGATCCGTAACTATATCGGCTCGAATTCGGCGCATGTAGCGGCGGCATAAATTCGAAAGCTTCGAAGCGTGGTCGCGGATTACATCGACGAGTTCATCATGTTCTGCGCCGGGTTGTGGATGGCTGGCGTCGGCTTCGGATTTTTCTCGGACCCCTCTCAAGCTCGCCCCGGCCAACAGCAGGCATGGTGGACCAACTTTGGAACCCATTTTAAATGGATGGGGCCGCTGTTGATCCTCATCGCGATAGTGCTCGCATTCGCGGCACCTTCCTAGCGGACCCTATTCGGCGGGCTATTCACGAGTTCGGTGCGATCAGCTTGAGTGATGGAAAATAGGTACGATAACGACCAACATCGCGAGTGAGCAGCGGCAGCCCATTGACGGCGGCATGGGCGCCGATGAAAAAGTCGGGCAGCACGCCGGAGCGCAACCCGCCCGATCTCCTGTATTGGGTAAAGACCTTTCCCGCGAGGAACAGTGCTGCCCGTGGCATCGAAGCGATTTCGAGACCAGCTTTGTCAAGAAACGCGTCGAGATCCTCGATGCGCCCGTATCGGACGGCCAACTCCGCATAGACAGCATCGTTGATCAACAGCGGTCCATTCAGGCTTTGGGCCTCAAGCTGGGCGATCGACCAATCCGCCCAGTTCGGATCATTGGTGACAAGATCGAGCAGAACGTTGGTGTCGACCAGCGTCACACGTCGCCACGCGTCAGTGCCATGATCGCGTCGGTATCGAGACCCTTGCCGGCATGGCCGCGCAATTTCGCGAAGCGGCTCGCGGGCTGCTTCTTGTCACTGCGCGTAATCACGACGTTGCCGTCATCGGCGCGGCGGAAGTCGACTCTGCTGCCCGGGACGATCCCAAGCAGTTCGCGGACCGGCTTTGGAATAGTCACCTGTCCCTTGGCTGTGACTTTGGTGGTCATGTTCGAACCTCGGTAATACCAATAATCAACAAGGTATTACCCGTCGTGTTGGATTTCAACCGCTAGATCGGTATCCATCCGTCATTTTACGGTCGCACATTGGCCTTCTGCACTGCCAGAACTCATCCCCTGCCCTCTCTCCCAAATCGGCCGGCGCGGCTTTGAAAGATTGCCGTCAGGGCAAAATTTTTGAAGTGCTTTGCTCTGCGCCGAAGCATAGTCTGCACCTGTCTTCCCTCTAGGCTGGCTATTTCATGAAGAAGATTGGTTTCCTCTCGTTCGGGCACTGGACGCCCTCGCCGCAATCGCAGACGCGGACGGCATCCGACGCGCTTTTGCAGTCCGTCGAGCTGGCGGTCGCGGCCGAGGAGCTGGGTGCGGACGGCGCGTATTTCCGCGTGCATCACTTCGCGCGCCAGCTCGCCTCGCCCTTCCCGCTGCTGGCAGCGGTTGGGGCGAAGACCAGCCGAATCGAGATCGGCACGGCGGTGATCGACATGCGCTATGAGAACCCGCTCTACATGGCCGAGGACGCCGGCGCCGCCGACCTAATCGCCGGAGGGCGTCTGCAGCTGGGCATCAGCCGCGGCTCGCCGGAGCAGGTGATCGAGGGATGGCGCTACTTCGGCTACGCCCCGCAAGAGGGCGAGAGTGATGCCGACATGGCCCGCAGACACACCGGAGTGCTGCTCGAAGTGTTGCTGGGCAAAGGCTTTGCGCAGCCCAACCCGCGGCCGATGTTTCCCAACCCGCCTGGCCTGCTTCGCGTCGAGCCGCACTCGGAGGGCCTGCGCGAGCGCATCTGGTGGGGCGCCGCCACAAACGCCACCGCAGAATGGGCTGCGAAACTGGGGATGAACCTGCAGAGCTCCACGCTCAAATTCGACGAAGGCGCAAAGCCGTTTCACATCCAGCAGGCCGAACAGATCCGGGCTTTTCGTGAGGCCTGGAAGGCGGCAGGGCACACGCGCGAGCCGCGGGTGTCGGTCAGCCGGAGCATTTTTGCGCTGGTCGACGATCGCGACCGCGCCTACTTCGGCGGCAACCAGAGCGGAGATCATTTCGGCTATATCGAGGCAGACAGGCTTGCCGTGTTCGGCCGCTCCTATGCCGCCGAACCGGACGTCCTGATCGAGCAGCTAAAGGGCGACGAAGCCATCGCCGAGGCCGATACGCTGCTGCTTACCGTCCCCAACCAGCTCGGCGTCGACTACAATGCCCACGTCATCGAGGCGATCCTGACCCATGTCGCCCCCGGCTTGGGCTGGCGCTGACGCGCGACTTTGTTGGAAAAGCGCACGGCTGTCGATACGATGCTCGCGTTCTGGCGGTCTCACTGCTGCTTCCCGTCGGCTCGTTTCAGCATCGCGAATGCGCGACTGATCCGTTGCAGCGCTGTGGCGTTGGCCAGCACTGCGTACAGCGCGAACCCGCCCGCCAGAATCCAGGGTGAAGCCGCGCCCATGGCGGTAGCGACTCCGTCGGCGGCGAGCAGCACGCAAATGAACACCAGGCGTTCCATCCGCTCGAAGAAATCCGGCCAACCGTGGTTTTCCACAGGGATTTCCAGCGCCGTCCGCGCCTTGGCGTAACTGGTGAGGATCCCGCCGGCGAACGCGAACATTGCGATCGCCCACAGATCGGCGACCCAGCCGATTGCCGCAAAGACGGCCAATTCCTGATAGCGGTCGACGACGGCATCGAAATAGCCACCGGCCTTGGTGCTCATATTTGTCCGGCGGGCGACCGCACCGTCCAGCGCATCGAAGGTGAAGGCAAACGCCAGGCAAAGGCCAAAGGCAAGACTTGAATGGTGATAGACATAGGCGGCCGACGACAAAGCGACGAGCACGAGCCCGCTGGCCGTAACCTGGTTCGGCGTCATGCCGATCCCGATCAGCGGAGAGGCGGCCTGCTCCCATAGCGGGTCGATGCGACTTTTCATGAGACCGGCGATCATGGCGGCTCCTCTGATGATGTCGTTTCACCGAGCTTTACCAGCAATTTGCGGGTTTGTTCCACCGTCGCTACCGTTTGACTTTGTCAACGCAGACGGAGAACTGGCTCAGCAACGTTCTCAACCCGACGCAACAGCGATTTCTTTTTGGCGGATGCGGCCGGCGGATTAAGGTGCTCGCCAAGCTGACGGAGCAAATCGACCGGCGGTCTGGCGGCCGCACCCGAACGATGTGACTAAGTTGCTGCCATCCGTCGGAAGCCGGCCGAAACTCGATGCATAAATTTTCACCCAAGTTTGCCTACCTGCTCGCGACCTCTGTCGGCGCGGGATTATCTCCAATATGGCCGGGCACGGCCGGCGCAATGGTTGGAGTGGCTGTTGCCGCAGCTCTGATACCTGCATCGCCTTGGCTGACGGTGCTTGCCTATGCGGCCCTGTTCGCCGTCGGCGTATGGGCGTCATCGCATGTCATCTCCCGTACCGGGACGGAGGACCCGCAGATCGTCGTCATCGATGAGACCTTCGGCGCCGCCGTGACACTTTCCATGCTGCCACTCGACCCACTCTGGTGGGCAGCAGGCTTCCTTGCTTTCCGGTTTTTCGACGTCGTCAAGCCTTGGCCTATCCGTATCATGCATGACAAGGTAAGGGGTGGGGCCGGCATCATGCTGGACGATGCTGCCGCGGCTGTCGTCGCTGGGGCGTTGCTGCTCCTGCTGAACGGTTTGGTTGACCATTTGCGGTAACGGCGGCATCGGCCCCCACTGCCAAAGGCCGGCACGATGGTCCATGCGAGTTTAGCACCACAAGGGAGGACCGGACCGATGCGAAGCTACAGGATAGCGGCCATTCCAGGCGATAGGATCGGCAAGGAAGTCGTGCCCGCTCCCGCCGCTCACCGATGATGTTCGTGTGCGTCCGTGCGGAAACCGAACCCGTCAGGTGTTTCGATCAGCATCCTTGATTGATATTCCGGATCAAGCAGGGCAATCAGCTTGCCGGGGACACGCCGCAAACTCAGGCAATGGATAGCGGCTGCGCATCCGCTGCGCCGACCACTTCCCGCATTGTCACGATGGTGCGAAAAGCCTTCACGTTCGAATCGGTGTGGAAGACTTCCCGCGCGAAGACATCGTAAGCCTCCATCCCCGGCAATTGCAGGAGGAGCACGAAATCCGTTTCACCGGTGACATACCAGGCCTGACGAACCTCCGAGCGCCCACGGAGCTTGCCGATGAAGGCGTCCAATTCGACAGCGCTCTCCCGATCTAGGGAAACGAGCACATGGATGGTTAGCGGCAGGCCCACGGCCGCCGGACGAACGACGGCAATGTCTGCTGCGATCACGCCATCTTTCCGCAGCCGGCGCAGGCGGCGCAGGACCGCACTCTGGGAAAGCCCGACCTGCTCGGCGAGACGCCGCGCCGGGATCTGGTTGTCGCGCTGAACCAGCGACAGCAGTACATGGTCGAAGCGATCCAGGGCGGCAGTTTTCGTCATAAGGACAGGCATCTATGACGAAATCAGGCAGGTGGGCAACGACAATAGGCGCCAAGCGGCATCGTTTCCGGAATAGAATTTCGCCTCATGACCACAGACACACAGCCGGGCCTTGGCCCCGATCTCATTGCGGCGCTGTTACAGCGCCTGTCGCCATTTTATGCACCGACACCGCTGCTCGACCTGCCAAACCTGGCTGCGAGCCTGGATGTGACCCAGGTGCTTGCCAAGAACGAGGGCCACCGTGCCCTCGGCAGCTTCAAGTCCCTCGGCGGCACTTATGCCGGTCTGTGCGCTCTCGCTCGCACTACCGGGATGGATATCGATGAATTGCTCGATCCAGAGCGGGCCCAGACGCCGCTGCCGGCACTGATCACAGCCAGCGCCGGCAATCACGGACTTGCCGTCGCCGCGGCGGCGAAGTTTGCCGGCGGGAGGGCAAGGATATACCTCCACCCGGGCGTTCCTGCAGCGCGAGTGCGGCGTATCGAGTCCCAAGGCGCCGAAATCGTGCGGGTCGACGGCACCTATGACGATGCCGTGGATCTGGCCTCTGCGGCGGCCCGCGCCGGAGAAGGCATTCTCGTGGCCGACACCTCGAGCGACCCGGATGACCCAGCTGTCGCAGATGTCCTCGCTGGCTATGGCGTGCTTGCTGCGGAAATTCGTCGCCAGGTCGACGAGATTGGCCATCTGAGGCCAACCCACCTTTTCGTGCAAGCCGGTGTCGGTGGACTTGCCGCCGCCCTGACGGCGGGGCTGAAGGACTGGCTGATGCCTCCAGCCATGATCGTCGTGGTAGAGCCAGAGGCCGCAGCCTGCGTCGCGGCCGCACTGTCGCAAGCACGGTCCGTGCGGATATCCGGCGATCTCAAAACGTCGGCGGACATGCTCGCCTGTGGCGAAGCAGCTGCATCGGCGCTCGACGTACTCCGCCAAGGCAACGCTCGGGTCATAGCCGTGTCCGAAGCGGCGCTTGCCGACGCGAAGAGCCGGCTTCGCGAGGCAAACGGTCCAGGTACAACCCCGTCGGGTGCCGCCGGCCTCGCCGGTCTTGCCACAGCCGTCGCGGTTTCCGGCCTGTCGCAGGAGCTTGCGCTCGATGGATCGAGCCGGGTGCTGATCATCGTGACCGAGGCCGAACTGGAGAGGGACGCATGACGAGGGTGCCGGGTCGGGTGAAGGAACGAGATTGGCCGGTACCTCGGCGCAGAACGGGTCCATGAAACTCATTTACCAGACCCACTCCCCCTACGCGCGCAAGGTTCTGGTCTTTGCCCACGAGGCCGGGCTTGCCGGACGTCTGCGCGTCATTCATCAGGAGACGAGCCCCATCAATCGCAACGATGATGCGTTTGCGATCAATCCACTTGGCAAAGTGCCCGTTCTCGTTCTCAACGATGGGTATGCGATCTTCGATTCGGGCGTAATCTGCGACTATCTCGACAATCTCGAAAGCAATCGTCGGCTCATCCCCGAAACAGGGCGGGCCAAATGGTCCGCCTTGCGCCTCCAGGCGCTCGCCGGCGGCATGTGCGACGCAGGCATTTCCATCCGCTGGGAAAACGAGCGCCGCCCTGAACATCTGCGTTATCCCGCCTTGGGCGCAGGCATGACGATGAAGCTTATCGAATCCTATGACTTCGTGGAACGCGAGGTCGAATTCGACGCGCCGCTCCATGTCGGCCACATCGCGCTAGCCACTTGTCTAAGCTGGCTGGAATTCCGCCGACTGCCCGACTTCTTGCAGGGAAGGCCACGACTGGCACAATGGTATAGAGCCTTCGTGGAACGCCCTTCAATGCGTGCCACACCCTATGACGGCGACACGCGAGATTGATATCGATCGCCAGGCTTTCGAAATCCAGTACGCGTCGGTCGCCATGAAATATCGGCTCCGGATTGCGCGTACTCAGTCATGCTCTCAGAAAACCGAACGGCGGCAAAGGGTGCCTATCCTCGCGTCCGCCCTGCTGTCGAAGTGCTTCGGAGCGTTGGATCAGGCAAGCTCCGACTTGAGCACGATCATTGCAAGCTCGCGCCAAGTTCGAAATTAGGCCAAGACAGCGCTCGTGCATCCACGTCTGTGATCAGCATGTGGCCCGGCGAGACGGTGATGGAGATCGCGAGTTCGGCACGAGCAAGAGCGTCTTGGGCGGTCAGGCTGCTGGCCCAAAATACAGGGACCTCCCCTTCCAAGACTTCGACGGCATCACCCCAGTCGGGAGCCATCAAATTTCGGATGCCGATCGTCGTGGGCTCTCCGACATGGACGGGAGACCCGTGCGCATGCGGAAAGCGCGCGGTGAGCACGCGAACCTTGTCGACCTCGCTATGCCGTATCGGACGCATGGAGACGACCATTTCGCCACCGAACGGTCCGACTTGGGACGTCTCGATCTTGGTGCGGAATTTGGGGGTGGTTTTTCCACGGCCGATACGCCGGAGTTTCACACCCCGTTCGACAAGTGCGGCCTCGACGGTGAGCGAACTGCCGAGCGCGAAGGCCGCAAAGTCATCTCGCCACAGGTCGATGATGTCTGTGGTCTGGCGGATCATTTCGCCGAAGTGATAGATGCTATACTGTGGTGCATCGGTCCGAATGTCGATATCGCCCAGCGCTGGCAGAAATGGGCTGCCCGCACGGCTCACACCGACCAAAGGGCAGGGTTTCGGATTGCGCACACAAAACTGATAGAAATCGGCGGCAAAGCTGCGCGGCACAATCACGACGTTGGCCTGGAGCTTGCCGCGCGCAAGCCCTCCTGTATGCCCTTCATAGGCACCCATCCTGACGAGTCTGCGCAATCTGCCCGCATCGACCATTCGCAAATCCTCGTAGATCGGTAAAGTGATCGGGCGAGCCATGGCTTCCAACGGATGCGCGTTTCAGAGACACGTCGAGAGCGCGTAAGATCATCGGCGGGTCTGCCGCTTGTCAAATCATCAGAATCTTTCCTCATTGATAAATCGTATTTATTGGCCGGCGAAGGATGGCGCTTTTTATTAGCTTTTGCTCATATTTATTCTCATTGACACTCGCGGCAGCCGATCGCTTCTATCTGTCGGCTTGCCTCATGCAGGAAGCCAAGATCCCGGTTCATGTAGAAGAGCAGGAAAGCCGCATAGAGTACAAAGACGAGACTGAACACCAGCGTCTTGACGATCAGCGACAGTGCAAAAACGTTCAGGTGCGGAGAAGCCCGCGCTAGGAATGCCAGCACAATGTCGGACAGGAGCATGCTGATGATGAGCGGGAAAACGAGGGTCAGCGCCATCGCCATGATGCGATTCAGCAGACCCAGAAATATTCCCGCAGCATCCTTGCTGAATACAGGCAGAAGACTGTCGATCGGCCACAGGCCGTAGCTCTCGTAGAGACTGGTCAGGGAAAGCTGCAGGCCGCCGGCAGCCAGGTAGATTGTGACCATGATGACTGCGAGCAAGGTGCCGGTAGCACTCGTCTCGTGCGTCATCATAGGGTCGATCAGCGTCCCCATCGTAGAGCCCCGCTGCAGGTCGAGGATGTCGCCGGCAGCCTCCGCTGCCCAGAACGGTATCCCCATACACAGCCCGAGCGTTACACCGACCACAACCTCCTTGAGAATGTAGGCTGCGATCATCGTGGTCGTGATGTCGCTGTTCGTCAGCTTGCTCACGACCATTGGAAAGATTGGAACTGCCAGCGCCAGCGCCACGCCATTGCGTAGAAGCCCTGATAGCGGCACACGCGAAAACAGCGGCATCAGAAGCATGAAACCACCCACGCGAGCGAGCGCGAAAGCGCCTGCCAGGAGATAGACCTGAAGGTCTTTGACAGACGCGAAGAGTGGTTCGACCGGCACCCGCGTGCCTCAACGTGTGACGACCGGGAATTCGTCCAGAGCCGTCGATGCCTGCTGCGCGATCTGCTGCCCAAGCACAGGACCTAAGACGATGATGACCAGCAGGATCACGACAAGCTTGATCGTCTGCGGCAGCGACTGGTCCTGAATCTGTGTCAGCGCCTGGGCAAGGCCGACGAGGATGCCGACCGCCAGCGCCGCAATGATCGCTGGGCTGGACGCGAACAGCACCGTCAAAAGCGCGCTTTGGACCTTCGCCAGGATGAAGTCATTGCTCATGCGAACCCGCCAATGTCGTCAGCCGTAACTCAGGATCAGGCCATGCATCAGCCGCGACCAGCCATCTATGGCGACGAAAAGGAATAGTTTCAGGGGAATCGAAATAAGGACCGGCGAGACCATGATCATGCCGAGCGTCATCAGGATATTGGCAACAACGATGTCGATGATGAGGAAAGGAAGATAAAGCAGGAAACCGATCTCGAAGGCTCGGGTAAGCTCGGACGCGACAAAGGCCGGAACAAGGATCGAGAGATCGTCGTCCTTCAGGTTCTGCCGCGCCTGTTCCGGCCAAAGGCGGCTCGTTCCATCGAGAAAAAACTGCCGCTCCTGCGGCTGAGTGAATTTCATAAGGTGTCGCTGCAATGGTTCCCTGACCAGTTGTGCTGCCCTGGCGAGGTCGTCAGTCGTCTGGAACTGAACTTGCCCTTCCTGAAGTCGGCCAGACATCTCGCTCAGCAACGGTGTCGTGACGTAGACGGTGAGCACAAGCGCTATGCCGTACAGCACCAGATTGGGTGGCATCTGCTGGACGCCGAGTGCGTTACGGATGAGAAACAGCACGACCGAAATCTTCAAGAACCCTGTCATCGTGACCACCGCCAGAGGCAGCAACCCGACGAAGCCGACGGCGATCAGAATACCAAGGAGATTGGGCGAATTCTCAAGCATTGTCGAACATACGAACGATCCGCACGCCCAGGCTTTCCCCAATCCGCACGATCTCGCCACTGCCAACACGTTTACCGTTGGCAATGATGTCGACAATCGCCTCCGTCACATCGGGGAGCGAAACGATGGCGCCGGGCGCAAGCAGCCTCACTTCTCCGAGAGGCATTGCCGTGCGGCCGATTTCGAAAGCGAGTACAACCGGCAACTCGTCCAGAGTTGACTCTTCCAAGGTCTGGCCGACTGACGACGGCGTGTTCTGGTTCATGGTCCACTCCCAATTGGATCCGGCGATGGGGGTCGGCGCCGCAAGCAATTGCGGCCCGGCGGCAGTCAGAGCCACCGACGCATAAAGGTGCTCGGCAATGACGAGTGCCGCATTGCGTTCTTCCGCCTCATTCCTGAAAAGCACCACGTCGCCAGCCTGCAGGCTTTTCAGCTCACCAAGGGTTACTTTGAGTGCGCCACGCCGAAGGCAGATCGGCAGAGGAAATTCGGCCGGGATCGGCGGTCCGGCATTGGCGATCTCGTCAAAAAGACGGCCGATCCGAACCGCCAGGCTGGCGTCATTCGTGTTCAAGACGCAGTCAATCGTTTCCTGGCTGTCGGTCAGGACAAAAGCCAACGGGGTCTCGCCCGAAACCGAAACGGCTTCTGTTTGTGTGACCGAGGTGAGCGCGATACTCTCGCCCAGCTTGGCCTCAATCCATTCGAGATCCTCTTCAAACGCGGATTCCAGCAGCAGTGCGGCATGGGCGGGGGCCAGCCGCTTCATGTCGACCAGTTCGTCTGCCCTGGCGAAGCCCCTTTCGACCACGGAAAGCGGCAGGCGCAATTTGCCCATCGTGTCTCCGACGGAGAACGCAATGGTGTACCACCACTGGTCGGCAGGGTTGGGCGCCGGCCAGACGGCGGCAATCGGCACCGCCCTGCCCGCGATCGTGATTTCCGCGGGCGCGCGCCGGCGGTAGAAGGCGTTCAATGCCTCAACGTCGACAGACGCAACAGAGTTCAGCACCAGCCGCTCGCCAACGCTTGACCGTGAGGCCTTGCGTTTTGCCGGCTTTACCTGCGCTCTCGTTTTTCCCGACGCAAAGGCTTGGGGCATCACATCCATATTCGATCACAAACTGGGCTATCGTTCTGTGGGCAGGCGCGTTGGACCGCGCTCTTCTTCCTCGGAAAGCTCGGCAAGCGCCAGGCAACGTCGTGCGGTGCGTTTGATCAGATGCTCCAATAGCCCGTCCAGCTTCGTCAGAGCTTTCATGGCCGCACGATGATCATTGCGAGCTGCCGACAGTTCCTCTTTCCGTTGCTGCTCGGCGACGCCGGCCATCTTCTCGTTTTCACGCAACTGCTCGGTTTTTCTGGCGGCGATTTCGAACCGTCCCTGTAGCTGGTGAAGGCTGGCAGCCTTTATCGGATGCCCAATAAGCGAGCCGAACGCTGCGTCTTCGGCATCGACCGTGCGCTGCAGGTGCTCCGTGACCGCTCTGGCCGCCTCCCGACCCTTCCTCGCGGCCCGGTCCAAAGCGGCGTGCCGTCTGATCACCTCTTCCCGTGCACGGTCCTCACGGCGGCGTCTGAGGTCGCGTAATCGAGTGATCATCTCACGATCTTTCACCGACGATCTCCCGCATGAGTTGGCGTGTCCTCTCGAAGCTCTCATGAGTGGCGGACGCCTGACGCAGAAAGGCGTTGATGACATCGATCTTCACCACCGCCTCGTCCGCCACGGGATCGCTGCCTTTTTTGTATTCGCCGACGCGCAGGAGAAGCTCGATGTCAGCGTAGCGGGCAAGCAGTTCGCGCAGGTGGCCGGCGTCGGACCGATGTGCCGGCGCCACAACCGCATCCATGAGGCGGCTTCGGCTGCGCAAGACATCAATGGCCGGGAAATGGTTGCGCTGGGCAAGCTCGTTCGACAAGAAGACATGGCCATCAAGGAGGGCCTGAACTTCCTCGGCGACAGGGTCCAGCGTACCGTCGCCTTCAAGAAGAACGCTGTAGAGGCTGGTGATGGATCCGACGCGACCCGTGCCTGACCGCTCGAGCAGACGGGGCAAGATCGCAAAGAGCGAAGACGGAAAGCCGCGACGCGTCGGCGGCTCGCCCGCGGCCAGGCCAATCTCTCTGTGCGCACGGGCAAACCGGGTTAGGTTGTCCATTGCAAGCAACACATGCTTGCCCTGGTCGCGAAAATATTCGGCAATGCTGGTCGCCACATAGGCAGCCTTGACACGCTCAATGGCGGGACGGTCCGAGGTCGCAACAACGACAATGGCCCTCGCCCGCCCCTCGGGCCCGAGCTGTTGATCGAGGAATTCGCGCACCTCACGTCCGCGCTCTCCAACAAGGGCGACCACCGCGACATCGGCATCGGTGCCGCTGACGATATCGGAAAGCAGGATCGACTTTCCCACGCCCGGTTCGCCAAAGATTCCGACGCGCTGGCCGCGCGCACAGGTGAGCAGCGCATCGAGGGCGCGTATTCCGAGCTGGATCGGCTGGGAAATCAAGCTGCGCTCCAGCGGAGATGGCGGATAGGCATTGACCGGATAGCTGCCGGTGATGCCGTCCGACGAAAGCGGCTTGCCGTCCAACGGCTCGCCAAGCGCGCTGATCACGCGACCAAGAAGGCTGGGGCCGACGGGCACCTGCTGGTCTTTTCCGGTCGCCACGACCTCAGTCAGGTTTGAAAGACCGGCCAAATCGCCCAGCGGAACAAGGATCGCCATTTCGTCCATGAGGCCGACGACTTCCGCCTTGGTCACCCTTCCGGTCCTAGGGTCGACGAGTTCGCATATCTCGCCGATCCGTGCCTCCTCCACAGTCGCATGAATGACCGTGCCGGCGACCCGCCGTACACGCCCCTTCCTGGGCCGGCCGGTATCGTCGCGCAGCCCCGAACGCAAATTCGGGATGATGGAGGCCAGACGGCTTTCGATATCAGCGGCGGGCGCGGTCATCGGACCTCCGTCTTCGACGCAATCGCGGCAGCTATGGCTTTGAGCTGTGCGTCGATGCTCGCGTCGACGACGGCAAAGTCGGTCGAAACGATGCAGGCGTCGGGAGCCAGCGCCTCATCCGCGTCGATCTCAACCGTCATCCCCAGATCACTTTCGCGCAAGACTGCGTCCAGCTCATTACGAACCCTTTCGATGGACCCGGGATGAACTCGGACTTTCAGGTATTTGGCGCGGCGGATTTCAGTCACCGCCTGTCTTGCGGCTTTGGCGACAAGCGCGCCGACGTCGAATTCCCCCAGAATTCGCCTGACGATGTCGACGGCAAGGCCAACGACTTCGGATTCCAGCCCACCAAAATAGCGATCCACCTTGACCGCCGTCTCGCTGACTAGCCGCGTGGCCTCAGCATCGCCTTGCGCCTTGCCGTCGTCATAGCCCAGCGCGTATTCGGCCGCATAGGCTCGCCGAGCGGCGTCGCGCAACTGCTGCGCATCACGCCTTGCTTCATCGAGAAACGCATGCCCATCCTGCAGAGCGCGCACCTCGGCGGGCCGCAGGATCCGAGCGTAGGGACGCCTCACCAGAGCTTCCGGCGCTTTGCCCGATTCGACCATCTCGTCTAGCTCATCGCTCGTCGAACAATCGCGGGGCCGGCCTCGGCAAATTGTTCGGCTGACGGCTGGTGGATGAGCTCTTGCGGCATCAGCTTGAGACGCACCCGCATGCTCGTATCGCTCGGCATGATCTGACACCAGGCGCCAAGGCAACTCAGGCCGTCGGCATAGACGCGACCGGAAATGTCTTCCAGCGGCCCCAATCGCTCAATCCGGCCGGCCAGATCGCGGTTGGCGACGGCGAAAGCGCACAGATCAGCCCCAAGCGCCGCCTGCAATGCGGCCGCTTCACGCCCAACAATGACTGCGGCCAGACTCCCAGCCCAGTAGATCGCGCCCGAGCGAAGTGCAAGTTCCTCCAACTCTTCGCCAGACGATAAGGCGATCGCTCGATCTACCTCGTCGGCCGGCTCTTCGACCACTCGAGAGAGCCTATGCCGGTCGAGCAGAAGCTTCGACAGTCGCTCCTGCAAGCGTTGCGAGCGCAGCATGCGCTCGCAGGCAGCCTCGCCGATCGCTCCGTCAAAGCACTCCGCGAGCCAAGCCGCATCCACATAAGATGCGGGTTTGGAGATGAATGCCTGCCATTCCGGGGTGGCAGTTTGCTCCGAGCCGCGCTGGGTCATGTTTTCTTCACCCGCATTGCGGGAGCATCGAGCGCGTACACGCTGGGCCGTCGATACCACTGCATGTAGGCCAACCGACCAGCCAGCGCGAATATGGCGGCCGCCATGCCATAAAACAGCGACATCGCGGCGGCGACGCTGTCGGGATGCAGCCACAGGCCGAGGAAGGTGGTGAAACCGGCCTCGCCGGTTTCCTGGTTGGGGGCTGTCGCTGCAACCGGAATGAGGGTGACCGAAACATTGTCGTAGGTCAGTCCGGCGATGCCCTTGGCCACCAGCATCTTGACCTGCGGGATGAGCTCGTTCATCGGAACGGATGCGCGATGCCGGATGAACACGGAGGCGGACGACGGTACCAGCTGCTGCCTCAGTGGATCGTTTTCGGGCAGGACGAGATGAACGCGAGCCGAAAGCACGCCGTCGATGTCCGAGATCGTCTGCGACAGCTCCTGGCTCAAGCCGTAGATCATCGTTGCCCGCTCTTCCACCGGCGAGGACACAAGCCCATCCCTCTTGAACACCTCGCCGAGCGTCTGGAATTCCTGTTTGGGCAAGCCGCTCTCGTCGAGAATGGCCATAGCTTCGGCGAAGCGGCCCTTCTGTACGGAAACCGTCATCTTGCCGTCCTTGCCTGCCTCGCGTTGGGCTGGAATCCCGTGACGCATGAGCGTGGCCACGATCTCGTTGGCCTGCCGTTGGTTGAGGTTGGAATACAACTCCACCGAACACGCCTGGAGCACAAGCATACCCATGACAACGAGCGCAACGCGACACCTGGCGCCGCATCGATTCAATCGCATTAAACGCCGCAGCGAGGTTGGCATGGGCGCGAACACTCCGCGGCGCTTACTGTTGCTTGATCAGCGTGCTGGTGGACGACGTGACAGCCGTCACGCTGCTCGTGACCACCTCGAGATTGGCGGCCGCCCACATCACCGAAATCGATCGTTCCAGGAGTTGCTCTGCATTCCTGGCTCGGGAGTCTTCGCCTTCCTTGCCGGATAGAGCCATCTTGTCGGCGCGATCCTGCGCGGCGGCCTTTTCAGCACTTTGGGGGGCGTTAGCCTGGCCAAGAGCCGTCTGTACCTGCTGCATGGTTCCTTCCAGCGACTTGACGGCAGAACCGAAAAGGGCCGATGGATCGGTGAACACCCCACCTGCAGCCTTCTCCGTCTCGGCCAAGTAGTCCAAGAGTTTGTGCTCGAGGATTGGCTCGGTCTTCTCCGGCTTGAAAGCCTGGCCGCCTATTGCCGGATTGGTGCCGGGCGGCTGCGCCACCTGCTGACCAGCCCGCGTGGCGACATCACTGCGCTCAGATGTATTGACCTTCGCGGCATCGTGCTTTTCTTGCTTGGCGCCCACCATTCGGTTGCCGGGCTGGGCTGCCGCGCCGACGGTGATTTGCTGTTGCGAACTTATGCTGGTGGTTAAGTTTGCAAGCGTAGCCTCTAGGGCTCCAATCGGCGCGATTTGCATGAATCTGCCCTCCTGTTCTAGTTCGGTTTGGTGGAGGGGACAATCTGCGCCTCCGCCTGCTTTCCGCGGAAAACGCGAACGGACACAGCTTTGCCAGTCTCCTGCTTGGCGCTCGGCGTGGCAGGCACCCCGAGGGTTTTCCTGACGAGCTCGATGTAGGATGGGGGACCCGATACCGAGATGACATCGTCTTGCTTGGAGACCTTTATTGGAAACCGCGGGTCACTGACGCCCAGCCGTGAAAGCCTGTCTTCCGCGCCAGCAGCCATGTTGGCATCAAGCGGGATCATTTCCGTCTGGACTTCCGCTTCGGTCGCGACGTTCATGACAATGCCGTCGAAATGCCAGATCAATCCATATCGATTGCATATCTCTTCGAGGAACTCGCGAGCTGTTCCAACCGGCATGCCGGCGCTCAGGCGCCCCTTTACCAGCTTGCTGACACGCATGGGCACCCGCATGTTGCGGCCGAGCTCAACCAGCGCGTCTGTCACCGACTGATCGATCGTGATGTATTTGTAAGAGCCAGGGGGCCAACGCGGTTCGGCAGCGGCCGCACGCTGCGAGCCAACGCCGAGCGCCAGGATCACGGCAAGGCCGCAGGCGACAAAGGCAGCCCTGCCTCCCGACAACCGATCCGCATGATAGATTCCGCGTGCCGTCACATTGGTCCTATCGCAAGCGACGCACGAGTGATGCCCCGCCTCGCTTGCTTCATAGTTTGTCCGCCGATGTCATTCTATCGCGGACGCTCGAAAAGGGGAAGTCCAATTGGATTGCGCATCAACGACCTGTGCCAAATGTTGCGAAGGAACCGCAAGACGATATGGTACGGCGTCGGAATCGGTTACCACCGGTTCGGGATCATTGGTTCAATGTGGAAGGGAGTGGTGTCGGTGACGGCAAACAACAGCCTGCTCGCGAAGTTGGACGTGCCCGCAGGCGTTCCTCGAGGCAAGAGGTTTGTGGCAACGCGTCTTGTCGAGGCATTGAGTGCATCGGTTCTGGTCGCCGTGGCGTCGATTGCCGCAATCGCGTCGGCGCAGGCCCAATCGAACGGCGGTTATGACCCTAGAAGTTGGACATACGATCGGGGAAGAAATGTACTGGTCTCGCCTAGTGCTTCCGGCCTGACGGCCGACGGAGAAATCGTGCCCGAGGAGTCGGTGATTCCCAGGCAGGTCGTGACATTCAGCGAGGCTCAGCCGAAGGGGTCGATCGTGATCAACACCAAGGAGCGGCGCCTCTATTACATGCTGGGGGGCGGCAAAGCGCTACGATACGCGGTGGGGGTCGGCAAGGAGGGGCTGGAGTGGTCGAGTCGCGACATGATTTCGAAAAAGAAGGACTGGCCAGATTGGCGGCCACCGGCCGAAATGCGATCCAGAGAAGCATCAAAAGGCCGGATCCTGCCTGCGCACGTGGCCGGAGGCCCGAACAACCCATTGGGCGCACGGGCACTGTATATCGGAAACACGCTTTATCGCGTCCACGGCACCAATCAGCCGTGGACTGTCGGACGAGCCAACTCCTCTGGTTGCATTCGCATGACCAATGAAGACGTCATTGACCTGTATGACCGCGTAAAGGTCGGCGCTCAGATTATCGTCCGGCATTGAATTGTGATCCCTTTCAACATCAAGCAGCTCGAAACCTTTCTCCTGGTGGCGACTTTCGGAAGCTTTCGAAAGGCTGCCGAACGCCTGAACACCACGCAGCCTGCGGTGTCCAACCGAATTGCCGGGCTGGAAGAAGCGCTAGGTGCCAAGCTGTTCGAGCGGCAGAGCGGCAATGTCAGGTTGACAGCCCAGGGACAACGGCTTCTGCCGGCTGCTCAACGGGTCCTGCGGGTAGCGGAACGGCTGCAACTGACGGCCAGCTCTCTTTCAGAGACGGCAGGGGTGCTTAGGCTCGGGGTTGCCGAAACGATCGTGCACACCTGGCTACCGGATTTCCTCAGGGAGCTGCAAGCAAACTATCCGCTTGTCGAAACCGATATCGTCGTCGACGCGACGACCACCCTTCGCAACGAACTCATGTCGCACCGACTCGATCTTGCGGTGCTGATGGGCCCAATTTTGGAACACAGCATCGAGAACATCGAGCTGCCGTCGTTTCCGCTCGTGTGGGTCTGCTCGCCGCACCTGAAACTGCCGCACCGGCGCAAGCTGACGCTGACTGATCTGATGCAATTTCCAATCATCAGCTATGCGCGCACCACCAGACCCTACAGCGAACTTTACCGCAAGCTGACCGGCGAACTGGAAGAGACGCCGCGTATCTTTCCCGCCAATTCGCTGGCCGCTTCCATCAAAATGACACTCAATGGTATCGGCATCGCCTCTCTCGCGGAAGAAGTCGTCCAGGATTATACCGCAAGCGGTAAACTGCGCATTGTCGACTGCGAATGGCATCCGTCCGATCTGCAGTTTACCGCCTCCTACTCCTCCGAACCGTCCAATGCGGCAGCTGAACGGGCGGCAAAGCTGGCCGCCAGTGTCGCAAACGCGTATGCCGCGAGAACCGGCAAGGCGCAGGAGCCAATGGACGATAGGCTTGGCCCGCGGTTTCTCAGCCGATCGAGGTGACCGGCAGATAGATGCGGTCGCCTGAGAAGATCAGGTCCGGGCTCAAAATATGATCCATGTTGAGCACCACCGTCTCCGCCACATCCGCAGAATGGGTCTTGGCGATCAGGCGAATGCTGTCGCCATCCTTGACCTTGACCCACTGATAGCCGTCTTTCTCCAGTGTTGGGTTCGTGCGACCCTCAGCATTGCTGCTGCCCTCGGCATGAGCCTCGACATAGTCGCCGGTAACCCAGCCGCTATGCATTTCGCCGTCCGGTCCGAAACCTTCCACAGGTATCCAGGTCTCCCCTGACGCATCTGTCGACGGCTTCGCGGTCTGTTCGACGAATGTGCCGGGTTGCAGAACCGTTTCAACCGTCGAATGCCCGTCAGGCTGGGTCCGCAAATTCAGTCCGTCATCGGCGACCACGACGAGCTGCGGGACATCCTCCTCCGGGATCTGCGGACCACCGGGAACGTCTGAAGGATCATCGGGTTGGTGGGACGAAGCATCGCCATCCGGTTTTTTCGGATCGGGTGGACGGGGCGTCTTCGCGCCCTCCCAAGGTTCCCCGAGCAAGGCGTCCAGCGAGAAGAGAAGCATTCCAACGCCGAACGTGATGCCCAGAGTCCACCGATCCCATGCAGCCCATCTTTTGTCCGACTTTTCCGCCCCCGCGATATCAGCATCGGTTCGCGGCACTGAACGGCGATTCATCCGGTCCGTCCTTATGGCCGACGCCCAGAATTCCGCGCAGCCGAAGGTGAACATGGCGCCGGCGACTGTGGCGATCGGCGCCGGCCAGGAGTGCACCGTATAGACGGCGCAGCCAAGCACATAGCCGGGTCCAGCCAGATATTCGGCCAGGTTTCGGATCACCGGTCTGCCGGTGAACGACTGCAGCATCGACTTCGTGCCATAGACGATGTTGCCGAGCGTAAACGTGCTGTTGACGACAAGATCTTTGCCCTGGATCATCCCGGTCGCGGCACCTGGTGCTGCGGCAATGAATGTGGCGCCGCCGAGCGCGTTGAGAAATCGCCCGAACGGCTTGTGACTTGCCGTTGCGTTGGGGAAGAGCGCCTGCGCGCCGAAGACGATGCCTCGCACGCCAAATGCCACCGATCCGGCGGTGGCGGTCCAGGTTGGCGGCAACGAACTCCATAACATGTAGGAGGTGGTCGACATGCCGCCAAAGGTGGCGAGCGCCTGAGCGTTTTCCCGCAGCCTGGCATGGCTGAGGGCCAGATCGACACTGGTGGCCTGATCCGGCGTCATCGCCATTTTGTGGGTCGCCCGATAGGTCGTCAGTTGCAGCACGGAGAGGGCGTTCGTCTGATCCCCGTTCATCCACTCGAATTGCTCAAGCGTGAACTTGCGGAACTGGCCGGGGCTCATTTCCTCCAACTGTTTTCGTGTCACCACTTCGATCTGCCGCTGGGTCAGGGCCTCGGTGTGGTGGATCGTGAAGGCGCCCCATTGATCGCGGGTCAGCAGCGGAATCTGCTTCTCGGTCAGCCACGGCACCTGGTTGGGATCGAACTTCGCCACGTCCACCGAATCTATGATGGTTGCGGGGATCGCCTGAACCTGGCGCTCGGTGAGATTCTTCAGCAATCCGGCCTCGCCCAGATCCTTGAATTGCTGTGAAGTGAACTTGGCGACCTGGCCGGGCTTGAACCACGGAATCTGGCGCGCTTCCAACTTCGACACGTCAACGAACTCGACCATGTCTCCTTTTATCGCTTGCAACTGTGGTTTCGTCAGGTGAGGCGTCAAACCGGCATTGCCGAGATCGCGGAACTGCTGGTCGGTCACATTCCGGATGTGGCCCTCGGTCAGCCAAGGAATCTGTTTCCCGTCGAAGCCCGCGATGTTGACCTGGCCTATCTTTGCCTTCGGGATAACGCGCAGCTGGCTCTTGGTCAGATAGGACAGCAAGCCGGCCTGATCCATGTCGCGGAATTGCTGTTTCGTCAGCTCGGCCACCTGCTCGCGCTTAAGCCAAGGAATCTGGTTCGGCTGGAAATCGCCCATGACGAGATCCGGAACCTGGTCGAGCGGGATCGCTCTGACGCCGGTTCGGGTGAGCGGTCCATTGTTCGGAGCGGGTTGGCCCTGGGTTGCTGGTGCGGGACGGCCAGTTTCAGCCGGGGGGTGGGAACCAGTGGACGCGTAGTAGTCGTATAGCTCATCCGCGTACCGGCCATAAAACTCCCCATACGTTCCGTCAGCAGTGCTCGGCTCCTTGTCACTGAATAGCGTCGCCATTTCCTCAACGGCTTGCGATCGACCAATCTCGCCGGCCTTGTATCGGGCGAATATATCGGCCTGGGCCGAATTCCACTCGGCGCCGAGGATAGCAGCCGGCTTGCCGCTGTTAACCGCAAGCTCGTCGGCAGCGGCATATTGAGCAAATGTCGCTTCACCCTCGACGTTCAAATAGGCAGAGATCACGGCATGCTTATACACCTGCCGGTCTGGAAAATTATTGGGATGAAGGTCGATTGGCGCGTCCCCCACGTGGGACAGCTCGTGGCCGAGCAGGTCGACGAATTCGGCAAGTACGGTGTCGCTGTCCGCATCGGCTGCACGGAATGTCTCGGCATCGACAAAGACTACTCCCACGTCGCTGACGTATTGTGATCCAGTCGCCGTCAGATCGTCGCCGGAGCTGGCGTCGAAAATCCGGAGGTCGTGCCGCGCCGGGTTGACGATGCGTACGCCTTGCGCGTGAGCGCCGCGCAAGAGATCCATCAGCGTCGGCGAGCGGCTGAGCTGATCTATAAGATTGGCCTTGGCGACTTCCGGCATGCCGAGGTTCTGATGGAGCATGTTGTCGAGCAGGCTCGCCGCCTCCTGGCGGTTGGCCGCGATTTCGGCCTGCGTCAGCGGCTTGGCGAATGACGGGCCCGATGACCCATCTGCTGCAAACCCCTGCCCTTTCGGCGCTGGCCTGGGCGCCGGACTGCGGGGAGCGATCGGGCCCTCGCCAGCTGGCGGCAAGCCGTTTGCCGGCGGCGAATTATGGCGGACCTCCCGCTCAAGCAACTGGTTGAGGTAATGGGCCTGCGTGGGCGTCAGTTCGCTGCGAGCCTGCTGATCCAGTTGTTGCCGCAACGCTTTCCACGCTGGCTTGCTCATCCCGTCTGGGCGTCCGTCGACGGTCGCGAGTTGGTCCGGATATGGCGCACCACCCAATTCCGGGAACACATCGGACACGCGCTGGCCAGCGAATCTGAGCTGGGGATTGGGAGAAGCTGCGATCTCTCCAAGATAACCAGCGAGATGCTGCAGGACGCCCGGCGTCAGTCGCCCATCCGACGTTTCCAGCGCCGAGAAAACCTTTTGCGCGCCTTCAAAGAATCCCGGGTGCGCGCGGGCGGTACGGGCATGCGGCACCAGAACCTTCCTCACCGAGCCGAGTTCTGCTGTCGTTACCGGCCATTGCCCAAGGTTTACCGCGAAACCGACGCCGTGGTCTTTGCGGTCCAGGCGGTTGAGTGGCCCGGCGCCCGCCTCGCGCGGAACGCCCTCGAAGGCAGGGCTAGCGCGCCAGGGTTCCTTGCCGCCTCCGAAGGGGGAAATGATATCGTAGTTCCGGTAGAGGACCCGATCCTCGAAACCGGGCACCTTGCCTTCGGCACTGTAGTGGCTGGCACCACCTCTCGCAGCTTCTTCCCAGAAGGAGGCTGCCCTTTGGCTGAGCGGGCCAGGTTCCCTAAGCGTATACCCCGACCGGCCGCCTTCGCCACCGAGATAGAGCAGCGTGCGTTTGACGTAGGCCCCACTCACAGAGAAGCCAGCGATGGATATGGAAGCGCCAACGGCGTTTTCGCTCTGGAACGTGTTCTTCGACATCATCGGGGCCGATGCGACCCACTGGGCAGATGGAGCCGCAGCCTCGTCATAAGCGAAATTCGGCCGGTATCCATTGACGAAAAGTTTCTGGCCCTTCGCGTCGTCGGGATGGACCGGGAGCAGAAAGCCCGTGCCGTCCGGGCCGTTGTTCTTCAGGCTGAGTTCCCCATAGACCTGCCGGCTGGGCAGCGGCACCTTAATGCCGAGCATCGATCCGCCGAGGCCGACCGTGCGGCCCGCAAAATCGTTCAGCATCGACCCACCCAAGACATTGGCTTCGTGTTCCTGCAGGAACCAGGAAACGGTCGCGCGGTCGGAGCGCCAGACCCCTTGCGCATCCGTGAAGAACGTCGGGGCGCGCCACGAACTCGCCTTGTCGGCATCCAGCAACCGCGCCAGCAGGACAGGCACGTCGCTGTTGATTTCGGTCCCGGCCTTGGGCTTGCTTCCAGGCAGCGCGTTCTCCAAGGCGTGCGCGAGCGACCGGACTGCGGGGTCCGCGGATTTCTGCTGGTTGGCGGCGTAACCGCGCATCTCTCGCCAAAGATACGGTGTCCAGGTCTCGTGGCCGGACAGAACCTTCTCATTGTAGCGGCCTTCCGGCGAAAGCTTGCCGGCGGGGTTGAACGAAGACTCCGGCTGAAGCTTCGGACCGTAGACCCACGTGCTGCCACCGTCGGCCTTCAGGACTTGCATGAGCGCATCCTGCTGTGCGGCGGTCACGGCCTTGCCGGGCTTGGTGGCGCGCCCCTTGAAAAACGGCGAGGCGGCATTTGCCACGGCGGCAAGGTTCGGATCGGTGGAGCCTGACGCAGCCTTGAGGTAGTCGCCGATGATGCCACGGCCGGCATCGGTCCAGCCGGCTTCTCCTGGCAGCGCCCCGGCGGTAAGGAACTGCTCGCCGCGGGGCAGCCTGCCATCGGACGACAGGCCGAGTTGGTCGATCACTTCTCCCGGCGACAGATGCGGCAGCTTGCCCTGAGCGCTGAACACCTGGAGGGTCGTCAAGCCGTTCATCGAAAGCTGGCCGACCGGCTTGGAGCCGGTGAACGGGCTGTTCCGGTCGGCGTTAAGCATTTCGACAAGCGCATTATGCTGAGCCTGCGTCATTTCCGTGCCGGACTGAGGCAGGCCCCTGCCCCCGAGTTGCACTCTGGTCATGGTCACCGCATCGCGGACGACGGGATCGGTGGAACGTTCGAGGGAATGGAGGTAGTCGCCGACGAGTTCCACCTGCTCGGGCGCCCACGTCGGCGCGGGCGTCGCCGCATCGTCGGGAAGCGCCGGCAAGGTCGCGGCCAGGGTTTCGCCGAGGGCCGAGCGATGGCTAACTTCCGGATTGTCGGCAGGATCGAACGTATGGACTTCCCGTGCCGGGGTGTTGACCCTGAGCTGGCCATTGGGCGTGGTTATCGATCCGCGCTTGGCGCGTTCGACCGTCGGGCCGGAACCCAGGTAGCCGGCCTCTGTGGCGTGCTCGCCCGGCAGGACGATGTCGCGGGTCATGCTCGCCTGCGGGCCGGCCACGATGACCTTGGCCGGCAGGTATTCGCCGCCGGCCTCGACATAGATGTCTTGTCCGGCGGTGACGCCGTCCTGCGGAACCGGTCTGTGATAGATGCTGTCGACCAGTTCGCCAAGCTTCGGATAGTCATAGCGGGGTTCGGTGTTCAGGTAACGCGTGCCGATGCGCCTGAGGCCGGCTCTGACGGCATTGAACGTCTGGCCGAAGCTGTACGGGTTTGACGAGAAATGATTGATGATCGGCGTGCCGTCGGGCCGAGCCGGGCTGGGCTGCCCGGTGTCCGTCACGGCCGGTTGCTCCGTGCGGGCGTTCGGATCGGCTGTCCAGCGGCCGTCGGCGCCAAGATAAAGCACCGGCAAGGAAGGATCGAGCTCGACAGGAGCCGGCACCGGTTCCGGCGTGGCCGTGATCGCCTTGGGTTCGGGTATCGCGACAACCCTCTGCCCTTCCGGCAGGTTGAAATTGACGAGCATCTCGCCGGTATGGCGGTTGCCGAGAGTGTAGCGCATCAACGGGGGGGTGCCTGCCGCCCCAGCTTCCGGCAGCTTCGCTCCGGAAGGCCCCTGCCGCTCGCTGGTTTCGCGGCTCGAACCGTCGCGTGTTTCCGTTTCGGACTGGAGTAGGAGCTCGTCCGGGGTGGCCAGCACACCCGGGTCGGAAGGGCGTGTGCCGTCGAGATAACCCGTCTGCTGCGGATCCTTGCCGCTGGTGTAGGTGTATTCGCCGGCGTCCGGCTTCGGCATACCGGTAAATGACTTTGTTGTCGGGTCCCAGACCAACCGCACACCGCCGCCGCGGACCGGCGGAACCACGATCGGATCGCCATCGGCGGGCTGGCGCACATTCTGCTCACGCACTTCCTGGGCGCCTCGGTCGCTGGCATTTTCGGGATCGCCGCGCTCGCCCGGGGCGCTCGGCCCTTCATCGTGGACGTTGACGACCGTCCCCTCGACGACCGGGTGGCTGGGATCGTGGAAGACCAGCTTGTCGGTCGGGCGATAGACGCCGTCGGGGCCCTGCTCATGCACGACCATCGGCCGCGACGGCTGGCCGTCGCCTGATGGATCACCCCTGCCGCCCGTGGGTGGCGGCGGGTTCGGACCCTCGGACTCGCCGGCCGGCAGCGCGCGCTGACCGGTTGGACGGTTAGCTCCTCCCGTGTTGTCAAAACCGTTCCGGGCGCCGAAATCATGCCCCTGCTGGCCGGACGTTTCGCCGATCACATCGCCATCGATGATGATCTCATCCGGGTCCGGCATGACCTGTTCGCCGGTGGGCCTATAGACACCGTCGGGACCGACTTCGTAGACGGCCCGTGGTTGTGGCCCCGAATCCGGTCCGCCAGGAAAACTGGCCGACGTGTGAGTTCCGCTCCGAGTACCGCCCGCTCCAGGCATGTTGTACAACAGCGAGCGGCCGCCCAAGCCTGTGCCGACAGTGCCGACGCCTATCCCCATGACTGCGTTCGCGAGCTCGAGCAGGGACATCTCGCCGCCATGCGCCGCCAGATCTTCCACCGATTTGCCGAGCACCGGAACACCGGTAACCACGGCGGCGGCATCGAGCCCCCATGCAGCGGTGGTCAGCTTGTTGCCGCTTTGCATAAACGCCGAGACGTCATCAGCATAAGAGGCCTGCTTTACGTTCACCTGGAATCTGCCGATGCCCCAGCTGGCATCCTTCATGCGGGTCATCCCGAACCCACCCGCGAAAGCCTCGGACCCGGACAAGCCTGACCTGGCCAAGCCGAACGTGCGCAGGGCGCCGGCGCCTACGGGCAGGAATGCGGTTACGCCGGTCGCGATATTCCAAGCCGACTGACTGTCGAAGTCGCCGCCCTGAAGGAGGTGCTCACCTTCCCTGTACAAGGCCTTACCGCCCAGAGCCGCACCGGAGGTGATCGCGATTGGAATGGCCCATTGACCGCCTGGAACAAACGAGACAATGGTGGCGGCGCCCGCCACGATGCCCAGGCCTATGTCGGTGGCCTTGTCCCAGAAATCCACTTTGCGTGCGTCGGCCACTTCCAGTTCGTCGAGCGAAAAACCATCCTCGCCGAGCGACATGTCGCCGCCCTTGGCCATGACCAGATTGCCCTTCTCGCCGAAGATGCGATTCTCGTGCTGGAATTCATCGAAGGTGCTGTAATATTTACCAGAACTGTCGACATAGCCGGCTTCGTTTCCATCGCCCTTGATCGCGAACAAGGCCGTCGATGATTCCATCCCGCCATCGAGGGAGAAGATCGGCACGATCTTGACTTCGGCGTTGTCGCCGGCGCGGTCGGTGATTTCGTCGACGACCTTTTCGACTCCCTCGCTCGATGGATCGAGGCCGAGGGTCTGAGCAACGGTACCGCTGAGTTCGCCGGACGTATATGTCTTGTATTCACCGGTGAAACCGGCTTTGTAGAGGTTCTCGAACTGCACCTGATATCCAGCGAGCGCCTGGTCCCGGTGTTCTTCAAAATACTCGTTTTTGAGTCTCGCCTCGTGCTCCTCCAAACCATATTCGAGCAGCTTGGGGTGGCTCGCGGAAAAAGCGTACCAGTCGCGCCCTGCCACCATCGCCGGCCGCACGTTTTCTTCCCAGTCCTCCAATTGGTTCTTTTCGGTCTCCGCCTGGCCTCGATCGATTTCCGCGGCCGCGACTTCGGGGTGCACCCATAGCATCTGGCCGTCCATCTCGATCTGGACCCACTTGCCGCTGTCGCCGATCGCGCCTGGCCCCTGCTCTTCGTAGGCCGCGGCAACCTCCGGCGCGACCCATAGGTCGCGGCCGTTCACCGTGATCTTCACCGCCGTCTCGCCCGGCTTGAGCGTGCCGGCGGGCGCCTCTACGGTTCCCGGCCCGTAGTCGGTGATCGCCTGGTCGCGTGCCGTCGTCGCGTTGACAAGTTTCGTCTTCGCGTCCCTCAGCCCGGCATCCAGCTGATCGACCTGCACGCCTATAATATTCGACTTGGCCACCTCCAGCGCCGAGTGCGATCCGTTCCCATATGGCGTGCAGACCCGCGCTGATACATCCTGCGTCGACGCCAGCATCTCCTGCCACTGCTTGTTGAGTGGATCGTTGCGGAAGTCTTCCCTGATATTCTCGTCGTCGAGAGCGTATGTCAGGGCAGATTTATGCACATTGGTGTCATCACCGTTCTCGTCTGTGAAAGTGTCGTTCTCATAGACGGTAACGACATAGAGCTGACCGTTCTCCTCGACTATGTCCTGCGATAATATCTTGCCGGTAAACTCACCGCGTCCATTGGTATACCCTTCCCAATCGAAATGGTGTGGGTTTCTTTCCCGCGCCTGCGCAAGCAGTTGCTGCTTGAGAGGCTCCATGATTACGGCAAGATCCGCCGCCTCTTTCTGCGCAACCCCATACTCCTGATAGGCTTCGGCCAGCGTTACCTGGTTGGTCGCCGCCTTCTGCAACTCTTTCAGGCTGTCGCGTCGCCCTTCGATCTCCGTATATTCAGGACTCCCGGGTTTGGCATCGGTAAGCTTCAGCTCCAACTCGGTCGAGCTGAGCATTTGGTCGATCGTGGCTTTGTTGCCATTGGCGGTGTGGAGCGACACGTTCGTAAAGAGCTCGGCGACCTCCGCGTGCGCGGCCTTTCCTTGTTGGTTGGTTTCCTCGGCGCTGGGACCATCCGTGCTGCGGACAGCTGTCTGGTTGGGATCGCTGAGCGTCGGCAGGTCTATCTGTTTGTCGATCGCGTCGAGAAGTGACTTCTGGCCCTGCTCGTATTCGGCCCGGGCAGTGCTGGCGCTTTCAAGCGCGTTGTTGGCGAGGGTCAACCGATTTTGCGCATCTGCCAGCGTACCCTTCGGCTCGGGGGCCTTCCACTCCAGCCCATAAGGCGCCAAGACCTCGTCGAGCGTCGACTCGGCACCCTCCATGGCGTTCTTGTATTCAGGGTCCAGCGCATAGACGTCGAGTTGTGCCGCGCTCTGCTCGAGCTTTGCCTCTGCCTCGCCGAGGTTCGCAATCGCAACGTTCTCGGCTGCGATCGCCTTGGCTACCTCCGGGTCGAACCATTGCCAGCTCCCATCGACCAGCAGCGGCACCCACTTCCCGCCTGAAGGAGCCGTCGGTGATGGTGGGTTCCCGTACGGACCGACCGACGTGGCGCTGCCGTCGAGACTTTGCGTCGCGGGAGTACCTCCGCCGTAGTTCTCGATCGCATCCTTTACTGCTTGCTGCTTGTCTATGACTTCTTGAGCAAGCTCGGGACTTGCTCCGCCGAATATGCCGTCCAGCGCCGTCTTGACTATCGTGTCTTCCTTGGCCTGTTCCGGGTCATTGCTGTTCGGGTTGATGTCCAGCAACAGCTTGGCCAACGCCTCCTGCGCGGTGCCGGCCGCGATGTCCGTGACGGCGCCAGTCGTATCGTTGGTCAGCGTGATCTTGCCGTCTGACGACGTAGTCAGCGTATAGCCGTTGAAGGTGACTTCCACGGTCGTGCGGGTACCGTTTTCGATAGTAACCTTTTCCCCCGGATGGATGATGTCTGGGTCACGAGGCGAATTGAACAGCTCCGGGTTCGTTCTCCTCAGATCGTCCAGCGACACGCCATATTGCTGCGCAATCAGGGTCAGGTTGTCGCCAGGCTTGACCTCGTACTCGACGGGCTCGCCGCCATTGATCTTCTCGGTGGTCGTTGTCGTTACCCGACCGTCCTTGTCGGTGACGATCTTGATTTCAGTTCCGGCCTTCGGATCGACGATTGTAGTTGTGGTCTCGCCTGTCTCGAGATTGCGGACACTGTTGCGCGTCCCGCCGTTCCCGTCCTCCGACACCGTCGTTTCCTTGCCGTCGGACGTCGTCACGACGGTTCGCTCGTCATGCTGGTAGTCGTGATAGTAGACGGTCTTGTCGCCGGTGTGCGGATCGACGACTTCAACCGACTGCACGTCACCATTGTCGCTCGTCGGTTCGCGCGCCGTGACCTGATAGCCGGCGGCCTGCAATTCGGCAATCACCTGCTCGTTGGTCAGACCCCTTTCACGCGCGATTTGCTCTATGCTCTTGCCGTCGGCGAGATCATCCTTGATGCCCTGGGTGGTTGCCCCGCCCGGATCCTGCGATGCAGCGAGGACGGTCTTGTGACCATCTGGCCCGTTGACGGTGGTGACCGGCAAGGCCGGCCCGTACCCAGGTGTAACGGTTTCCACTGAAGCGCCGTTCGGCAAGGTGGTCCGCTCGGAGACGGTTCCGGTGCCCAGATCGTCTTCATAGCGCGTCGTGATCGCACCGGTATCGGGATTATAGCTGCTAGTTTCCTTGCGCCCGAGCCCATCCCGGATCGGCGTGGTGGTTGCCGTGCCGTTGGGTTGTTCCACGCTCGTGTAGTAGCTGTCGTGCTGGTAGTCGTAATATTGGCTGACGGTGCGGCCGCTGGCATCCGTGATCGTCGTCGTCTGCACGTCGCCATTGTTGCTTGTCGGGTCGGTGGTCGACACGCTCATCCCGCCGGACCTGAGCGCGGCGATAACCTGTTCGCGCGTCATGCCCCGGGCAGATGCAATCTGGTCGATGCTTTTGCCGCCAGTGACGTCGCTGACGATGTTGCGCGCAGTCGTCGCTTCCGCGGCGTTGTCTCCGGGCGTGCTGCTGTCCAGTTTCACCGGTGTCGCGGCCAGTGCCGCGAGATCGGTCTGCGTGTAAAGAGCCGGCGTCACCGTCCTGCCATTGCCGGATGTGCCGTTGCTGGCGTTGACGACGTTGACACTCGGCGCCGCCGAAGCCGCAACCGGCGGCGGCTGAAGCGAATCCAGTTGCGTGTTAACACGGGCCAGTTCCTGGCGGGCCTGTGCTGCCCAATCACGCTCGCCCATCCTGTTGGCAAGCCTGATCTGCTCCCGCAATTTGGCAGCCTGCGCCTCCAGCCGCGCTGTCTGCGCGGCATTTGCCTTGGCATTGACCTTTTGCGGCTGGACCGGCGGCTTGGTGGGCGTTATCGGGCGAACCATCAGGACGACCTCCGGAAATCAACGTTGCCGGCAGCCTGGCTGCCGTCACGCCCGCCCGATCGCAGCCTTTCGGATGTTATCGAGGGGGCTTCCAATAAATGCCGAAAGCAGCGAGCTGCTCTTCCGACTGTTTTACCCGTTCTGCTGCGTTCGTTTCAGACTGCGCTGCCGCCAGTGCTGCCAGAATCTCGACGGCGGCGAACGCCGGCGCCATGCTTCGGAAGAAGGACTGCGAATTTGACGTAACGATAATCGTTTCCCGCGCGATCTGTGTCAGCGGCGACACGCTGCTGTCAGTGATCGCCACCACGCTGATGCCCTGCCGAGCGGACTGTCGCGCAATGTCGATCGTTGTGCGCCCGTAGGGCGACATTCCCACCGCAAGAAGTACCGCGCCGCGTCCCGCGTGCTGGAGGCCATCCAGGCCCGGTCCGGCCATCTCGCCGACAAGCGTCACCTTGCAATCGGTGCCAGCCAGTAGCGACATGACTTGAACGAAGTGGCTTGCGACCGGATAGGCGCCGCGCGAGCCGACCGCGAACACATCGCGCGACCGGGCGAGCAGACCGGCTGCCGCGATGAGCTGCATGGCGCTGCCGTACTCGCCAAGACTTGAGATCTGGGCGGCGAGCGTGTCGGCAACGACGCCGGCAGTCGAATATCCCGGATCGCCATGCTGTCCGATATTCTGTCGCGCCGGCTCGCGCGCGATGGTCTCGCGCAGCGCGCGCGCATAAAGGCTGCGCATGTCTTCGTAGCCTTCAAGGCCAATCCATCGCGCCAGCCGCATCATCGTGCTGTGCGAAACGCCGGCTTGGTGCGCCTGCTCGCGCATCGACATCAGTGCGACATCTTTGGGATGATCCAGCACGAAACGTGCGGCGACCCGCAACTGCGGCGGCATAGTCTCGAATCGTTCGACCAAAAGCTCGGCCAAAGGACCTTTTTCCATTCTGAAATACCCCATTCACCCACCTGCCAAGGTACTCCTTGAACGCGGAAGACGCAACAGTTGGAACCGAAGTGTCTCAAATATTCCAACTGGACTTTCATTTTCGGCCATGCTGCCTTAAGCTGCCTTCGCAACCCTCCGGACAGCAGCGATGTGAGTCCGGAGTTTGCAAATTGGATAGTCCCTCAAGGAGACAATGATGGCTGCTACCCCTCCCATTACCTCCGGCTCTGCAGGGTCGCCGGAACAGAACCTGGACAAGATGATCAAGCACCAGGAGCGCATGTTTGGCCTGGAGATCACGAAAGAGATCGCGAAATCCCAGCATGACATGCTGATGAGCACCGCCAGGACACTCGGCCAGTCGGCTGAAAAGGCCTAAGGCGGCGGATTCTCGAATCATGCGCCGCCGCAAGCACCCGGCGGCGTACTTGCACGGCGCAATTTTTTCAGCGCCGTCATCAGGCTGCGTTGGAAATGGTCATTCGGCGGGAGATGAAGTGGCATGACCGCTCGTCCTATCAGCAAACGTCTGGAAGCAGCAGTGCCGGCGCGTCGACTCCGATCGATCATCGCCCCCTCCCCGGGTACCGGACATTCCATAGCGCTGAGCGTAACCCATGGATTTCACGCCGGTGCCGAAGTCAGCCTGGTCGAGCCAGAATATACGATCGGCTCCAGCACCGAGTCGGACATTGTCCTGCGGGATGCCGGTATTGCACCGATTCATGCAAGGCTGCGTCGCAAGGGCAGCCAAGTTGAAATCGAAGCCGTCGGCGGCGATGTCATATTGGCCACGAGCGAGACCATCCGTGAGGGACATGGCAGCCGCTGCAGGCTGCCGCTCACCATAAGCCTAGGCGAAGCGCGCATCCGGCTGGTCAGCCTGGAACGCGCACCCAATCGATGGTCTTTTGGGTATTTTGCCAATCGTCCGCTGCTGATCGCCAGCAGCGTTCTCTGTGCGGTTCTGGCAGTTTCCGTCGCCGCGAACGGGCTCTCGTTCGCCAAGCAAGAGATTGGCACAAAGGCGTCCTCCCAAGACGGGCAAACGGTCAAAGTGGCTTTCGCCGGCAAGACAGGCGAAAAAGTCCTGGACGCTTCATCGCCAGCGCAAATCCAGACTGCCGCCGAAGCGGTAAGTCAGCTCAAATTGCGCCTCGAGCAATCCGGCATAATCACATTAACAGTTCTGCAATCAGACGGACGCCTTGTGGTCTCGGGTATGATCCCGAACGACAAGAGTGATGTCTGGGCAGAGACGCAATCCTGGTTCGATCAGTCGTTCGGCGCTCACCTTCCCCTCATCTCCAACGTCATGGTTGGCAATGCGCAGCAGGCGCCGCGCCTGAGGCTGCAGGCGATCTGGTATGGCGAGCGGCCCTACGTCATCGCAGCCGATGGCGCGCGATATCACGAAGGTGCATTCACCGACGACGGCTGGGCCGTCGAACACATCGGCGAAACCGAACTTCTCCTGACTAAGGGCGGCGCCACGGTCGCGCTGAAATATCCGTGAACCGCCGGCTTGAAGCGGCACGATTCGACACGGCACGGATTGACACGGCGGGCCGCGACGGGCGGCATGCGGAAAATGTGCGTGGCCAGGCCATCAGCCGGCGACGGACAAATGGGGTCGGCAAAGCAGCCAACGGTGCTCAGGGGGCGAGATCAGCCGCTGGTGCAGAAGGGCCGGAAACGGCGGAATTCCAGGCTTCTCAAGGTGCGGCCGGCGAGTCGCTCGACGAGATACTCGCCAATTTCGTCATGCCCAATATTCCCGAACCAGCTATCCTGCGGCGCTCCGTGCCTATTCTCCAGCACCTCGTAACGCACCTGGTCCCAACCCTTGAGGGTGGGGAGCAACTCAAGACGCTCGCCAGAACGCTGATGGAGGATGAAATCGAGCGTCATCGCGATCTGCTTGGTCGCATGCAGGAAGGATCGAACTCTGACCGATCCGCGTGACACCGTGCATCTTTTGCATGTCCTGGGCTATCTCTACGGGTGCCACGGGCAGGCAAAGCGGGGCGCGGCCTACCTGCTCATTGCTGCACAGCTCTCGCCGGGAAATGCCGGCGTCCTCAGAACGTTGGCCCACCTTCTCATACTCGATGGCGAGGCGGAAAAGGCGCTTGCCACGATTGCCAGGCTGGAGACCTTGGAAGGAATGGATCATCCGGTGCTTACATTACTGAAGAGCCGCGCCTTGCTCGTAGCCGGGCGAAAGACGGAGGCGCGTAGTGCCTTGCTTAGCTTCCTGTCGCAACGAGGCGTCCGATGACCGTCTCGGAACGTCTGATGCAATTCGTTGTCAGGCTGTCACGCCGCAGTGATCTGGTCATTGCCATTCTGATGCTCGTCGCGGTGGTAATGATGCTCATTCCATTGCCGACGTTTCTCGTCGACAGTCTCATCACCGCAAACATCGCCATCAGCGTGCTTATTCTGCTGGCCTCATTCTACGTTTCTCATCCACTCCAGTTTTCGTCACTGCCGTCGGTCATCCTCATCGCGACTTTGTTCCGGCTGGCGATCACGATCACGACCACGCGACTCATCCTACTCCAGGCCGACGCGGGAGAGATCATTACCGCCTTCGGCACCTTCGTCGTTGGCGGCAGCATTGCCGTGGGCCTCGTCATCTTCCTGATCATCACTGTTGCACAGTTCATCGTTGTTGCGCGGGGCGCCGAACGCGTCGCCGAGGTGGCCGCGCGCTTCACGCTCGATGCACTGCCGGGCAAGCAGATGAGCATCGATGCCGAGCTGCGCAACGGCGACATCGACCAGGCGGAGGCACGCCACCTGCGCCAGCAACTGGAGCGCGAGAGCCAGCTGTTTGGCGCAATGGACGGCGCCATGAAATTCGTCAAGGGAGACGTGATTGCAGGCATTGTGATCATTTTGGTCAACTTGATCGGCGGTTTCGCAGTCGGCACGCTGCAGCACGACATGTCGCTCGGCGACGCGGCTGCGACCTACACGTTGCTCACCGTGGGCGATGGCCTGGTGGCGCAGATACCCGCACTGCTCGTCGCTGTGGCCGCCGGTACAATGGTGACGCGCGTCGGCAGCGCGGATGGAACGGGCGATCTTGGCCAGCAAATAACCAGCCAACTGCTGCGCGACTCCCGCGCGCTCGCACTCGCAGCCGTGATCATGGTCGGCCTTGCCATGGTGCCAGGCTTCCCCTCCATCATGTTCCTGGTCCTTGGTGCCTGCTGCGGCGCAGGCGCCTATGCAATCAATCGCCGCACCGCCCAGGAGTCCGGGCCTCAAGACATCGGCCATACCGCCTCGCCTGCACAGCGAGGGGATTCCGCGTCGCTTTCGGCGATCTCCACCGCAACACTGTCTCCATCCTACCGCGTCGTGGTGCGCTTCGGAACCGAGCTCGCTCGCTTGGTCCCGGAGGCCGAATTTGCCGCGCTCGCCGACGGCGTGCGCCGTGAGCTCTTCGGTGATCTCGGTGTCGACGTTCCGGCCATCGGCATGCAGGTCGACGAGATGCTTTCGCAACGAAGCGTCCGCGTCGATCTGGAAGGTGCGCCCATCCTGGAGTCTGAAATTCCTGCCAACCGTGTTCTTGTCGAAGCGGACACCACGCATCTCGATCTGCTCGAAATACCTTACAAAAAAGGTTCTCCGATTGCCGGTCTGCGCAAATTCGTATGGGCCGATGACGGCTACCTGTCAGCACTGAACGAGGCCGGCTTTGTCTTCTCAACGCCGGTGCAAATAGCGGCCAAATGGACCGGCCATGCACTTCGCCTTTATGCCGGCCATTTCGTCGGGATTCAGGAGACACGCAGACTGCTCTCGGAGATGGAACCGGATTATGCGGATCTGGTCAGGCAGGCGCAGGAGACAGTGCCGCTCCAGAAGATCGCCGAAGTGCTTCGCCGGCTCGTCGGCGAAAACGTCCCGATCCGCAATCTGCGCCTTATCCTCGAGGCACTCATCGAATGGGGCCAACGCGAACAGGACGTCCTCTTGCTGACGGAATATGTCCGCACATCCTTGAAGCGCCAGATCAGCTTCCGCTTCGCCGGCCCCAACAACATCATCGCGGCCTATGTGCTGCAGCGTTCGGCCGAAGATATCCTGCGAAACGCGGTGCAAAGCACATCGACCGGCACCTTCCTGAACCTGTCGGACGATGATGCGCAGGCTTTGGTCACCGAAATCGAGCGAGCCCGGTCGCAGAACGCCACCGATGTTTCGCCGGTCGTTCTCGCCGCGATGGATGTGCGCCGTCACATGCGCAGCCTGCTCGCACATAATGCCATCGAGCTTCCTGTCCTGTCCTTCCAGGAACTCGCACACGAGTTCAATGTCCAGCCGCTGGCCACGATCGCTGGCCGCCCCGGCAACGCCGGCGCGCGCGTCGTCTCCCATTCGCTCCCGTCGGCTCAGGCGAACGCCGCGCAGGAGGCGCCCTCCTGACGCCAGCCGGACGGACGGACATTGGGGATTCAGGAGAGAAATGGCAATGACCACCCACAACACCGCGGCAGACGTAGGATCAGCCGCTTTCGCCCGGCGGGCAGATTTAGGCCGGTTGGCTATCGCGACTATTGGCGTCCTGCTGGCGTTGCTGCTCACACTAGCCGATGCGACGGCACAGAACATATCACCGTTGCCGAGCAAACCAACGGTCGGCTTGCCGGTCGGACAAGGACGCTTGTTGCGGTTCAATGAACCGGTCGAATCCGTGCTGATTGCCGACACCACGATCGCGGACCTTCAGGTCGTGTCGCCGAGCATGGTCTACGTGTTCGGGCTCAAACCCGGCCTGACCAACCTAATTGCGATCACGGCCGATGAACGGATTGAGGCAACAGCCCAGTTCCGCGTCACCCCCGATGTCACGCCTGCTACCGAGGCCAAGCAAGCAATGCAGCCGAGCTCGGCGACAAATCTCCACATTTTCGGAACCCGTATCGTTGCAACAGGCGAGGCGCGAGGCGTCGATGAGGCAACGGATCTGGACAATGTCGCCCGGACCTTCTCGCCGCCGGAACAGCCGCCGCTGAACAACATGACCGTGCAGGGCTCACAGCAAGTCAACATCCGGGTTCGCTTCGCCGAAGTCTCGCGCACGGAACTGCAGTCCTACGGCGTCGACTGGTCCGTCGGCTACAGGAGCGGCGGCTTCGAATTCAACATGTTCCAGGACAACGGTGTGCCCTCGGGCAACGGGAATTTCGGTTTGAGCATGGACCAGGCGCATGGCCTGAACTTCGACATTCTGATCGAAGCCCTGCAACGCAACGGCATCGTCAAGATACTGGCCGAACCGAACCTGACGGCCATGACCGGTCAGACTGCAAGCTTTCTCGCCGGTGGCGAAATTCCGGTTCCAATCCCGCAAGGAACCGACGTCGCCACCGTCCAATACAAGCCCTTCGGCGTGTCCCTCGGCTTCACCCCGACGCTGATCGGCCGCAATCGCATCGCGCTCCATGTCCAGCCGGAAGTCAGTTCGTTATCTGAGACCGGATCCGTAAGCGCCAACGGCTTCGCCATGCCGAGTTTCGTCGTGCGCAAGGCCGACACCACGGTCGAAGTGGCGAGCGGTCAGACATTTGCGATTGCCGGCCTTTTCCAGCAGCGGACTTCGCGCAATCTGGAAAAGTTTCCGGTGCTCGGCGATGTACCGGTGCTTGGCCCGCTTTTTCAATCACAGCGTTTCCAGCACGAAGAGACCGAACTGGTCATTTTGATCACGCCCTATCTGGTGGAACCGGTGCGCGACAGCCTCGCCACGCCGCTTGACCGTCCGGCAGCCAAGCACCGCAGCCGCAAGCACGCCAATGACGCGTCGGCGACGGGTCTGATCATCAAGTAACGAGGACCGGATATGACATCGCCCATCGGATTTTTCTGCGTTATTCCAGCGCTGGTCCTGGCCGGCTGCGCGAACAGCCCGCAATCGCGGCAGGATTATTCGCCCGGCTATAACTATGTTTCGACGGATGCAGGCGGCTCCGAGAAAGGTGTCGGCGGCTCAGTTCTTGCTCCCGATGCCTGTCTGGCCGAGCCAGCCGACGACGACAACTCTGCTGCCAAGACGAACCTGACGATCGTCTCCGGCGTCGGCTCCCATTTGCCGCCCGGTTGCGCCAATGCCTTCAATCTTCAGCGTATGTCCGAAAGCCAGCGTGATCTCGTAGAAGGCCGCCGCATGGGCCCGGCAGCGGCCGCACCGACCGCGCGCGCGGCCCGTCGCTACCTAGATGGCGAGGAGGCTCCGATAGGCGGCGCCAACAGCGCGCCGTCGGTGCCGCAAACAACGCTCCCAGTCGAGTGAGCCGGCGCGGTATTCGCCCGCGTAGTGTCACTCTGCGCGTCGCGCTTGGCGGAAGGCCGCTTCAGGCCCTCCGGCCCGATTCGCTAGCCGAGGATGGAGCCGAGCGCCTTCGCTTTGGCCTGAGTGCTGCCCTTCAGCCGGATGGTTCTTGCGCGGGCAAGCAGGGTGGCGACCTCCTTGGTCGTCAGGCCGATTGGCGGCGAGGCCTTGACCTGGTCGGCCTGGCCAAGAAGCCCGTACACCACCACAATGTTGCGCTTGTGGTGCAATTGCGCGTTGGGGGCGGCGGCAATTTTCTGCACCAGCGGCAGCGCCGCGGCGGAATTGTCCTCGAGCGCAGCCGCCAATGCCATGTTGGTCTCGACGTCAAGATCGCCCGGCGCAAGTCTCAACGCCTGGCCGAAAGTCTCCTGCGCCTGTCCTGTCTGCCCGGCGAAAGTCTGCGCAACGCCCAATCGATTGTAGGCGCTGCTGGTGTTGACCAGCGGCGCTGCCTGCGCAAGCGCGCGCATGCCCGCATCGATATCGCCTGCCTCTATCATCGCCGAGCCAAGCCCAAGCATTGCTCCGCCGTCATTGGGAGCTTTGGCGAGCGCGGCCTGATATGCTTTAGCGGCGTCGGCGGGATAGCCCGCCCGCATGTAAGCATCGCCCGTCTTGACGAACGCGCTCGCCTTGGCGTCCGGCATTGCTGCTGCGCGCTGGTAGAGCGCGATGGCCGTATCACTTTCTCCACGCGCATCAATATCGTCGGCAAGTTTGATCAGGCGCTCGGATTGAGACGATGGGCCTTGTGCCTTGGCCTGCACCGAGCCGGTTTTGGTCGTCTGGCAACCGCTCAGCGCCAGCGCGACGACGACCGGCAGGAATACGACACGCAACCGCAAATCCACCTCTCCGTATTCAAGCCCGTCCCACCTTACACAGGGCATCGGCCGACTGGAACCACGATAGTGCGGTAAGATTGCAACATGGCCGAAGAAGCTGAGGAAAAGAAACTACCGGCGTCCGATAAGAAGCTTCGCGACGCCCGCCGCAAGGGCCAGGTTTCGCAAAGCCGCGACCTGGTTTCCGGCTTCACTCTTTTCGCAGCGCTTGGCTATCTCTATTTTTGCTGGCCGCTGCTCTTCAAACATCTTTCGGAACTCGTGGAGACCGTGACGGTGCCCGGCGGCTCCTTCGAGGAGGTCAGCCTGCGGGCCATCCACCACTCGTTCTCATTGCTGATGCTTGCTACATTGCCGCTAGTCGGGATCGTTGTGGTTTTCACCGTAGCCTTCGGCATGCTGGCCACGTTCGGGCCGGTCTTCTCGTTCGAGCCGCTCAAGCTGCAGTTCGATCACATAAACCCGGCGAAGGGCCTTCAGAAGATCCTGTCGCTCCGCAACGTCATCGAGTTCGCCAAGGGCCTCGTCAAGGTGGTGTTCCTGGCAAGCCTTTTCGTATTCATCCTGATCGCCTGGCTACAGCCTCTCTTCGATGCACCAGGCTGTGGTCAGGCATGCCTGGAGCCGATCATCAAGGCGGTGATGACACCTCTCGGAATTGCCGCCGCCCTGGCCTTTGTCGTCATCGGCTTGATCGATGTTCCTATTCAGCGCTGGCTGTTCCTACGTGACATGCGCATGACGACGACCGAATACAAGCGCGAACACAAGGACCTCGAAGGCGATCCATTGATCCGCCGTGAACACCAGCGACAGCGGCGCGAAGCAGTGATGCAGCCTGCGAAGCTGGGTGTGAAAAACGCGGTCATCGTCCTGGTGTCAGGCGACCGCGCCGTGGCGTTGCGCTACGTCAAGGGCGAAACGCCTGTGCCGACGGTTGTCGGCAAGGGTCAGGGCCGTGCGGCCGAAGATATGATGGCTCAAGCGCGCGAGGCAGGTATCCCCATAGTCGAGGATGCCGTCACCGCCCAAACGATCTTCGAAGATGCGAACCTCGGCTCTTATATCGGCCAGCAGATGTTTTCCCCGGTCGTCCGCCACCTCGTCCGGCACGGGCTCACTTGAAGCCAAAATCCTGCGATTGTCCTTGTATGCCAGTCTAGCCTGTCGGCTGGTGGAAGTGAAGCGGCGGTCCGCTGGTCGCGCATCCGTCAGCGTCAAGGCGGCGAGCAAGCCGTTCCAATGAGGAGTTTCGATATACGCACCATGCCGCCCGATCCGCAGCTTGCTTTCGTTCGGGTTGAATAACGATGAATTATCGGCACGACATTCGATCGGGGCGTCATGGAGTCTGAAAACAGCGTTCTCGGGTACGTTATCGCGACAAGGCCACGGGCGGCCCCGAAGCGGTCTCGACACCATCATTGCACCCAGCGGGAAACCCTGCTGGAAGCTGCGCGCCAATGTGGCGTTTACGTCCCCACCGCTTGCCAGCAGGGAATTTGCGGTACGTGCCGGATCGCCAAGCTGTCCGGCGAAGTCGTCATGGATGACCTAGGCGGGCTGACATTGGACGACAAATCGGCAGGCTACGTCCTGGCGTGCTGCAGCCGCCCGCAAGGCGACGTTTTGCTTGATCTGTAACTGTCACATACCGCAGTGTAATCGGGGCAGCCTGGCCGTTACTGCGCCGCGAGCGATTAGCGTTTCGGAGCCTGTTGTCCGGCCTAACCGCGAGACTTAACCACCTTGAACATCCTAAGTTAAGCGCCGTTTACCTCATTCAAACAGACGAGGACAATAGGTCAACCCGCCCTTAGGGTAAGAGGTCGTTCTGTCGATTTATCCGGGAGATACTATTGTCAGTAGTGTGGAAGCAGAAGCAAACTTGCGAGTCTCCATGCAGTCACTATTGCAGTTCATGTGCTCTCATCCCATAGGGGGGACGTTGTCGAAGAATGAGTGGGGGAACAACAATTTTCTCGGTGCTACAGCAAAAATCTATAAACCCCATTCGGTGATATGCCGCCAGGAGGACGACAACAGTGAGATATTCATTGTAAAATCGGGTTGGGCAATACTTTATCACGCACTGCCGGACGGAGAGCGGCAGATCATAGACACTCCCCTCAAGGGGGACGTCGTCGGTTTCCGTGGCTTGGACGGACCCCATCTTGCGTCGCTGGCGTCCATAACCGAACTCGCTGTTTATGAAATTTCCAGTAAGGAACTGGTCGAGGCCATCCTGTCGGAAGGCCGAATCGGGAAGAAGATCGCCTGCTCGCTGGCGCGCCTGAACGCCATCCTTGCCGAACATCTCATGAATACCGGGCGGCGGAACGCGATGAGGCGTACCGCCCATTTCCTGCTCGAGTTGGAGGAGAGGCTCTCCATGGTTGGGCTGTCGGCCCATGGAAGATATGAGTGCCCCCTTGCCCAGCATGAACTGGCGGACATCCTCGGAATGACCACGGTTCACGTCAACCGAACGTTAAGGGAGCTCCGCAAGGCCGATCTCGTCTCTTTCAAGTCAGGCCATGTAGAGGTGATCAACCGCAAGAAGCTGGTCGAAACAGCCGGATTCGACAGCGAGTATCTCAGGTAGCGGCTATCTCTTTGAACGCCAGCGCATGGACATCAAAATTTCCGCTGAAAACGATCATTCCGTCGCCGGAACAGTTCGAGACAACATTTACGGAGGGCTGGTCGTGCGCGGGACACCTGGTAGAGCTTGGTATGTCTCGAGACAGCGGTATCCGGCTCGAGGCGGTCGAAGGTTGGGCCGAGCGGAACGCAACCCCGTTCGTGCTGACCAAAGTGTGACAGGCGAGATCATCATGACCGCGGCAACTCGGCCTATCGCACCGAGGACGGCGTGCTGCCGAAATATGCGCAGAGGCCCTTTACACTACGGCAGGCCCATCGGGTGGGCTCGAACTAAATTGTTGAACCACGGCGATCACCACTGTGCGCTAACCGTGTCAACGGCACCCTCTGGTCTACCGCTGAATCGCCGCAGGCACTAGCCGATCCACGTTCGGCTGCTGGGCTGAAGAGGGCTAAGTGGTCCGATGCATGCGTCTTCAGGCAGATTGCAGCCCTTTGGGCCCAGCTTGGCGGGATTCCCTGAAAATTACGAAAAAAGCAACCTATGTTAGAGACTGCTTATAAATAAACCCTAGACTTACCCAGGTTGGGTCTCGCCGGGGCTCAGGGAGCTGAAAACGACGCAAATGGGGTAATCGACTCGACGTTTCACAAGTCGTAGTACCAATTTTTCAATGCCAGAGAATGCGGGACCATATTGGCCGGAGTGGCTTGTGTGGGCGAGAGCGGGTATTGATATGGGTTCCACAGCAGGACTGCACAATTACACTTCGGCCAATCGGCCCGGAGTCCCGTGCGGCGGAACGGAAGTCGTCCGCGGGCAGACAGGCAGGGAATGCCTTCTCATCCTGGACGGAAGGGCACTAGACCGCGAGTGTCTCGCATCGGCTCTCGTGGAGCACGAACTCGGCATGGATGTCGCCGCCTTGGGTTCCATCGAGGAATGGCGCGTCAGAAAGAGCTCGGCCCCTCCCCTTGCAGCCATACTCTTCAATCTTGGCAGTCGGAAGGTCACCGATCGTGGCATCGCTGACGAGATTAGGCATATTTCCTGCGAGTTCAAATCAGTCCCTGTGGTCGTCCTGGCCGACACCGAAGACCTTGCCCAGATACTGACCGCTCTCGAATGCGGTGCACGCGGCTACATTCCGACCTCTGTTGGAATCGATGTCTGTGTCGAGGCAATCAACCTTGCGGCAGCGGGAGGCATCTTCGTGCCGGCGAGCAGTGTCCTTGCTATGCGGCACCTGATGGAGTCGGGCCGCCGCGACACGCAGCCTTTTGCGGGTATTTTCACGCTTCGGCAGGCCGAGGTTGCGCAAGCGCTCCGGCGCGGCAAGGCGAACAAGATCATCGCCTACGAACTGAATTTGCGCGAAAGCACGGTGAAGGTGCACATCCGCAATATCATGAAGAAGCTAAAGGCGACCAACCGCACGGAAGTCGCCTGCAAGCTCAACGATCTTCTCTCAGAAGGAATTCTGGCTGAGGAGTGAGCCCAAGCATAACACTGCCCAGCTTGGGTGACTCCTGCGGCCGTATTCGACTGTTTGCCCAGTCAAATATTCATTTGATAATCGGCGGCCTATCTAAGCAGGCTCGGGGAAGGTGTGACTCCCTACCCATCTTATGGCCTCCTCGACCGTATCGAAGTTCTTGTGCTGTCCGCTCAGCAGCCCAAATCCCGTTTCGAGGAACCATTTGCCTTTCGTGGAGTAAGCTTCCTCGTCGATTTGGGTAAGGACCGCCACCAGTTGGTCGCGTTTCCACACCAGGACCCCGGATTCTCCGCCTTCAACCGTTCCGATGCGGGCTTCGCTGAATGACAATCCAGAAACAGTTTTTGCTTGGCCCATTTTGATGAATCCTCGAATTCAAAATGGCAGTAAAATCCGTCAGCCTTGCAATTTTGTATCAGGTCACGCGCTGAGGGCAAGCCGTTTGAGGCGATCTACTTCGTCGATCCACCGCTATTGTCTACAGAGGGAAATGCGAAAGGAAACTGGATCTGAGACGACCCACAGCTAGACTAGCGGGGCGGGTCGTGGTCACGCTGGCGCTGTCCACATGATCCGTGCGGCCTCCACCGCGCTCCTTCGCCCAGCCCGGGAACGATTTGAGCCCCATGCCTTGGGAACGAACTCTGGCAAATGGATGCACCAGCCCGAACGAAGATCTATCGCTGGTCATATCGGATGATCATTATCGAGAAAGAGGTATCCGTTTTGTGCTTCAGGCAGGTCATGCGGAAGGTGAGCTGACTGAGGTGCTATCGTGTCGTTCCCCGTCGGGCCGTTGCTAGACGCTGGATTCAGCATACCATGGTTCATCGCCCAAACTGCAGCCTGTGTTCGGTTGCGGACCCGAATCTTTCGAAGGATGGCCTTGACGTGTACCTTCACTGTAGCCTCGGCGATGTTAATCTCGCGCGCGATGGCTTTGTTAGACTCCCCTTCGATCAAGCGACGTAGAATGCAGTTCTCCCGATTTGACAAAATTACTAGTTCTTTTCCGCCATTCTCCACTTTAACTACTACCTTTGTTAAATCAACTACCGCTTCATTTTTCAAATCTTGCCTAATATCCTGAATAGCCGTCGAAGTTTCCGCAGGTAACACCGTTTGTCCTAGCATAACCAGTTCGAGAGCTTTGATGAAGGTGTCGTAAGCAGCGACCTTTGTCAGGTACCCGTTAGCCCCGGCACGAAAAGCTGAGACTATATTTGTCGTTCGACAGTGATCGGCTAGCGCAACGACACGGCTGGTCGGGTAAATCGCCTTAAAGTTTGCAATTTGGGCGAATTCAGCATCCGCATCAGTATCGCCGACATCTATGATGAGCAAGATGGCCCGGTGCTGGGGTAGCTGCTTCTGCAGAAGATCGTGAACACAAGCCGCGGAGAAAAGAATACGAAAATTTGCCGCATTCAGGATTCGACCAAGCCCTTCTCGAAGCAACTCGCTCGGCTCGACAAGCACGGTTGTGAAAGATTGTCTTGTCATCATCGCATTCTCGCTCGGCGCGATTGAGATACACGCGTCGATTAGGGTGCTCCACGCGCCAACCGCACAGCTTCTTTTTCTTTCTTAATGTTACGCTCGGAAACCCTTACACCCAAATACCGTCTTTAGGCGTAGGGCAGCATCATCGAGGCGTATCCGAATTCTTGAACCTGGGGCTTTTGGTCAAGGCTACGAGCTCTTGGTTTCAGCAGCTCAGGGAGGCAGCCATCGTGGCAAAGGACTGCGCGGCCGTGAGGATTGCCAGGGCTTGGTTGAGCCAGGCCATGCGACGCGGCACCGATAACAGGGCAGATGCCTCTTGGCTTTGAAAGTGGGCGAAATCTGCCGGCCGGCAATGGAGGGGTTGCCGGCCGCGGCCGATGTCGGGGTGCGCTGCTAGGATCGTTTGGCAGGTGCCGGAATTCGAGCCGGACGTGAGAGCCGACGAAAGAAAGTGACGCGGCCAGTTCCGCTATGATTACCCGATAGGATTGCCAAGACTGACGGCTTCGTCGCGTCGTTCTTCTGGGCCTGGACAACATAGTGGGAAACGGCCCAGCCATCCTGCGAATGCATGTCTGAGCCGCAGGCGATTCGAGACGCTGCGTCGGCAAACCACGTTTCCGGCTCTCCGTTGCGTTCGATGGCGTTTGTCCCGTTACATCGAGGAAGCTCTCCTGGAGCGCAGCAATCTGGTTGGCCGAGTTCGCCCCAGACCATGCTTATCCGAAAGGAGTGCCCACAAAGGGATAGTTGTGCCGCTGGCGGTGAAGGCTCACGATACCGCAGAGCCTTGCTCGTCGACACGTGCTCGACATCGGGACGGGCTGGCCACCATTGAAAGTGAAAGCCACACGCCATGGCCGTGGATACAGAGCTCAATTCCGAGCCCGTCACTCCCTCGTCACACACGCCCCATCGCAGGGGATTGAAGGCTGTCCTGCTTGTCTTCGGGCTCTCCGGGGTCGCGGCCTTGGGAGGGGCCGCAATCAAACACTTGGGTGCAATAGAGGTCGCTTCCAAAGCCGTGGCACAGGTCAAGGATGTCTCCGGACCTGTGGTGCAGAAGGTCGAGGATGTCTCCGCCGCCGTGGCAAAGATGGCCGAGGATGCCTCCGGAGCCCTGGTGCAGAAGGTTGAGGATGGCTCCCAAGTCCTGGTACAGAAGCTGGAGGATGTCTCCGGAGCCGTGATGCAGAAGGCCGAGGATGCCTCCCATCCCGTGGTACAGAAGCTCGAGGATGTCTCCGGAGCCGTGACGCAGATGGTCGAGGACGCCTCGGGAGCCATGATGCAGAAGGTTTCTGCTGCCATCGATAGCTTGCAAGAACAACCGGTTCAAACCACGGCCCAACCCTCCGGCGCGATCGCGTCGGGACCGGATCCGTCGGCTGTGGCGCCGGTCGAACGGAGCGCAGTCCCTGCGGTCCCCACCAGTGCCGCCCCCCCCAAAACCCTCAGCACGGGACCGGATGCATCGGCCGCGGCATTGATCGAGCGGACTGTCGTCCCTGCCGTCCCCACCAGTGCCGAGCGCCCCAAAAACCTCAGCAAGGCGCCAGGCATGGCAGCCGGAGCCCTGTTCGGCGTCGGCGACCGCCTCAAGATCGCGTTCTACGAGCGCGTCGACGTCGAGGAAGACAAGTGGGGGGGAGCGTCCTCGGCCTCGGCCCTGCGCGGCCTCCTGCAGCGTCCGGAATTGAGCGGCGAATATACCGTCCAAGAGGACGGCACGATTTCCCTGCCCTTGCTCGGCTCCATTGCGGTCGCCAACCGGTCGACGCTACAGGTACAAGCCGACCTGATGGAAACGTTCGATCAACTGCTAGGCCACAAGGGGCTGGTCAACATCCTGCCGCTGGAGCGCTCGCCCATTTACGTATTAGGGCCGGTCAAAAATCCAGGCTCGTTCAAGTACGCGCCCGGCATGACGATCCTGCATGCGATCGCGCTGGCCGGCGGACTTGACCGGGCTGAGAGCGAGCCGTGGCAGAAGATCGAAGCCGTGCGTGAGACCCAGAAGCGGAGCGGGGCGATCGATGCCATGTTGAAGTTGCTCGCGCGCGCGGCGGTGCTGAAAGCCGAGCGCGACGGTACAGCACCCACTATCCCGCGCCAGCTGCTGGAACTGGCCGGCGCGACCGAAGCGGCTAACCTCGTCAACGAGCAGAGCGCCCGGCGCAAGGCCATCGCCACGGCCCGCAAGGATCGCGAGCGCGCGAACCTGAGTGCTCTGGAGGCGGCCAGGCATGATGTTGTCGCTTATGGGCGCATGGAGTCGCTCGACAAACTCGTCAAGCTGCGCCAGGAGCGCGTCAACAGCATGCGCACCCTCGTGGACCGCAAAGTTCTCAGCATTATGGTTATGGATCAGATCCAGAGTGAGTTGTCCGACGCGGAACAGCGTCGGCAGGATGCCCTCAACCAATACGCGAGCGCCAACCAGCGCCTGGCTTCGCTGGAGTCTGAGGTGTTGCGGACCCGGGCCGACCTCATGAACGATCTGGAGGTCGAGATCGAGACCACGGAGAGCCAGATCGCGGCCAATGTGCGCGAGTTGAATATCAGCGAAGGCGTCCTGTACACGTTGCCGGCGACCCGCGTCCAGTTTGCTAAGGACGCGAACAGCGCAACCTATCAAATCGTGCGGCAATCGGCAGCCGGGCCGGTCAGCATCGAGTCCGTCGGGATGACCCTGTTGCAGCCAGGGGACCTCGTCAACATCATCGTGGGCGAAAGCGAGCCAAGAGAGCCGGCCGGTTCACCGGTCCCGACCTCGTCGCCGACCGGCGAGAGTTTGCCGGCTGCGTCCAACCCCAACGATGTCGAGCCTTCCCGCGTGGTGGCGGAGTAGAGGATCGGTCCGAATTGATGCCCGGTATTTTGGTCAGCAAGGTGATTTTTTCTGCACGGATACGCTCGGTGGTGGCCGGGGACTTCAACTGTCGGGCCGAGGCTTTCCCTAGGCCCCTTGCGTTGGGCCGCTCCGATGGCGGGTGGACATGGCCAGCCGGTCGCCAGGGTCTCAGACTCGGCCACAAGAAGGCGCCAGATCGAATGGGGGCGTGTGATGACAAAGCTGAAGCCTGACTATGTCGCGAGCCAGCGGCGCTGGAAGGACACACGGCCGCCTGAGCGCCTGATCGCGCACTACGAACTGGAACGCCGGCTCGCGGATCGGCTGCGGGCCGCCTCCCGCGACGAGCGCTACCGACTCTGTGCCGAGGTGCATTCGGAACTGTTCAACGGCCTGCCGGACCATCCGCAAAAGCCGCTGTCGGCTCGCGCCCCAACCGGATCGCGAAACAGGTCAGGGCCCTCAAGCCTCTCGACCGGGGCACGAGCGACTCGTGGCAGAAGATCGAAGCGGTTCGGCAGGCGGAGCGGCGAGCCAGCGGTCGCGGATCAGAGGATTGGTCCGAAGTGATGCCGGCAAGTGAATTGGTGGATGGGCTTCATCTACATGGATAACCCGTTGGGACCCAAGCAGGGAGAGGAGGCCCCTGGGGGGCAGCGCTCTCCCATCGGAGGACGAGTGAAAAGCTTTAAACCACCATTTCCTCCGCAGCTTGGGCCTCGTGAACAAGCATGTCCTTTTCCGCAGAAGGATTTGGAGCACTGGCATGGCGCAGTCAGATGAATCCGAACCGGACAACGGTGCCCATCAAGCGGCATGGATCAAAGATTCCGAAATTGGATCGCGACTCGCGGACGCCTGAGAAGTTAGTTGCTCATTATCAGATCGAGAAAGGTCTGGCTGCTCAGCTGATGAACGCTGATCAAAGCGCTCGGATGCCTTCAACGCACGATAGTCCGTTAACGACCGGGCAAGGAACGCTCGGCCTTTCAGCTACCGCCAAATTTCTGTGGATTGCGGTGAGTGCAAATGCCGTATTCGCGCTAAATTCCGGTGCTTTAGCGATCGGAAACTGCACCAACGCCGCTTTGGGATTCGTATACTGGTGGTTGGCCGCACGTTCGCTTTCGGCCGAGGCGACTGGCTCGGCGTCGGCTCTTATCTCAATGATGGTACTATTGTCTCAACTGGGGGAGTTCGGGCTGGGCACCCTGCTGCTCGGCGAAACGCAGCGGCATGCAGAGCGTGCGCATGGCCTCATTATAGCTGCTTTGCTGACAGCATTCGCTTTATCAGCCCTCTTTGGATCAGTTTATTGCGTTCTGGCGGGTTCGCTCTCACTGCTCGGTCGGTTCTCCGAAAGTTCGTTTGCTGGACCACTGTTCGTCGGTGGCTGTGCGATCACCGCCATCGCCATGGTGCTCGATCAAGCGTTGATTGGACTCCTTAGAAGTATGCTGACGATGTACCGAAATTTGGTCTTCGCGATCGTCAAGCTGATCCTGCTCGCGGCCGTGGTCATGATGCGCCCTTCGATGGAGGGCGTATCGGCTGTCCTCTTCAGCTGGGTGGCCGGCATCGCCATTTCGCTTCTGCTCCTCCTTCCCTTTGCATGGAGATATCGAGTGCGCGTCATGCGGGCTCCAGACTTCGACTTACTAGCAACTCTCAACCCCAAGGTTATCGATCACCATCTTCTCAATATCTCAACCCAGGCGCCCGCTGTCATTTTGCCCTTTGTCGTCGCAGTGCTTTTGTCACCGGAGATCAACGCGGCTTTCTACCCCGTCTGGATGCTCGTCACTGTAGCCTTGATAATTCCCGCGGCGCTCACCACGACCTTGTTCACGTTAGCTGCGGCCGACCCCGGAAAGCTGCGCCGCCATTTGCGATTCTCCCTCGTGATCTCCGGTGCTTGTGCTCTAGCAACTGGCATATTCCTTTTGTTGTTCTCGTCATTCGTTCTCCGCATCTTCAATCCAGCCTATCCGGAAATCGCCGGCTCGAGCCTCCGATTCCTGGGTTTCAGCTTGTTCGGCGTCATGATCAAGTTTCACTACATCGCTCTGATGAGATTGAGGAACCATATGCGCCTTGCCTCAGTCTGGCTCAGCCTCGCGGCTATCTTCGAGTTAGGAATGGCGGTTGCGGGAGCCAGAATTGGTGGGTTGCAGGGGCTCGTGCTGGGGTGGATGCTGGCCATTTTCATCCAGGCAACCTTCATGTCGAAGCCGATACTGGAGGCCGGGTTGGGTGCTGACCAGCATAGCGGCACTTCGTGAAAGGCATTCCCTAGGCGGCCACGACAGCGGGATCGCGCGACGCAGATCGGACCAAACTATGAGACCTGCACCACTTGAGGATAGACATATGCAAAGACAGAATTTCTATTTCTCGTCCCGTGCGCAGGTCGGATCCATTATCACGATGAAGTCGAGTGCGAACTCGCAGATAGTCATGCGAATGTCTTCAAGCGGCATCCCTGCCGACAAGCACGATCAGTTCGATATTCGCAACGACGGACGTCTGGCTTGTGTTGAAGCCGCGGCGGATAACCAGCGCGCGAAATCCGTGAGATATTGAGGAACACAATCCATGGAAAAGACCATTCTGCATATAACTTGTTCGAAAAGCACTAAATACGGAGCAGGGGAGCATTTTTTTCTTGAGACGGCCCGCCAATGCCGCCAGTTGGGTTACAAGACTGTTATGCAATATCAGAACCAGCCTAGAAGCTGCGCCTATTTGCACGAACTAAAGGGTCTGGATGTTGACGTTGTAACGGTAACGTTGAAATTAAATCCGCTGAAAATTTTTAAACTGATTTCCAATGCGAAGCCAGAAATTATTCATGCAAATTTTGCAAATTCCGTTCTTCTATTTGAAATTGCAATTATTGCCAGGCTGTTAAGAGTTACGAAATTAATAGATACGGAGCACAATATATCAAGTCCCATAGTAAGGAAATATGTACTGAGTCTGTACGATAATGTTGTCTGTGTTTCGGATAAAATACGAAATATAATGAGATATTCTGGCGTTAAAAGCGGTAAGTTATCGACATTGCCTTTGGGTGCATTTGTAGATTTCGCAAATCAAGCGCAATTGAGGGACAAATTCAGGCGAGAATTTCGAATTTCTGGCCAGGACAAAGTTCTTGCGTGTATCGCCTTCGATACTCCATTCAAAGGCCTAGATATCTTGCTGAAATCTTTTCAGAGGGTGTGCTGTGATTGCCCTGACGTGCGCTTGATCATAATCGGTGTAGATCCGGAGAGATCGCAATTACCAACTTTGGCAAGGGATTTAGGAATAGCTCACCGTGTTCATTGGGCGGGAATTCGGGACGAAGGCTGGAAGGTTTTAACTGCAGCCGATGTCTATGTTCAGTCCTCTCGATCATCGGAAGGGGCTCCGTTAGCTGTAATGGAGGCGATGGCATTGAAGTTGCCCATCGTGGCGACGCGAGTAGCTGCTGGTGAACTTATATCTGATGGAGAAGCTGGCGTCTTATGCACACCCGATGATGTGGACAGCTTAACCAAAGCAATCCGGGACATGCTCAAGCAACCAGAGACTTGGAAGAGGATGGGAGAGGTAGGCTATAGGCGTTATATGGAAAGATTCCAAGGTGAAAAGGTAGTAGAGACGTTAATTCACAATTACTACCTGGCATGATCTCGTTGCGTTTTCCCGCGCTCGGCAGTGGCGATGGTCCAAAGGGCCCATCTCGAAATCGTTGACGAAACCGAGGGCACGATTGAGCCCGCCGAACGGCGGCTCAACGATCAAGCGCAGACGGTGATTTCGATCCGGCTCGCCTCGAGGCGGCGCGTTTGTGTTGCAATTCGCACCGATAGAGGTCGTCGCGACCGTTCCAGGCTCCAGAGCGCCGGAATTCACGATCAGCGTCTGTTGACGTGCCTCGCGCCCACGCACGACGCCCGTCCTGGCGACGTCTACCTGCACGGTGGCTCTCCCAAAGTCCGGTGCGTCAGCACTGGGGCTTCACTCGTCGTGGGGCGCAGGACGTCCCGGTAGACCTGCTCGATCCGGATCGCGACCGCTCCGGCCTTGAAGCGCCCGACCCTGGCGAGGGCGGCGCTGGAGGAAAAGTATAAGCGATCATGGTCATGAGCGCGTTTCGATGCAGGCCCTGCCAGGAGCGGCCCTCGAAGTGGTCGAGGCCGAGGCGGCCCGTCGGCAATGCGGATGCGAAGCGCCGCGAATCTGGCGGTCAACGGGCCTTTTGTTCCGGTGCACCAGCTCAGTGCCGTCCAGATCGCCGCCACAACCGCGTCGCCACCAAACACGAGCTCAAGGATCATGGCCGCCATGGATTACATCTCAAGTCTGCAGCGGGGGGCGCGGTCGGTCGTTCGTGCGCGGGGCCGGCGGCAAAATCCAGCTTCATCGCGAAGGCCAAAACGAAGGCCGCACATGCACCTCGATGCTGGCGAGCGTCCACCCCAAGACCAGGCCTTAAAGTCCATCAAGCTTCGCCCCCGCCATTCTGCGTGAAGCCAAACAGCCGTTCCCCGGCGTATGATGGCTCTTTCAAGAAGGCCTATCGCATCGAGACCCAAGCCGATGCCCGGTTGCTCTGCGAGCGAGTGCTGGACACGGTGGGAGAGGTGATTGTTCAGGAGAGGGGTCGAATGACTCCATCTACTTTTGCCTGTGCTACCAGCGCCCGGGTGCTTCGGTCGCCTTTACGGGCCGCAAAGGCCGTTCCTGGCCGCCTCAGATCGGCGTGACCGCCAGTTGCTGGGCGGCGCCGGAAGTCGTCGAGGAATTGGAGGATCTGACAATCCGCTTCTTCCGATCAATCGGTTTGACGAACGGATTCGCCAGCATGGAATTCAAGCGCGACCGGCGTGACGGTGTACTTCGATTTGTCGAGCCAACCGTCGGCCGGATCGATGGGCAGGTTGAGATCTCGGCCCTCTGTGGCATCAATCTGTGTCATATCGGTTATTGCGACGCCGCTGGGCAGACAGACCCACCATTAGAGCTTGATCCGACGCACGTCTGGCGCAATGAATTCAGGGATTTCATCTCGGCCCGGCTCCTTGGCGCCGGCTGTTTCTATCCACCGGGTCATCGGATTCATAATGCCTACTGGCGCTGGCACGATCCAGGTCCGGCGCTGCTGGAGACAGGGCAAGCTGCGAAAGAAACGCTGCGCCGTGTGATCTGGGGCTCCGTCAAAACCAAGCCGATTTCAACGTACCGGAAAAGCAATCAGTGTTAAGGTGCTGATTGTCTCTGCGTTATCTCCGCCATAGATTGACTTCATGGGCCCGTCGGCCGCGACCGGTTTTGCCTCCCGGTCTGCCATTGAGGGGCTCCCGCAGCAGCGCAGCCATGTGCTCATTGGCCGAGTTTTGTCACTTCGCCCAGGGCGGTGTGTCATCCGGAAGGAGTGCCCACAAAGGGATAGTTGTGCCGGTTGCGGTGATGGGTCACGATAGCCTTGCTCGTCCTCCATGCTCGACCTGTCCGGGGCCGGATGGCGACCGTCGAAAGTGAAAGCTACGCGCCATGGCCATGGATGCAGAATACAGCTCCGAGCCCGCCACTATGGTCATGCCGAGAAATCTTCACGTCCAGGCTTTACGCGGAATTGCCGCATCGCTTGTCGTCCTGAGCCATGCAATTGATGTTATCGTCGAGCATCGCATTCTTCCGGAGTGGTTTAGGCCTGTCGCGTTTAGCATTGGTGGACTTGGTGTGACGACATTTTTTGTCATCAGCGGGTTTGTCATGGTTACCATTTCTTATGGTGACTTTGGCAGCTTCTCAAATTCCCTACGTTTTGCCAAACGCAGGCTTATCCGTATTGTGCCGACCTACTGGATCGCCACATTTGTCGCGTTCGCGCTGTATCAGATTGCTCCGTTCTCTCGAGAACCCTCTATAATTGAATTGGTTAAGTCGCTGACCTTTATTCCTTATCCGACTGGTCCCGGTATGGACATGCAGCCAGTACTCGGGCAGGGTTGGACGCTCAATTACGAGATGTTCTTTTATGCGTTATTCGCTGTCGCCGTAATATTGCCTCGACGCATTGGTTTGACTGGTGTGTTTCTAGTTTTTTGTGCTGTCGTCGCAGAGGGATCCTTGGTGAAGCCGTTTTCTAATAGTACACCGGCGCAGACTGTATTCACGTTCTTCGCCGATCCGATAATCCTCCTGTTTGCGGCTGGTATGGCGATCGGCGTGCTGAAACAGCACTTGGGGCGCCGCTTTGTTCTTCGCTATCCATTTTGGATCGCGGTGGCTCTACTTCTGGCCCAGATCCTTGTGAATATCGTTTTTCGGATCCCGTCGCGTCTGCCATTTCCGGAAGTCATTTCGATTTGGATAGCTGGCGCAGTGGCTGTTGCGGCGTGCGCGTTCGCCGCGCCCGGATCGGGTGGCAGGTTTGAAACCATTGCCGAGGCGCTGGGCGACGCATCATATAGCACGTATCTGTTCCACATTTTCTTGGTCGCGGCGCTAAAAATGGTGCTCCCGATCACGACAGTGACCGCCGTGTTCTTTGTACTGGTGGCGTTGCTGCTGTCAAACCTGTTCGGCCTTGTGTTCTATCGGACCATCGAGCGGCCGATCTCCGCATTGCTCCGAGGATCGCCGATCACGCGGATGCCATTGCCTGCGCGGGTCGCCTGAATTGCCACCCGGTAGCTGCGCGGCTGGGTTGGTCGTGCGGCGTCAAGTCCGCAACCACATCGACAGATCGACCAATATCGTGGGTTCGTCCAGAGGCGGCAACGATCTCCCATGCTGTCGTGATGGAAACCGGGTTGAACATGCGGATCGCATCAAGACGATTGGCCCGTATCGGCTCGCATCTTGGCCAGTACGCCCAGCAGCCCTTTCCGCCATGTCGGGTTCATCCACTGAATCAATCGATTTGGCCGCCTCGAACAGCAAGTCAATTTTCCAATCGACCAGGCCACGCAGCCCGTATGTCGCAATGCGCCTGATCGACCACCGCACTGAGAACGGTCAGGCAGTAGCCGAGGACGAACGCAACGCCCACGAACCAACCGTCGATCGGCCCGGTCGAGCTGTTGAGATACGCCTCCCCGAAGACAAACAACAAGGCGAAGCCAACCGCCAGCGCCACCCCGACGGACGCTGCCGCGGCCACGAGGCCGCGCTCCTTGCCCGGGTGCCGAACGATTTCGCCCATCAGCAGGGTCCCGAGCCCGCCCTCCCCCAGCAGGCCGACGAGCCCCATCACGGACAGGAGGGCAGAGGCCTTGCCGATCACCTCCGGCGGAAACAGCCGGGCGGCGAGCAACCAATAGATTAACCCAAGACCGGCCGCTGCCATCGTTCCGATCGCCAGAGCGCCGGAATTCGTGACGAGCGTGGCGTTCTTTTGAAGCGCCCGGCGCACGCGAACAATGGCCGTCCCGGCGAGGCCTACTGGCATGAAGGCTCTCCCGACCCTTGGTGCGCCGGCACCGCGGATCTGCTGGCGGCTGGGCGCAGGACGTCCCGGTAGACCTGCTCGATCCGGGTCACAACCGCTCCGGCCTTGAGGCGCCCCACCCTGGCGAGGCTTGTCGCCTCCAGGCGAGCCAGCAAGGCGCGGTCCTCCAGAAGGGTCTGCATTGCGTGGGAAAGGGCGTGCGCATCACCGGGCCGCACGAGAAGCCCAGTTTCGCCATGATCGACGAGATCCGGCATGCCGCCGACGCCGGTTGCGACGACCGCCTTGCCAGACGCCATCGCTTCCATGATGACCGTCGCGCAGGCTTCGGGCCCCAGCGACGGCAGCACGCCGAACAGTGAGCGCCGCCATGCATGCATGATGGCGGAATGCGGCCACGTATTGAACACGCGGACGTTCGGCGGAAACTCTGTTGGCGTATCGGCGACCCGGCGCCCGATCAGGACCAGCTGCGGCGCCCGCTCCAGGCCGGCATAGGCTTGCAGGAGAACGTCAATGCCCTTCAGGCGCATCATGTCGCCGACGAACAGGATGAATTCATCCCGGGGTAGCTCCCGCAGGCAGGGATCTTCCGGGCCAAGCACCCCGACATCGTCGGGCACGAAATTGGGGATGACCTCATAGCGGGCGCGCCCTTCGGTCAGTCCGGTGTGGCGCGCCACCGCGTGGCTCACCGCGATGAAGCGGTCCACCAGGCGCTGAGCGGCGAAGCTCGACGCCCAGTTGCCCAAGGTGGTCGCGGCTGCCTTCACGGCCCCGAAATGCGCAGTGGCACAAGGCAGGCACTTGGCCAGCGCTGGGCCACTGCAGAGATGGGTGCCCAAGTGCATGAAGTTCTTCTTGGCGCAGACAAGGCCGTAATCATGGAGCGTGACCACGAGGCGTGCCCCACTCAGACCTTTGAGCGGCAGGAAGGACGCGTAGATCCAGTTATGGGCGTGGACGATGTCGGGCCTCTCCTTTGCGACCAGCCGCTTCAGGGCAAGCACCAGTTCGGGATCCGGGAAGGGTGGTGCGTGGCGGCGCTCGGAATCGGTGTGGAGGCCCGACAGACGCTGGAGCGTGCCGCGCAGGCGATGCACGCGGACCGCGCCGTCCAGCTCGGTTTCTGGCGATCCGGGATGCATCAGGGTCCCGACGCTGACATGATGGCCCCGCTGCGCCAATGCCGCGCCGAGATTGCGGACGTGCCGCTCCTCTCCCCCGATCACCGGAGGATAGAACTGCGACAGCAGCAGGATGCGCATGGTCGAGCCTCGTTTCAGATGCCCGGCACCAGCGTCGAAACGCTGCGATAGAGCCGGTTATCTTCCGGTCGATAGAGCCGCGCCTCGGCCGTCTGGCGAGTTGCCAAGGCGGGCACCGGGATTTCCCGCCTCCAGGTGTCGCCCGGGGCGACGGCGATCGATCGGAAAACGGCGAACGGTTGCCCATCAAGGGTGATTTCCACGTCAAATCGCTGAGGTTGGATCTCGGCACTCCTGATGCCGATGGTGATCCGGCCGGACTCGCCACTGGCCGATGGCAACAACCAGAACGCGGTGTATTTGAATTCCCGGTAGGCCGCTTCGTCCCGAACGGCCAGCTCATAGGCTCCGGTCGCCACAAGCACCGCTAGCATGAGCGCGGCCCCCTGCCAGAGCCGGACCGGCGCCGGAGCCGGCCAGGCTGGCAGATCGGGAGTGTCGCGGCGGCCGGCGGCCACCAGTGCCGCGGCGGCTGTCACGGCCCAGAACCATATCGCCCAGCCGATCGGCGTTAGGAAGCCTGCGGCGTTCAGGGCAAAGCCCCCGGCGATGCCGGCGGCGAGGCTTGCTCCGACCGCGTAGACGAGGTGTTGCAAGGCGGAGTTGGTCCTGATGCCGATGGCCCGCAGCACCGTGTGACCCGAGACGAAGAACACCATAGGCGCGCCCAAGATGGCGCGAAGGAGCAAGCTGTCGCCGACCGCCACAGCAACCACCGTGGCGGTCGCCCACAGCCAGGCGGCCGGAAGGTCCCGGTTGCTAGGAATTCCCATGTAATCCCCTCACGTCGTAGATGATGATCCAACCATTGTCGTAGATGCGGGTGACGCCCTTGACCTCATTGAATTTGAGCAACTCGGCGCCCGAGAACGGCTTTGCCTGCTGCGCTTCCCATTGCTCGAAGTAGAAGCCGAGCACCGGCGGGGCTGTGGACAGGCGCAGGTCCACCAGCAGGAAATCGATATCGCTTCTCACCAAGGCCCAAAACTCGTCAGGCCCCAATGTCTCGTTCTCGAACACCCGTGAGGCAGGCACGCCTTCGACGATCTTTACCCTCACGTCCTGCCGCCCGTAGCTTGCGAGCAGCAGGCGATTGATGCGGTCGGATGTGAAGCGGTTGCCGGCCCCGAGCCATGCTTTGGTCCACAGCGCCGTTTCGATGCCCATGGGCTCGACAGATTGCGGGTCGGCCGCCACCCTGTAGGGTCCACGTATCGGTGCGAGCGACGCGGCCGTGATGCCGGCGGAGACGATAACCGCCAGAGCAAGGGCCGGTGCGATAAGCCGCCACCCGCGTGGTGCATGGCCCTGCCAGAAGTGGACGATGCTCACCGCCACGACCAGCCCGACGGCAATGAACACGAACGTTCCCATGCGGTTACCGATTTCCCATCCGCCGATGGTCAGCCGGAAAGCCACCGAGATCGGGAAGCCGAAGGCCAGCAGGGTGAGAAACACGATGCGGCTGTCGCGCCAGCGCCTCCCGAGAACATCCTGGATCGGACGCCAACCCGTCCGCGCGCCGCTCGGCGCCGCCATGGCCAGCGACCGAAAGAATCCTGTCGCCAGCCCAAGTGCCAACAGCAGGATTGCGAGCAGCGTGGTCAGCCGCATGGCGAGGGGCTGCGGTGGCGCGCCGAGCTGGTCCGGCTTTGGGGCGCCCGTGATCTTTCCGAGCAATGTCTTGAAGCCGGTTTCGACGACGGGGCCGAGATAACCCGCGAGATGGTTGCCCCGCGCCTCCATCCACAGGAGTGGCAGGGCGACGGCCAGCATCCCTGTGAAGCCCACTGCGATCCTCGCTTCGCTCCGCATGGAGGCGTCCCGGCGCAAAGCCTCGAGGAATGCCACCGCTCCGAGGTAGATGGCGGCGTAGAAGGCCGAGAGGTGGTGCGTGACCGCGAGGCTCGCCAACAGCAAGGCAATCAGCCCGAGCGCCTTCAGCCGCTCTCGCCCGACGAGGTCCTTGGATGCTGCCTCGACGGCGAAGATCAGCACACACAGCACGATGCCCAGGCTCTCGTAGGAAAACATCGCGTCGAACAGGACGAAGGTTGAGCAGCCCATATAGGTCAGACAGGCGATGGCCGAGATGCGCGGCGATCCGGTGATGCTTTCGAAGAACAGAAACAGGGCACCGATGAACGTGCCCCTGAGGACGGCCAACAATAGAGTCCCCGCCACAAACAATGGCAATCCCGTCAGATTGACGATCGCCGTCGTCAGGATTTCCAGGGCCGGATACGCTCGCCCGACCGGCAGAAGCGGGCTGGACAGAAATAGCCGGCGGCCCGTCAAGAGATCGTCGGCCGCGACCCAGTGCAAGAACTCGTCGTGATTGACGAAGCTCGTCGGGGAATAGACGACCTTGTAATAGAACATGGCTTCGGCAAGCAAGAACAGGAGGAAGAGGCGCTCACCTCGGGCGACCATCGGCCACGCGATGCGAAGGCTGGTCGGCACGACAAGCAAAACGACACCAGACCAGAACAATAGCGGCGCTACCGTATCGCCCCGGCGCCCGGCCCCGTGCCCGGCCACGACCAGGAGCAGAGCCGTGGCGACTGTCAGGCACAGAACCGCGATCCATCCGGAGTTGGCCCCTTGCGGCGGGGTCTCGGCGCTGCCGCCGCGAAGATCGGGACCGATAACGGCCGAGACGAACCTTATCCCGGCCCGGAGCGGGTTGATCCTAGCTCCCGCGGCGAAATGAGCTGGCATCATCAGGCTCATACCTCCGTCGCAGGAGGCCAAGACATCACGCCGGGGGGCAAGCGGACCCTGGATCGGCTGCTCAGGACATCACAATAAACGTCGCTCAGCGCTTGAGCACAGGCATCCCAGTCCGGTAGCGCCAAATCCGGGACCTCCCGATGGGCCTTCAGTTCCTCGGCCATGGCGGCGGCCAGCTCTTTCGGACCGGCGTTGGGCGGAATCGCCCTGCACAGGCCCTTGGCGGCCAGCTCCCGTAGCCCGGACGTGTCGCTGACAAGGACAGGGCGGCGCAGCGAAAGGGCTTCCACTACGGCGACCGGATGGGCTTCGTAGTCGCTGAACAGCACGAACAGCGCAGCCCTCGCCAGAAGGTCTGCCATTTTCTGCCGCTCGGATCCGGGGATGGCTTCGATAGTGACCCGCCTCTCGAGGCCGAGTGTCGCTACGAGGCGCCGCAATTCTCCCTCATACGGGCCTGTTCCGACGACGTGCAGTCGCGCGTCTGGCACCCGGCGGATCAGTTCGGGCAAGGCCGCAATCGCCCGGTGATGGCCCTTATAGCGCTCCAGCCTGCCGCCCGAGACGATCAGGTGCGGATCGACCTTGGTACCGGGGCTCGCGGCCGGCATCGCGGCGCCGTTCGGGATAACGACAAACCGTTCCCGTGGCACGCCCATCCTCCCGCTGAAGAAGCTGGCTTCGAATTCGGAGACGCCGATCAGCCGCGCGGCCTGGGCCACCAGCGGCCGGAGCAGCGCGTGCTGCGTGCCGCGCACGGCGTTGCGCAGCCGGGAGGAATGCCCGCCGCTATGGAAGGTCAGGATGAACGGCAGGTCCCCGCGGACGGCCGCGAGGAGCCCGATCGGCGCCACGAAGGTGTTGTAACCTTGGAAATGGATGAGATCCCAAGTCCCGCGCCGGATTGCGGTATAAATGCCGGGCGCAAAATAGAGGTCCAGCTCCCTCGGCCAGGCCGGCACGCGCCGCACGCGCATGCCGCGCACCTCCTCCTCAACCGGCAACTCCCCCGAGGGATCGGTGGTGAGCACGTCGACGGCGTGGCCACGCGTTACCAAGCGGGGGCCGACTTCCTGGATGTGAGTTTCGATGCCGCCTATGAGGGGGTAGCAGCGAGCGGCAACCATCAGGATTCGCATCAGGTCTGTCCACCGACAACATAGGCTGTCGCGCTCCGCCCGCGCTGTTGGTGTATCCTCTCGCGCAGGATGGTTTTCAGGACGCGCCAGCCGTCCGGCATGGCGCGCAGATGGCTCACACCGCTGATGCGCGGAGCCTCGAAACTCGCCACCTCGACGATATTGAGGTGGTTCTTCAAGGCCCGCACGTTGATGAGGGTCTCGATCTCGAACCCATCGCAATCGCAGTCAAGCGTGGCGACGTGCTTGGTCCAGAAGGCTATGTATCCGTAGCATAGATCGGAGAACCAACCGCCATAGAGCAGCCGCACGAACAGGGTCAGCCCCTTATTGCCGCACATCCGGAACAGCGACATGTCGTCGGTGCCGGCGCCCTGGATAAAGCGTGAACCCTTGACGAGATCCGCGCCGGCCATCAGCGCACTGACAAAGACGATCGCCTCCTCCGGCACCATGGAGCCGTCGGCGTCCAGCATGACGATGATTTCGCCTGTGGCGGCCAGGAATCCCGCTTGCAGTGCAGCACCCTTGCCCCGCCGCGGCTCCATGACAATCTTCACGTCCTCGCGCAGGCGGCGCGCGACCGCGACCGTGTCGTCGGTCGAACGACCATCCACGATAATGATCTCATGCGCCCAGTTGGGGATGCGCGGCAGAAGCCAAGGGAGGTTCTCGGCTTCATTGAGCGTCGGGACGACGAAGCTGACCCGGGGCAGAGTCAGCGATCGCCGCTGCGCGAAATTAATCGGGTCAGGCGGCGATACGGCACCGACAGGGGTGGGAATGCTGGCGAGACGGGCGTTCATGACAGCGCTTTGAGGTCGTACGATGGGACCCAGGAGGCGGACTGGAAGCGCGCAAGAACTGCCGCTAGGTGTCGGGCGAGATGATGGGCCGGGTGATAGGTCCCGTATACGAATCGACACACCGGGCCGAAGCTGTTCGCGGCGGCGGGACCGATGAAATGCAGGCCAGGCACCGAGGTCTCGTAATGGGCCGATAGCTGCGGCGCGCCCTCAACCAAGCGGATCTGGCGCAACAGCGTTGGGTCCAGGAAACCTAATCGCCCCACATCGATCTTGTACCCGGTCGCGAAGATGACGTGGTCGGCCCGCATAGAACACCGCGCGCCACTGGCGTCCATCACATCGAGTAGCACCTTGCCGTCGCTTGTCTCGATGCTCTGAAGGGTGCGACCGAGCCACACCGGCACTTTCCCGATAACCCGGTCTTTCATGAAAGCGCCGCCAAGGGGCCCCAGCGCCCTGATATTGGCAAGCCGGACTCGCAAATCCTTCGACAGAAGTCGGATCAATTGCGGATATTTGGCGCAGGTCGCCAAAGTCCAGCCGTGGCCGATGCCGCTCATCGGGGCGACAGTGCGCTCGAACAGGGTTCGGGGCCGAGGCTGGCCGGCGAAATCCAGCTGCCGCCGGCGCACAACGAGCGAAACCGAGACGCCGCGTTCGTAGAGTAGCGCCGCCAGATCGGACGCAGATGATCCGGATCCGACCACGATGATTTCCTTACCGTCCAGGGGCTCCAGAGAGCCGTACTCAGCGCTATGCGAGCATAGATCAGCAGGCAGATACGCCGCCTGGTGCGGCAGGCGTTTGAACGGATGTAGGCCGACCGCTACCACTACGCGGCGCGCATGGACTATCTCGCCGTCATCGAAGGTGGCACGAAAACAGCCAGCGCTGGGCTCCAGCGCCACCAGGGTCTTGCGCTCAACTGCGGGGACGTAACGCCGCTGAAAGGTTTCGCCGTACTCAATAAACCGGCTGAGCGAAAGCGGAACGAGTTCGTCATGATAGGCCAGAACCCGCTCGGCGCAGAACGTCTTCACTGTGAATTCGGACCACGGATCCGACAGACTCGACGCCCAGGGATAGGATTTGAGCAGCATGCCGAGGGGCATGTTGTGCTTCCATGACCCCATGAGCTCCCCGAAAATCCGGTGCTCCACGCCGCACGCACGCAAATGCGCGGCCAGCGACAAGCCGTAGGGGCCAGCTCCAATGATCGCCACATCCACGGATATGCTTGATCCAACCATATGCGGACTCCCGGCCATAAATAAAATTAAGCTTAGAGCAAATAAGACTGGTACGTCTGTGGCGATATAATCTTTGGTACGGGAGCATTGCCGATGCATATCTGAAATGGAAGAACGATAGATGGTTATAAAAAAACAATAGGTGAGTAACTCTTTTGAGGTATCCCTTTAGGTTATTTCGAGCCATACCAACCACCGCGGAAAGTACGGCAGCGGCACCGATCATCTTCAGCAGCTGTGTTGGCAGCGTTGCCAAACCCGTTTAGATCTCTGGGGCTACCTTCAACGCCAGCAAGGACATTCCCCGCGGCCGCCGCTAGAGCATCGGACTTTCACGCGAGTCCGTACTCTGCTGTGGCGCAGCAATTCGTGTATTCGGTTGGCGAGAAGAAGTTGCTGACATCGCCGATAGCTTGCCAGAGCGCACTGATGGTTCGGACGGCGAGCTTACGCGGTGGGCTCGCTCCTTTCACTCGGCCGTGATTTCGAGAGCTTATTCTGTCCCCGAGAAGGGTCGAGCGCACTCGGCCCTTCGCAGCCGGTGTACGTGCGCTTCACCAGTTGGCTGCAGGTAGCTAACCTGGACGCGAGACCGGCCAAGAGAGGGGCTGCCCACGCGGTCCTGACACCGGCGCCTCTGGTACAAGCAATCGATACGAGGTTGTAACCTCTCGCAACCCCCGAACATGTCCGAACAAGTCGATCACCTCCAGGCCGGACCGCCGGTTGTAGGTGTGGCACCCGAATCCTCCGGACCGAATGCGACCGAGGGGGGTCTGGACAAATTCCGACTCGCCGAGCGCATCGATCCGGCAGAACGTCACCGCGCCGCCATAGCCGAGGGCGCTGTCTTGGACCGGGCGTAGCGTCTGTCCGCCATGTCGGATGACGGCGCCTGCGGGGCGGCTGAGCGTGGCATCAATCAGGACGGGATTTGCCGCATGAGGCGTCCAAGAGCCAGTCAAGCTCTCGGCACGGTAGAGGCTGAGGAGATCCCAGGACGTGGACCTCCACACCCTGAGGCTGACGAAAAACCAGAAGCCTCCTTCATGGCGCAGCGGCGTGGTGTCATAGCCCTCGATGCCGTCGATCAGGCAGGCCTCCCGCGTCCACCGGTACGGGAATTCGACTGCCCTGTAGAGGCTGACATTCCTGGCCGCCCCCGATTCGGGGATCATCCAGACCTGCCCGTCCTGCTCGAATACAAACGGGTACGAGAGGTGGTGCGGCTCCTCCAGGACGATCTGGGGTGCGCCGGCGGTCCCGCTGCGGTCGGCTGTCACGACCGCAATGCACCCCCGGTTCTTTGAGTAGAGGTACTGTTCGACAAAAATGAAATCCTGCCCCTGATGCCGGAACGGGAACGGGTCGGCAAGATAGCTGCCGGCGTCCCCGGTGAGGACCTTGAAGGCTGCTCCGCCTTTGTCGAGCAGGCTCGCCGCCTGGTCGAAGCGCCAGCCAATCCCCCACGCCTTACCGCCTCTCGCCAAGATGTCTAAGAACTTGATTACCTTCGATGCGACCGTGCTAGTCTCCCATGCAATGGCCGAAAGCGCGCTTAACGAAGGCACGGTCGTCCGTGGGCCGGGGACACCGGACGCAGCTGACCTGGTTTCCTCGCGCATGGCTTTTAGGATCAGCGCCACAGCGCAGGAGAGCACGCTATCGAGACTCACTGCGACCACTGCACGGTCTGCACTGGCCGGCCGCGCCATCCACGGCTGCGACGGACGCGCCGTGTCGTGCAGTTCGACGAGAAGCTCCTGGTCGTTCGCCAAGGCCGCCATGACTCCAATCTCGCCCGGCACGCCGTTGAAGAGCGGCGTCAGCACGCGCCTTCCCGACGGGAGCGACTCCTCTCCGCTCAAATCGATCACCACGTCGACTTGCTCGGCCGGAGACGGCGGCAGGGACCGCAGCGCCGCCTCGACGGAGTCGGTCGCGCCCTGGACACTAAAGCCGTAGAGTAGTCGTTCGAGTTCGAGCAGCAGACGGAAGATTAACGGCAGCGGGTGGCAGCCGGCCGCGAAAGCGCAGGAGACATCGTTGCCGGGCACTTTAGCAAGCGCCTCTGCCAGCCACAGGTGCCAGCGTAGCGGCCGCGACGGATCGAGACTCAAGCAAATGCGCATGTTGTTCTCACGGGGGATTCCAAAAAGACCCCAGCTTTGACGAGAACCTCGAGCGATGCGCCTTGCCAGCTGTCCGCCGTGGGCCCGCGAGCCAGGGAGGCAGATAAAAAGCCACGGCGCGCGCCACATCACAGGGGTAATACACCAGGGCCGGCAGCGGATCGTCCCGGCGCCAGTAGCCATCCACCACGACCGAGCGAGGCGGGATCGGCTTCGCGCCAAAGCGGATCCGCTCGATCCATGACCCCTGCCAGACCACGCGGCCGTCAAGCGAGCCGGTCGGCAATGGCTGCAGGTCGAGTTCGTGCCGATAGGCTATCAGCGGGATATTGACCCCGACGAGCGTCGCCAACTCCTCCTGCCAGTCAGTGCGCCCGACCGTCGGCTCTATTATCAGAAAACGTCCGCTCCTGATATCCCGTTTGTACTCGACGCCGCCGAAACCGAAGTAGTTGACCTGATCGAGGAAGTTTTTCGTGATGCGTTCCAACTCCTCGTTTGCTGCGGCCGTACAGAACGCCGTGCTCCCGGTGCCCGGCGGCGTGCTAGCGAGTTTTTGCCCGGTGAACATGCCGAGCGTCTCGCCGTTGCGTCCCCGGTAGAACAGGCAGAAATAGACGTTGTCGTCCGGTCCCTCGACCGTCTCCTGTACCAGGATCTCGCCGGTCTGAGCCAGCAGCCTCTCGGCCGCCGAGACGGCGTCAGCGTAGCTCTCCGCGGTGATCAGGCGGGGAGCATGCCCCTCGTGGAAGTGGCGCTTGTCGGCGGGTTTCAGGATCATCGGCAGGCGGAGCGACGTGATCTCGCGAACCCCCGCAAGGTCCCGCACGACCACACCGTTGGGCACTGGCCAGCCATGCTCCCGGGCACTCTCATGAAACCTGGCTTTGTCGTGCAGCATACTAACGGTATCGTGAGTTGGGAGGCGGAAGTGGTAAAGCCCCTCCAGCTCTTTGCGGTACTCCGAGATTGTAAGAAGTGCCAGCTCATCGGTGATGATCAGGAAGGGCCGCTCTCCGATTCGCCTCCGAAGATCGCGGAGGAAGACCACGAAGCTATGGCCATGCAGAGCGTCTGCCAGGACGGGGTGCGCGTAGCGCGACCACAGCGCGGGGTTCGATCGCTTGCGGTCGACCACCCAAATGGGCATTCCGCCCAGGGCGAGGCTGCGGCACACCCCGAGTCCATTCAGCTCCCCGCCTATTACAACCGCGGGGACTCGCCAATGCGAAGAGCAAAACTCTTGGTTGGGAGCGATGTCTGACAGCACGGGTCCATACTCGAGCGACCGTAATCGGCCAAACACCACTATGCCCGATTGACGCTCGGCTGTGCGAGGCCAGAGGGGGTAATCCCTAGGGGACCATTGCTCTCGCTGCCCCGCGAGAGCCACATGGAAGTATGACAACAGTTAGGTGGCAACGGTCGAAATACAGGCTGCGCAATGCCGCATGGCGTGTGCTGGTCTTGGCACTGTTATGTGTTCCGGCAGCCGTGAGCGCCTCGGACAGCTTGGCGCCAGCGCCCTTCATCAAGACTTCTGGCACGGAGTTTACAGTCGACGGAAGGCCATTCTTTTTGACCGGCGTGAACAGCTTCTCTGTGACTTTCGGGTCGAAGGACGAGGTCATCCGCCTTTTTGATGACGCGGTGACCTTGGGGGCCAATGTGGTTCGCATTATCCTCCAGCCAGTGATCGGGTCACTCGACGGAAGCACTGCTACGATCTGGAACTGGCGGCTTGAGGCTGATGCGAGCGATCTCGCTGTGAGAGGAATGTACCTGCTCTCGTGGGACCCTCGTGAGAACAGGATGGCGATCAATGACGGCGCGAACGGCATGCAGAAGATTGATTTCCTCATCGCCGAAGCCGGCAAGCGACACCTCCGGCTCATCATAGCCTTCCTGGATTTCTGGGCCTACACGGGCGGCGTCCAGCAGATGCGGGCCTGGTATGGGAGCCTCGACGAGTCCACGTTTTTCTTCAGTGACCCACGCACGAAGCGGGACTACATGACTTGGGTCCGCCACGTCGTGCAGCGCGTCAACCCGCTCACCGGACTTGCCTACCGGGACGACCCGACCATCATGGCCTGGGAGCTGATGAACGAAGGCAATGCGCGCCCAGAGGCTTTGCGGCTGGCCTGGACTGCCGAAATGTCGGCCTACGTGAAGTCGCTCGATTCCAATCACCTTGTCAGCTCAGGGCACGCCAACGTTTCCGAGAAGCTGTCCGATTTGATGATCCCAACTCTCGATTTCGGGACCTGGCACGGCTACCCGCTCTACTACAATCTCTCGGTCCAGGAATTTAACGACCTGATCACCGAGTTCTGCCAATTGGCAGCCGGCGCCAATAAGCCGGCCCTTCTGGAGGAATTCGGTTATGCCCGCTCCAATCGGGACTTCGCCGATGCTTACGCCACATGGCTCGATACGCTTACCCGCGATCCCAAGTGCGCTGGCTGGATCGTGTGGCGGCTGGCCTCGCGCCAGGACAGCGGACGCTATCCCGTCGATGAATACGACCAGTTCGATATCCGCAACGACGGAAGCGCGATTTGGAACATCCTCAAAGCCGCGACGGCCCGGGCGGCGCAGACCCGCGAAGCCAGCCGGGCCTCAGAAACCATCCGGGAAGTGCCATGACCGAAGTCTCCGTCGTGACCTGCGCGAGCACGCTCGACCGCTGGGAAGAGTTGAAGCGTGCGGTCGGGTCCGGCCGCACCCAAACGCGGCGCCCGCGCGATATCGTCGTAATAGCCGTAACTCAACAGGCCCGCGATAGGAACCAGCAGCCATGATCGATGCGTCGGTTGTCATCTGCGCCTACACACTCGATCGCTGGGACGATTTGAACGCGGCCATCGCGTCGGTGCGCAACCAGACCAGGCCCGCTCGCGAGATCATTCTCGTCGTCGACAACAATGAGGCTCTTTTGAAGCGAGCCCGGCGCGAGATCGAGGGTGTCGTCGTCACACCTAACAATAACGTGCGTGGACTGTGCGGCGGTCGCGTCACGGGTGCCGGATTGGCGACCGCACCGGTCGTAGCATTTCTCGACGACGATGCGATGGCCGATGAGCGCTGGCTGGAAGAGTTGCTGGTGCCCTACACCGATCCGCGCGTGCTTGGCGTCGGCGGGCGTATTGAGCCTCTATGGCGCAAACCTCGGCCCTGGTGGTTCCCGCCTGAATTCGACTGGATCATCGGCTGCACCTATCGCGGAATGCGGGTAGGAAATGGTGGCGAAGTGCGCAATGTGATAGGCGCGAACATGTCAGTGCGCGCCGACGTGCTGCATGGCTGCGGCGGGTTTGCCGGTCAAATGGGACGCATCGGCGGCGGTAGGGGCTCAGCCAATACATGCGACGACACCGAGTTTTGCATCCGTGCCACAAAAAAAATTGGCGGCGTATGGATATACAAACCCGAGGCCAGCGTTCGCCATGTGGTTACAGCGGAACGCACGACCTGGAAGTATTTCCTGCATCGGTGCCGCATGGAGGGGACCTCCAAAGCGGTACTCGCAGGCTTAGCGGGGACTAAGGACGGGCTGGATTCCGAGCGGCTTTACGCTCTTACTCTGGGGCGCTCCGTGCTCGAATACGCAGCGACTGGCAAGATCGGTCAGGCGCTCGCCATCTTTGTCGGATTGGCGACTACTTCAATTGCTTACACGCACGCACGGGCACGGGCCGCCATCTCGCAGGGTCCAAAGATAACCTCGGAACAGAAGGGCATTACGTCCAGGACGTGACTAGCGCTGCTACTGGCACAGTGCAGCGTCAGTCTCATTTCGCGAGGAGGAGATTCACATGCCACGCATTTATGAGAGTCGCAAACGCGTTTTGGTCACCGGGGGAGCCGGCTTTCTCGGCTCCCACCTAGTAGATCGGCTGCTCTCCGATGGTCATGAGGTTCTCTGCGTGGATAATCTGTTCACGGGAACCAAGCACAACATTGAACATCTACATGCAAACCCGCGCTTTGAATTCCTGCGACATGATATCACGTTTCCGTTATACGTGGAAGTCGACGAAATTTACAACTTGGCCTGCCCCGCATCGCCAATCCAATACCAGCACGATCCGGTGCAGACGACAAAAACGTCGGTACAAGGCGCAATCAATATGCTGGGGCTCGCCAAGCGGCTCAAATGTCGAATCTTGCAAGCTTCGACAAGTGAGGTCTATGGCGACCCCACGATTCATCCTCAAACCGAGGACTATTGGGGCAATGTGAATCCCATAGGTCTTCGGTCCTGCTATGATGAGGGAAAGCGTTGCGCCGAAACGTTGTTCTTCGATTACCACCGACAGTGCGGCCTTGAAATCAAGGTTGCGCGGATCTTCAACACATACGGCCCGCGGATGCATCGGGCTGACGGCCGAGTTGTTTCCAATTTCATTATTCAGGCACTCAGCGGCGAGCCCATTACGCTTTACGGTGACGGCAACCAGACTCGTTCATTCTGCTACGTTTATGACTTGATAGATGGTCTTGTGCGCCTCATGGACAGTCGAGCTTCATTCACGGGACCAGTCAATTTGGGAAATGATGGAGAATTCACCATTCGAGAGCTTGCGGAACTGGTGCTCGCTGAAACCGGCTCGTCGTCAAAACTCGTCAATATGCCGCTACCCCGCGACGATCCAAGACAACGCCGACCCGATGTTTCCCTCGCCAAAGCCGAATTGGGCTGGCAACCGACGGTGGGACTGAAGGACGGGCTGAAGCCAACCGTTGCATTTTTTCGCCGCGACCAGGCAGGCCGATCTCGCTCGCAGGAGGCGCCACAGCTGATCGCTTTCGAAGAGCGGAAACAACGGTTCCATTCCATTGCTGGCGACTTCCTCCCAGCTGGATCGTAAGCTTCGGTCATTCCGACTATCGACGGAATCTCCGGCGCCCCGAAGCTGCTTGCGACAGTTATGCCTCTAAGTTTTGAACCGCTGAACCCGGTGAACTGTGCGCTCTCATTTCGCCCAATGATAGACAGCCATGAGCGCCGAACGGCCAAGGATGAGCTTCGTTTCGCGCCGTGTTGAGCGTGAGGTGATATAGATCGTGACGAAGATTCTGGTAACGGGCGGCGCTGGTTATATTGGCAGCCACACTTGCAAAGTATTGGCGCGCCGCGGCTTCGAGCCGGTTGTCTACGACAATCTTTCGCGTGGCAACCGTTGGGCCGCGAGATTCGGCCCGTTCGAATTGGGCGACGTCGGTGATCCCGCTCGGGTACGTTCGGTACTCGAAAAACACCGTCCGTCAGCTCTGATACATTTTGCCGCTTATGCTTACGTCGGGGAATCGGTCGTAAACCCTCTGCTTTATTATCGCAACAATATCGGCGAAACCATCTCCCTGCTTGAAACCTTGATCAGCTTCAGGCAAATGCCGGTGGTGTTCTCGTCAAGCTGCGCGACCTATGGCGTGCCTGATCGGCTTCCGATTTCGGAGGATCATCCACAACGACCGATCAATCCTTACGGCTACTCGAAGCTTGTTGTTGAGCAGATGCTTAAGGATCTCGACGCGGCTCATAATCTTCGTTCGGTTTCGCTCCGTTACTTCAATGCGGCGGGCGCTGACCCCGAAGCAGAAATCGGCGAAGCTCACGAGCCAGAAACCCATTTAATCCCGCTTGTCCTCGCCGCCGCCCGTGACGCCACAGCGATCAAGGTGTTCGGGAACGATTACGACACGGCCGACGGGACTTGTATCCGCGATTACGTCCATGTGCTTGATATCGCTGACGCGCATGTGGGGGCACTCATGTATCTTATCGACGGCGGAGCCACCTGCGCGGTCAATTTGGCAAATGACCGGGGTTACTCGGTATTGGAAGTAGTGGCCACGGCTGAGCGCGTTACGGGCAAATCAATCCGAATCGAGCTGGCGCCGAGACGGCTTGGCGATCCCGCAGTTTTGATTGGTGCTCTCCAACGAGCGCGAACCCTACTCGGCTGGAGACCGGAGCGATCTGAGTTGGAAATTCAGATCCGCGACGCATGGGAATGGATGACGCGACAATCGTGAGCGCTTGATTCTATGGCAGCGAATCGATTGCAGCACCAATTAGCCTGGACGAAGGTGAAGATGCTTGGAGCAGGCGGCCCGCCTCGAGCCGTTGTGGCAGGCGCCGCCGCCCTCCTGGTTTGCCGGCGAGTTCCACTGGGTCGTGGGCTGCACGCCGGCATGCACGTGCGGGACACGCATCCGCAACCTGATTGGGGCCAACATGTCGGTACGCGCCGACCCGCTGCGACGCGCCGGTGGCTTCGAGCCGGATCTCGGGCGCCGCAAGCTTGGATTCTCCGTCAGCGGCTGAGCACGGATCGGCGGCAAGGCTGAGAGCTGCAAGGAAACGGAATTCTCCATCTGGGCGCCGGCCTATTGCGATATGGAAAGTCTCCGGGATGGCCTTGTTTGACCGGCGGCTCCAGCTCCACGGGCTCGTCCGCCACGCAGCTCGGAAGACATCCCGGCCGTCTTTCTCGACGACCTCAAAATGCGAACGACCCGCTCGAACACGGGCGCCAAAACCAGCGCAACATTTGAGCCGACGAACACGGTTTTCGTAGGACGTCCGGAAGGCTGTTTCGGTGCGGTTGTTCGACGCACCCGACTATATTAGAATGTGTTAATAAGTTCTCGCCCAGCCTCATTCTCGCCGCAAACGGCAGTAACGTCGCTTGGCTTGCGTACATCGTTCACGAATGATCCAATTCACGTGGGTACAATGCGGTGTACGGATAAGTCAGGAAGCAGAAATGTCTGCGTTTTACTTGTGGCGTAGATGGAATGACAACAAAAAGCGCAAGGGAATAAGGATTTACCGTTGCTTTTACTAATGGCAAGCTCGGCGGTGCGCCCGCCGGAAGAGCTGCGCTCGACCTCAATCCGGCTGCGGCTCGAGCCGTTGAACACCTTGCGGGCGTCGGCGGCTAGACCGTCTATGGTTTCAAGGGGAGTGCCTGATGAGCATTCACGTCGACAAAACTCGATGGCGAGTTCCACGTTAGCTCGCTCGCCAGTAACATCTGGGGCGAGGACTTCTAAATCTCCGCTACCTTGAAATCCGTTCGCAGTGCCTGGCTGCGATCTCGCGATATGTCGCGCGCCTTGGCGATGCGCGGCAGTGGAATTCCCTGTTTTCAACGCCAAAGAAGGATCACGCAATGGCTCTTTCCGCACCCGCAGGCTTTGCCTCTGGCGACCTCGTCTTCGAGGAAAACTTCTCCGGTACGGCGCTCGACAGCGACTGGCACAACTACCTCACCAGCAATGCCGCCAACGGCTGGCCATGGAACAGCAATGGATCGGGCGGAAGTGGGATGGGCAACCAGTTTAATGCCGAATACGATATGCCGAGCCAAGATACGGTGAGCAACGGGCTGTTGAATCTCACGGCAATCAAACAGCCCGTCGACGGCGTGGCTCAGGGGTCGGCACAGACATTCCCTGTCACGTCCGGCGCCGTCAGCAGCTATGGCAACTTCGAATTCAATGGCGGCTATCTTCAGATCAGCATGAAGGCGCCGAGCGGCGACGGCGCATGGCCAGCCCTCTGGCTGATGCCCGGCAAAGGCGCAGGCAGCAGCGGCGATAATTTTGAGATCGATATGCACGAGGGTGGATTCACCGGTTCGGGACCGGCAAACCAGGCGTTCTCCTACCACCTCCACGGGCCGTCGGGGGTGGCCGGTGGCGTCGTCGACAGCGGCGTCGACCTCACGGCCGGCTTCCACACATACGGCATCAACTGGGTGCCCGGTCAATCGATCACCTGGTATCTCGACGGGAAACAGATGGCGCAAGTGACCAGCGCACAGGCCCCGATCCCGAATGAACCGATGGAATTGATCATGAGCAATCAGGTCGCGAATTCCAACGCGGCCGGATGGCATACGGCTCTCGATAGCTCGACCCCTTCGTCGATGCAGATGCAGGTCGATGGGGTTCAGCTCTATCAGAAGGCGGGCAGCGGCGACACCGTCACGGGTGCGAACGTCACTCCCCCAACCACTGGCTCGACCGGGACCGATACTGCGTCTGGGACCGGGACTGTCCCTGCTTCCGGCGGCACCAGCGATGGCACCTTGTACGGCACCAGCGGCGCCGATGTATTCCACGGAACCAGCGGCCACACGATGATCGGCTATGGCGGCAACGACACCTACTATGTCGATAATGCCAACGAGAAGGTGGTTGAGGCAGTGGGCGGCGGCAACGACAGTGTGATCGCCTCGGTGAGCTATGCGCTTTCGGCCGGCTCGGAGATCGAGCATCTCGCCACCAACAACCCGTCCGGCACGAATGCGATGAGCTTCACCGGCAACGAGTTCGCCCAGACCATCGAGGGCAATGCCGGCAACAATGTCATCAACGGCGGGCTCGGCGCCGACGTCTTGACCGGTTACGGAGGCCACGATGCCTTCTCGTTCAATACTGCTCTTGGAGCCGGCAATGTCGATAAGATCACCGACTTCAAGCGGTCCCAGGACACGTTCCATCTCAGCGATACCGTTTTTGCCGGGCTTCAGCCGGGAGGGCTTCCATCCAAAGCTTTCTTTGTTGGTGCAGCCGCGCATGACAGTTCCGATCATATCATCTACGACAGCGCAACCGGGGCGCTCTCTTTTGACAGTGACGGGGCCGGCGGCGCATCTCAAATACAGTTCGCCACCCTTTCCCCACATCTCTCGCTCGGCGCAGCCTCATTCTATGTGACCTGAAGGAACGCGGGGCTGCCGTAGCCAAACAAGGACTGGATAAACAGTACCTCAAAGCCATGATCCCGAACCGAAGTCAGCGTAGCAAAGGCGGGAGCCCGGTTTTCGGAAAAGATCTGCTCAAAAAAGAGACGGGGTTCCATCCCGATGCCATCGGGATGGGACAGGCTCTAGTTGTGAGCTTTCTGTAGGTTACCAAGCTTCGGCTCCGAATGAACATCCCAGACTGGCACACGCAGCATCATCAGCTACTTTCTCTCGCAACACTGCGAGAGCGGTAAGAAGCCGGTTTGCAGCCGACGAAAGTTCACCCTCCGGTTCCAACTCGAGAGCGCCGCAATCTTGTCGAGGCGATACGTCAAGACGGGAGGCGGTCGGCTCGAAGCTGGATGACCATAGCCGGTTGTGAAAGGTCGAACTGCAACAACTCGCTCGCGAGACAGGCCTCGCGCTCCACATTGCATCCCGACGGGCGCATCGACGTGGAGCAACATCGAACACCCCTGTTTTGCCGCATCACGCAAACCTGGCGCGGACGGCGCCCTCCTTGATCGCGTGGCGCTGATCGAGTTGATCGCAGTCACGACAACCAAGCGGGCCTGAAGTCGGGCGCGCGATCGATTCCGCGACCGACGAAAAAAGGGATCAAGTGAACGATGTCGAGATGGAGGCGCTCGCCATCTAAGGCCACGCATTCATCCGGAATGGAACTACACAATCCGCCCGAGATCAGTGGCAAATCGGAGCAGTTGACGGGTTCTAGCCCGAGCTCCCTTCCCTGTGCAATAAAGACCAATGCTTGCAGGTGACGCCGATTTGGGAAACTATTGACCCCACGAGGCCTCTCACGCGGTTGATGTGGTTCTGGCTGCCGCAGCTGAATTCGAGGCGATCTCTAAAACCGACCTAGTTCTGCTGGGAAATACAAGTGCTGACGTCGCGGCGCTCATTCCTGAAGCTCTTTGGCGCCGTGTCGCTCGCGGCATTCGGTCTGGCGAGTTATGCCATCGCGATTGAGCCTCGGTTTCGACTGAGTGTCACGCACTACAAGCTCCTTCCGCCGCGCTGGCCGACCACTGCCAAGCCCCTGCGCATCGTCGTGGTCGCTGACATCCACGCCTGCGAGCCTTGGATGCCGGTTTCCAGGATCGACGAGATCGTCGGTGTTTCGAATAGCCTGCAGCCCGATATCATCCTTCTCCTTGGCGACTACGTGATGGGCGTGCTGCCGCGCTACGCCACCGGAATCGTGCCCGACACTGTTTGGGGCAATTCTCTTTCGAAACTTTCCGCGCCACTCGGCTGCCACGCCATTCTCGGCAACCACGACTGGTGGCACGGTGTCGATAGCGTCCGCGCAGCCCTCGTCGACAATGGCATCCCGGTCCTCGAGAACACCGCCACGCTTATCCGTCAGCAGGATGGCCCAGCATTCTGGCTCGCGGGTCTTGGCGACCAGTGGGCCATGCAGTTTTCTCGCGGCGTGTACAAGGGCGTCGACGATCTGCCTGGAACAATGGCCGGAATACCCGACGACGGCAATCCGATATTGCTCCTTGCGCATGAACCGGACATCTTCATTACTGTCCCTGACCGTGTCAGCCTGACGTTATGCGGCCATACACATGGCGGACAGGTGCGCTTGCCATTCATTGGCCCCCCCATCATCAATTCAGCCTACGGACAGCGCTTCGCTTATGGGCACGTCGTCGAGGGTGGGAGGCACATGATCGTATCCGGGGGTTTGGGCGTATCGTGGCTGCCGGTGCGCTTCGGCGTGTCGCCGGAGATCATGGTCCTCGATATCGGCCCCCAAACGTCCTCTCGTCCTGTAGACGAACGACATCTGCTGTCCCAGAGGCCTGCCGTCCGCGGTTGACCGTTCGCGTGAGGGTATTGATGGTCGTGGGTCGGGATTTCGCCGTGTTCCCATCGCCTCCCAAGACGAATGCGGCACAGTCTATCATCCTTTCTCCGGAAGGGCGGAGTTCGGCGGATAGCTCTCGATTTCCACTAGAAATGTCTTCAAGAAGTCAAGAAGCTGAGCCAGGCGTCCCGAAACACCTTTCTTCGACATTCTCGGGGAAGGGAAAAACTGAATGCGATACGGCATCTTGCAGCCCATCCTTGTCCTTGGCGCCCGAGTAGAACGCATCTTGGAGCATGCAAATGGCCCTGGTTGCACGAGACCTCCTTTCGGCCATCGGCGGGCATACTCCTATTGGATGAGGCGGCGCGAACCAGCGTTTTAGGACTACTCGAAATCCTGAAGGGGCCTGCGCCCGGCAGCGTGCTAGGACTGTTGCGCGCAATAGCGGATCAAAACCGTGACCTTGGACATAGTCGGCCAAACCACGCCGAACACATTCCTCTTTGAAACCCAGCAGTCCGCGTGGGCTGTCATTCAGCCGAGCCGAGCCGCAAATGGCCGATGGCGTGTAGGCAAGCGAAGAACATACGGCAGGTCAATATCCCTGCATGGCATCGACCTCGATATAGAGAGGCGCTGCAATTCAGCCCCTGCTATAGACCGTTGCGGCCCGGATCAGACGGCCTCGCGGTTGAGATGAACCGCAATCGAATTGCGCTCCACCAAGCGGGCCGCCAGGACACGGTGCTCGAAAGGTAACGTGGCCTCCGCCAGCCTCTTCAACAGAAGCTCCGCTGCCGCCGCTCCGATCAGATGCGCCGGCTGCGCGATGGCTGTAATACCCTGGGCCACGAACTGCATCCAGTCGAGATCGTCGAAGCAGAGCAGCGAAACGTCTCCCGGAATCGCAAGCTTCAATGCGGAAATCGCCTCCAGAACCCCTGTCGACATCACACCATCGGCGGTAAACAGAGCGGACGGTGCATTGCGCATTGTCAGTAGATCGAGCGCCTCCTTGCGGGCTGCCTCGCTGGAATAGACCGCCACGCGGCGGATCAACTGCGGATCCGGCGAAATGCCCGCGGCGCGATGGGCTTCGAGATAACCCAACAACCGTTGCCAGCTTGGATGATGGTAGCGAACGTCGGAGCTGGAGAGATCAGCGTTTGCCACAAAGGAGCCAACATCGTCGCGTTGGTCCGGCCCGAGTTCCGCCAATATTCCGATGCGGCTGTGGCCGGCGGCGATGATCGCCGCGATGCTGTTACGCGTTACAGAAACGTTGTCGACCACGACCGAATCGGTTTGCATGCCCGCCACGATGCGGTCGAACTGCACGACGGGACAGCGGGCCGCGACTGCTTCACGAAGATGATCCGGCTCGTCCAAGAAGGTCGATGAGACGACTAAACCATCGACCTGCTTTTCCAGCAGCAGCTGCACCGCCTCTCGCTCGAGTTCGGCATTTTCGTCACTATTCGTAACGATAACCCCGAAGCCGCCACGGCGCGCGACGTCCCCTATTCCGCGCAGCACGCTGGAGTAGAATGGGCTTTCGATGTCGCCAACCACAACGCCGATAGTCTGCGTTTTGCCGGTGATCAGACCTTTGGCAAGGCGATTGGGGCGGTAGCCCAGCTCGGCTGCTGCGGCGCGCACCTTCTCCTGAACCTCGGGGCTGCTGTAGCCGTAGTCACCAAGAACACGCCCGGCCGTGGCGGAACTTACCCCGGCCCGGCGAGCGACCTCTATGATAGTTGCGTTTTTGGGTAATCTTTGAGTCACTCGGCAAACCTACCGCCCATGCGCGTTGTGCCGGCGACCTAGCGGCAGTTGAGCCCGCCCCGCAAGGCCGAACACCGCAACAGCCGCCGTTGCGCACACCATTGCAATCACAGCACCTCGGACAAAAAGCGCCCAAGACGCGGGCTTTGCGGATTATCGAATAGGTCCTCTGGTCGGCCTGCCTCGACAATCCGCCCCTCGTCCATGAATACGACCTGGTTCGCGACCTTGCGAGCGAAATTCATCTCGTGTGTTACGACCACCATCGTCATCCCGCCCCGACCGAGATCGGCCATCAAGTTCAGGACGCCTTTGACCAATTCCGGATCGAGGGCACTGGTGACTTCGTCGAACAGCATAATCTCGGGTTCGAGGGCCAGGGCGCGCGCGATGGCCACCCGCTGCTGTTGCCCGCCCGAGAGATTGGCCGGCCGATGGTCCTTACGCTCCAGCAGTCCGACTTCATTCAGCCTCGCCAAGGCCGCGCCCTCAGCCTCCTCGCGCGACATGCGTTTAACTTTGCGAAGCGCCAAGGTGATGTTGGCGAGCGCGCTGCGGTCGGGGAACAGATTGAACTGCTGGAAAACCATGCCGACGCGCCGCCGGAGTTGGTCAGGGGTCTGTTTGTAGATGCTTTCGCCATCGAGCAGAATGTCACCGGCTCGACACTCTACGAGGCGGTTGAGGCAACGCAGCAAGGTCGACTTGCCCGAGCCGGACGGACCGATGAGGCAGGTGACGGTCCCCGGCTCCACTTTCAGACTGACGTCATGGAGGACCTGGACGGCGCCATAGGCCATGTCGATATTCTTGACCTCAATACCGCCACCCTTGAAGCGTGTGGGCGCTGCTGCAGGCAACGTCGCTGTGCCCGGCACGACCGCTTCGGCAAGCTCGGCGACTTCCTTGAGGCCACTTTGCACAGCGGTGATACGTTTGCCGACGCGCATGCGCGTGTCGATGTAATTGACGAGATGGGTCAGCGGCACCGTGATCACGAGATAGAACACGCCGGCCAGCAACAGCGGTGACAAGTTGCCGGTCAGCACGGCCTGGTCCTGGCCGACGCGGAACAATTCGCGTTCCGAGGCGAGCAGACCAAGAAAATAGACCAGGCTGGAGTCTTTGACGTTGCCGATGAACTGGTTGACCAGTGCAGGCAGGACGCGGCGGATGCCTTGCGGGATCACCACCAGGCGCATGCCTTGGCCATATGTCATGCCGAGAGTGCGCGTGGCGTCGATCTGACCACGCTCGACGCTCTGAATGCCGGCGCGGAAAATCTCCCCGATATAGGCGCCGGCGATCAGGCTGAGCGCCAGAATGCCCAGCGGATAAGGCGATGGACCGAACAGATCTCGGCCCAGCCGCGCGAAGCCTTGGCCAATGATCAGGATTGTGACAATGGCAGGAAGCCCGCGGAAGATATCGGTGTAGACTCGGGCAAGGAGTTTCAGCGGCTGGTTCTCGGAAATCCCCATGACGGCGAGAACGATACCGATCAGCGTCCCGAAAAACGTCGAGGCAAGGGCCAGGATCAGGGTGTTCTTGAGGCCGACCATCACCATGTTTGGCAGAACTTCTGCCATCGCCTGGAAATCAAGAAAGCTGCGGGCGAAAGTGTCGAACCAGCTCATATCAAGTCCATCTATAACTCGGCCGGGCACCGTTGCTCACGGGCCCGGCCGGAAACGATAACGAATACGCGCAAATTTATTTCTTTGGCAGATATTGATCCGGCATAGGGGTACCCGGGAACCATTTCTCGTGAAGCCGTTTCCAGGTGCCATCGTCCATGGCCTCGCGCAGTGCCGTGTTGAGCGCTTCGCGGAAGGCGTGGTTGCCCTTCTTGACCACGAAGCCGGCTGGCGCATCGAAGGACGGCACGTTCATTGTTATCTTCAGGTTCTTATAGCGCTCCACGTACTGCTTGGCCGACTCATAGTCGGTGAAATGGCCGTCGATCGTCCCGTTGTTCAGCGCCGCCACGGCAGTGTTGTTGTCGGGGAATTTGACGATGTCGCCCTTCAGATTCTTCTCGGCATAGATTTCCTGCAACGTCCCCTGGATCACGCCGATGCGCTTTCCGGCGGTGCTCTCATTGCTCGTCAGAGCCGGATCAGCCGAAATGATCGACAGGTAGCCAGCGAGATAGCCGTCGCCAAAATCCACGGTCTTCTTGCGCTCCGCGGTCGTGCCAATGGCGGCGACAGCGACGTCGAAGCGGCCGTTGGCGACAGACGGCAGCAGCGCCGAGAATTCTTGGCCGGTGAAAACGACCTGCTCCTCCTTGAACCCGAGCCGGCGCGCCACGTCGCGGAAGAGTTCAGCGTCGAAGCCGGTGAAGTTGCCGTTGGCGTCGGTGAAGACATAGGGTTTCGCATCGCCCATGGTTCCGACGCTGATCATCGTCGGGTCGATGAGGCTGTAGGGGTTGTCGGCCGCTTTTGCCTGCGTTGAAGCGGCCAACGTGCCAAGTCCTGTCACCAGCGCGATCGTCAGCGCCAGACCGGATTTCACAAATTGGCGCCTTCTCGAATTCGTTTGCATGTCTTCTCCTCTTACGATTTGGCCGAAGTCGGCCTGCGGTCCCACTCGACGACTCATCCATCAAAACGCTCTTGAGCGGCGTTCAGTTAGATAAATGATAACGTTATCACTTCGTCTAGCATTGTCCGTTTCTCGCGTCAATTGGTCGGGAGAATTTCGCAGCTAGACTGGTTTCCTGTGCAGCTCCGCGGAGGATCTCCGCCGTAATCTTTCCAATATCGATTGCTGCCGCATGGCCGATCGCGCCGTGGTACTGACAGGTAGCAGCCGCCGCCTCTGCGGCATCGCGGAGAATATTCTGAGGCGCCTCTTCCTTAAGCAGGCCGAATAGCGTTCTGGCGATGAAGGTGTCGCCCGCGCCCAGGGTATCGACGGGTTCGACCAGCTGCGCCGGGGTGCGGTAGGAGACGGTGTCGCTGTGAAGCACGGCGCCGGCTCGACCACGAGTCACCAAAACCCACCTTGAACCACATGCAAGAAGTTCGGATGCGATTGCAGCCAATTCATTGTCGTCGAGACCGTCACCCGAGACGGAGGCCAGATAGCAATGAGGCCCAATCTCGAGTCGATGTCCCGGGTCCCGCCGCGTTGAAAAATCGTAAGATAACAGTGCTTTACTCGATAGCGCAGCAACCCATGGGTCTAACCCGCTGGATTGGCCAATGTGAACGGCCTCAAAGGCCGAGAGAAAAAGCAGATCTTCTTGCGTCGGCGTGAACATCGAGACGCCGAGGTCGAAGTCCAGGAAGATCCGATCGGCGTTTCGGTGACCTATGAGGCAATAGGCGGTCGGCCCTTCAAGGCGCCGCAATCGGGTGACATCCACGCGCTCGGACTTGAGTGCGGCGTGGATCAAGTCCCCTGCCCGGTCTTTGCCGATCGCCCCAACATACGCCGACTGCCCGCCGAAGCGGCTGACATAGACCGAGACATTGAGGCAATTTCCGCCAGGATACATCTCGCCGCGAGCGAGATAACAATCGACCACGTTGTCGCCCATCGCGGCAATCTTGACCATCGCAGGACTTTCAGTTTAAAGGACATGAGAACGTTCGCACAATGGCCTGCCATTTGTCAATTGTGCGCCGGCCCAAGCTCTGTCACCGAGAAGAGAAACCTCATGATTTCCGCCCTTCCCGCCGACGTAGAACGCACCCTGACCGCTACGGCGGGCAAGCAGTTTTCGCACCTGTTTCTCGTGGCGTGCGGCGGCTCGCTCTCGATCATGATGGCAGGCAAATACTTCGTCGACCGTCGCAGCGGCACATTCGCCTGCGACATCTACAACGCGGATGAGTTCGTCTGCCGAGACCCGCGACGGTTGGGACCTGACACGCTCGTTGTCCTTTGCTCGCAGACCGGAACCACCAAGGAGACCGTCCGAGCGGCCAATCACGCAAGAAATCGAGGCGCAACGACAATCGGCATGACCCTTGACCAGGTATCGCCCCTCGCGCGCGCCGTCGACCACCCTGTGGCATACCAGGCCTCCTACACGACAGGCAAACCGATCGATGCAGCCCGCAGCAATTACGGCGTGCTCTACACGTTGCTGGCCGGCCTGATCGATGCTCGGGAGAATGCTGGGCTGACCACCGATCTGCTGATGAGCCTGAACCATCTTCAGCCAGCGATCGAACGTGCGCACCGGACCTATGCCGACCGGTTTCGGGCCTTCGCACCCCGTTTCGCGCCGCGCAAAGCGATCTACACACTGGCCGGCGGTGCCAGCTATGGTGCGGCCTATTCGTACGCCATCTGCGTGTTGATGGAGATGCAGTGGTTCGACTCGCAAGCCATACACGCCAACGAATTCTTTCACGGCCCATTTGAGGTGGTGGACCGGGACGCTTGCTTCGTGGTCTTGGTGGGTTTGGACGAAACGCGGAGCCTTTCTGAACGCGCCCGCGATTTCCTTTTCAAGTACGGCAGCCGGGAAAACATCCTGGTGCTCGATGGAGCGGAACTCGACCTCAGCGGTATGTCCGAACACATCAAACCCTATCTCGTGCCCTTGGTTTTCTTCGACAGTCTATGGTGTTTTGCCTACGAGCTGGCCAGTCTGCGCGGCCGGCCAATGCTTGAGGGCCGGCGCTACATGAAGAAGCTCACCGACTACTAGTTCCGCCGCGCTCTGCAGCCATCCAACAACTCCCAGCCCGGCTTCTGCGTAGAAGGATTTTCCTATGACTGCATCCCCAAAACCGCGCCAAGTCGTCGTCATCGGCGCTGGCATCTTCGGCATCTCTTCCGCGCTGCACCTCGCTCGTCTTGGCGTTGATGTAACCATTGTCAACGACGGCGCGCCGGCCAACGGTGCATCCGGCCGTTCACTTTCCTGGCTGAACTCAGCGCGACGTGCTGACACCGCTTACCACCGCTTGAGGCTTGCAGGCATCGACCGTTATCGGACCCTGGCCGCCACAAGGCCGGAGACGGCGTCGTGGCTTCGCTTTGACGGCGGCCTCACCTGGGATCGGGATGATGAGGCGAACCAGATCGCGTCCATCTGCCAGCTGGAGCAGGATATTGGCTATGACGCGCTTCTGCTCGGCCCTGCCGAAGTCGGTGCAGCGACGCCCGGCGTCAACGCCAGCGCAATCACCCCGCAGGGTGCCATCTTCAATCCTGGCGAAGGATGGGTTGACCTGCCCTGCCTTATCGATCTGCTGCTCAATGAATTCCGCTCTCACGGCGGCAAGCTTGTTCGGGACGCTGGGCGCGTGCGGATAAATGCAACAGGTGGTCGCGCGCGTGGCGTCGTCACTGCCGATGGTGTGCCGGTGAAGGCGGATGCAGTGATCCTTGCCGTTGGGCCAGCGACGCCGGTTATGCTTGCTGAGATCGGAGTCCATATCCCCGACGCCACGCCGATCTCACTCCTCTTGAAGACCAAGCCGATCAAGACCGAGCTCCGTGCCGTGCTGAATACGCCGCGCGTGGCGGTGCGTCCGACGCCGGATGGCGCACTTGTTTTGGATTCGGCGTGGTCGGAGGAAGAAGTCGTGGTCAACTCTGACGGAACCTACACCGTCCACGACAAAACCGTCGAAGGACTGCTCGACGAGGCTAGTGCGGTGCTCGAGGGCAATCCGCGGCTCCAACTCGCGACCTATGCAGTTGGCCCGAAGCCCATCCCCGGCGACGGCGAGCCAGTGCTTGGCTCCGTCGAAACCGTCGCCGGGCTTCACGTCGCCTTTAGCCACAGCGGCGCAACGCTCGGATTGATCGTCGGCGAATTGCTTGCCAAAGAAATCGCCTCCGGCAATCAGCATCCCATGCTTGCAACTTTCCGCCCTAGTCGTTTCAGCTGAAAGGGCAATTGGGGCAAGGCCGAACCGTCCAGATGGGCCGCGGGCCTGGGGAATCTTGCCCTTACCGAGAGAGGGGTGACAGGATCGGGTGATCAGGTTGTTGTCTTACGGCAACAGAGACGGCGAGGAATGTCGGCGCTGCGCGCCCAAGCGCGAACGCCCAAAGATGAATGCCCCCGCAAACTATGGTCAGATAGCCACTCGCGATCCCTGGAGTGCGCTGACCGCGACAAGTTGCGCAAGCCCCCGCATCTGCGAAAACCAGATACTGCGCACGATCGGAAACCCCGTTCCACCAGAACGAAACAATTTCACCTTGTTGAGAGACGGCCCGCCTTGACCAAGCTTTGACCAAGAGTCAGCATTGCGCCTATTGTCGCGCAGAACAGCGATTGTCGCCACACTCAGCTCAACGGCAATGAACACGGCTCGCCACGATTGCCCCGACACGTACAAGGACAGGAAATGACCATCACGGTAAAAGTTGGCGAGGCCAAGACGCATCTCTCGGAACTGCTTTCAAGGGTCGAAGCAGGCGAGGAGGTGATTATTTCGCGCGGCAACGATCCCATCGCTAAACTGTCGCGGATTCAACGGCGCAACGATGTCGAGGCCGTCATCGAAGAGATCAGCGCCGCCCGCGCCCGTGCCAAGCCCGTGACGCAGGACGAAATTCGGGCCTGGCGCGATGAAGGACGCCGCGCTTGATGGCGATCATCGTCTGATGCCTTTCGTCGTTGAGCTTTCCATGGCGGCTGCCTGGATTCTTCCTGATGGAGACAGCGAGGCGGCGGCCGCCCTGATGCGACGATTGCCGGGAACAACGGCGCCTGTACCATCCCTGTTCTGGCACGAGGCGCGGAACGTCGTACTGATGGCCGAGCGGCATGGCCGCATCGCGGCGGGCGAAGCTGCCACCACCACGGCACGGCTGCGCCGATTGCCGCTGGAGGACGCCGGCAGCGGATCGGACGGCGCGGTGCTGACGCTAGCGGCTTCGCACGGGCTAAGCGCCTATGACGCCGCCTATCTTGCGCTGGCAATCGAAACCGAGTTGCCGCTGGCCACCCTCGATCGCAAGCTCGCACTTGCCGCGCGCCGACAGGGAGTCCGAATTCTCGGGCCGCTCGCGAATGGCAACTGACCTCTTCGCTCGACCCACCTGCCTATGTCGTTCGACGTGCCGAAGCCTTCGACCCTCTCAATTCCCTGCTGCCCTTGGACCGCCGCGAGTTTCTGGCCGACTTTGACCGACAACGACCTGGCAACCTGCGCCATCTGGCCAGGAAGGCATTTTGTGCCCAGAGGGGCTTGACCCGCCGGTCGGTCCGGCAACACGGGTAAAATCCTGTTTGCGCAAAAAACGGGCACAAACGGCCTTGGCAGTTCGACAACGCGCCGGTATGCGGGACAAGGGTGGCTGCAATGCTGGGGGGCAGATGCTCCTGGCATGCCGCCTCATCCCTTCGACGAGGCCGGCGTGGTAAAGCCGACCCATTGAACCATCGGCGACAACGCAGTCGCGCGGCAGACACAAGCCGCGTCGGGATGATCCACACGTATCCAACTGTCAGCGAGCGCAGCATCGAAAGGGCCGGCGCCGGAAAAGCGGCCGGAACAGAAAGAACCGCGAGCCGGCCAACGACGCTGAGGCGACCTTGGATCGTGCCCGCGGTGTAGAATCCGAGCCGGGCTTTCTGGGGCCCAGGTAACAACCGCTTTCGATGAGAGGCGGTATATCGAGACAATCGTGGCCTTCGACCAACGGTCGCGCGTTTGCGCCTGAGCGCAACGGCCTGATGGTGCTGCGCGGCTACGCCCTCTCAAACTGCGGGAACAGACCAAAGAGCCCGGTGGTCTACCTTGTGGGAATCAGGTGCAGTGCAGACTTCCCGCCCTTCACGGCCGCCGCCGACAGCTTGCGGTCAAAACTTGCAAGCTGGCCGCCACGCGCCTTGGCGAGCGCGAGAAGATAGGTATCGGTGACCTGTGCCGAGGTCAGGATTTTCGCTGCATCGATGTCGCCAGAGCCAACCAGGCTCACATCGTCGGGCCAGAAGCTGTGCCCATGCAGGGCCCGCAACTTGGTAACGATTTGCGCAACGACGGCGGGCGAGCCGGGACAATTGGGATATCTTTGGTTGCCGACGATGCGCAGGACGCCGTTTTCGGTGATGGGACACGTAGCCCATGCGGCGTTACCGGTCACTTCGAACCAGCCATGGGCGTCGTCATGGTTGACATGGCCAGGATCTATCAGTGCGATCAGCACATTGACATCGAGCAGGAACGTCACGGCAGTTCGTCTCGCAAGGCGTTGACCGTCTCAAGCGTGACAGGAGGTGCATCCGGCCGAGGCGACAGCAGAGGAATCCCGTTGCGCTCGCCGCCGGCTTGAGGCCGGCGCAGCGAGCGCCGGGCGAGATCGGTGATGACCTCGCCGAGGCTGCGATCCTGCTGCCGGGCCATGGCCCTGGCCGCGACCAAGACGTCGTCATCGATTGCCAAAGTGGTTCTCATATCGCCTCCTTGGTGCGCATCAATCATCACGCATCACATAGAGCAGCGACGCCGGATACTCAAGCGGTGCGAATACCCGATGGACTTTGCATGGAACACGTTTTGTGCCGGAAGGATCGTCGCTCCACGGCTTCAACCTTTGTATGCGACGAGAACTGCGCCCGCTGCAATCAGTGAAACGCCAAGCCAGTTCGGCAGGGACAATTGTCACTGAGGAAAACCACGGCGAATACCGCGTCAAGCGCGACGCTTAGCCTGGCGTCACCGAGCCACTCCCCCCTCCCATAATGCAGCACCAGGGCTCGATGACATATCTTGATTGTGTTGCTGACGTCAGCCAGATCCCGCTACGTCGAAATGGCCTTGATCAGACCAGACTTCCGCTTCGCCCAGATTGCGATGTCGCGTGGGCTGTCGCGCAGGGTGGTGCGGTGGGTGACGAGCTGGTCGATTGGTATTTTTCCATCGCGGATCGAGGCAATGATGTGCTGGAAATCCCCACGCGTCGCGTTGCGACTGCCGATCAGCATCATTTCGCGCTGGTGGAACTCTGGATCTGAGAAGGTTATGTCGTCCGGCACGACGCTTACCATCACCATGACGCCGCCATGGGCAACATAGGCAAAGGCAGACTGCATCGAAAGGCTGTTTCCCGTTGCGTCGAAGACGACGTCGAAACCTGTTCCCGCAGTTCGTGATGCAGGTGCTTTATGATCCGAAGCCGAATTGGCGGTGACAAGTTTCCTCCGCAGCAAGGGAACCGACGCACCCTTTTGGATGCGCCGGAGCAAAGGTCTACGAGTGGCGGATTTCCGTTCCCAGCACCTTCAGGCATTCGCGGATGAACGCAGCAAGCGCCGTCCAGCCTTTTGCCGAAACCATCGTCCCATCCACATATGCCTCCGTTGGAGACAGGTCGATATAGGTGCCACCCGCAAGCGTCACCTCGGGCTCGCATGCCGCCAGTGCGCCGACCTTCTTGCCACGCACGACACCGTCTACCGCAATCAGGATCTGCACGCCGTGGCAGATCGTGAAAATCGGCTTCTTGGTTTCGTGGAAGTGGCGCACCATCGCCTGCACGCGCTTGTCGGTGCGGATGTATTCGGGCCCGCGACCGCCAGCGCAGTAAACGGCGTGGTATTGCGCTAGCTGCTTCTCAGCGTCGGAGAAGGTCTTGTTGATCAGCGCATAGTGGCCGAGCTTTTCGGTGTAGGTCTGATCGCCCTCGAAATCGTGCAGCGACGTTTTGATCAGGTCTCCGGCGCTTTTGTCTGGGCACACGACGTGAACGGTGTGGCCCACCGCTTCCATCGCCTGCTGGTAGACGAAGATTTCGTATTCCTCGGTGAATTCACCGGTCAGCATCAGGATCTTTTTGCCTGGCATGGTACTTCCTTTCCTGTGACAACGACCGGGCGAGACCTGTACTCGCCAGGTGGGCTTGAGTTCCTAGAAGGGTGAATCGGGGACGTAGTTCTGGTTGGCACAGGCCTGCGGGATAATCGTCGACGACGGGTACGGGCACATCGGGACAGTCTCAGTCGAACGCCAGCAACAAACGGTCGCGGGAATGCTCGATATGGCGACGCATCGCCTGCTCGGCAGCGGCAGGATCGGCCGCAGCCAAAGCGGCCAGAATGGCCTCATGCTCGTCAAGCGCCTCCTCGGTGACGCGCGAATGGAACATCAGGCGAAATATGTGGAAGTGGGTATGCTGGTGCGCCAGTGTCTCACGCACGAGTTCGTTGTTGGCGAATTCCATGACCTTGTCATGGAAAATGGCATCCTGGCGGGCGAAGTTGGAATACCGCAGGCGCTCGTCCTTGCCTTCACGGCGCGCCATGACGCCGGCCGATGTCTGAAGTTGCGCGAGCTTTACCTCGTCCATGAGCGCGGCTGCCTTGGCTGCGCCATGAGGTTCGAGCAGCAGGCGAAGCTCGTAGAGTTCGTCAAACCGCCGTTTCGTGATCTGCGGCGCGGCGCGGTAACCGATCAGATGCGTCTTCAGCACGAGGCCTTCGCCTTCGAGCCGGCCGAGCGCCTCGCGGATCGGCGTGTGGGAGACGTTGAATTCCTTGACCAGGCTGTCGACCGTGATGCGCGAGCCCGGCGCAATCTTAAGCGACATGAGTTGCGCAAAAATCGCTTCGTAGACTTCCTCAACCAAGCTGCTGGAGCGCTGGATACGTCCGCCGGCGAGGTTCGTATCGTCCGCATTGAGTAAGTTCATGGCCTGCATGTTTTGCCTCTTGACACATAGAATTGCTAACACGATGCTCCGATTAATGCAATCCTATATCCTATACGATTTTATAGAGGATATAATTTGAGGCCGTTTCGAGACAAAGCAATGGCACTTGCGGTGGCCCTGCTGGAACAGCGTGCCGCCCCCGCGGCCTTTCCAGACATCATCACAGGATGCAGATCATGAGCCTTTTCGCTGCCATAAGGCTGCCGCGCGAAATCCTGTTCGGGAAGGGCCAACGCCACGTCATCCCGGTTGTCGCAGCCAGGCTCGGGCGTCGCGCACTCGTCTGCACCGATGAACGTTTTGCCGCAACGGGCCCGTTCGCAGAGATTGTCGCGGCGCTGCGAGCCGCCTCGATAGACGTCCTGGTGCATGACCGTGTGCTACCCGAAGTCCCCCGGGACACCGTTGCCGTCTGCGTCGAGGAAGCACGGAAGTTCGCGCCCGACATGGTGATCGGCATTGGCGGCGGCAGTTGTCTCGACATGGCCAAATGCGCCGCGTTGCTCATCAGTCACGGCGGTCAGCTCCAGGATTACTACGGCGAGTTCAAGGTGCCCGGCCCGACGCTGCCGCTGATCGCGGTGCCGACGACAGCCGGCACCGGCTCTGAAGTGACCCCGGTTGCCGTGATCTCGGATCCGGATCGCACGCTGAAGGTCGGCATCTCCAGCCCGTATCTGATCGCGGCCGCGGCTATCTGCGACCCTGAGCTGACGATGACATGCCCACCGGGATTGACGGCGATCGCAGGCGCCGATGCACTGACGCATGCAATCGAGGCCTTCACCGCCGCCAGGCGCGGGACCGATCCCGGCCTTCCGCAACAACATGTCTTTATCGGCAAAACCGCCTTGACCGATCACTTCGCCCTGCTGGCGATCAAGCTGCTTGGCCGAAGCCTTGAAACGGCATACCGCCGGCCCTCCGACGAGGACGCCCGGGCCGACGTCATGATGGGCGCACTTGCAGCCGGCTGCGCGTTCGGAACGGCCGGCACGGCGGCAGCGCACGCCGTGCAATACCCGGTTGGCGCGATAACCCACACCGCTCACGGATTGGGTGTCGCCACCATGCTGCCATACGTCATGAAGTACAACAGAACAGCCGCAGCGACCGAGATGGCCGAGATCGCCAACGCGCTCTGCCTCGATGGAAAAGGCCGGACGCCCGAAGAGTTGGCCGACGCGACCATTGGCGAGGTCAGTCGGCTGTTTGGCGCAATCGGGATCACCCCCTCGTTGGCCGAGCTAGGGCTGCCTGCCGACAAGCTCGATTGGACGGCGGAACAAGCGATCGGTATCGAGCGCCTCATCAAGAACAATCCGCGGCCATTCGATTTGAGGTCCATGCGACGCCTGGTCCAGGCCGCCTTTGATGGCGACCTCGCCAGCTGCGTCATGTAAACAATCGGGAATATCGAGATGAACACGTTTTCACAGGTTCTGTCGGATGATCAGGGCGTCAGCGACTTCCACACAATTTCGCAAGGGCTGTATATTGACGGCCAATGGCGGCAGTCCGCGGATGGCAGGGTAATTCCGGTCATCGATCCTTCGACGGAAGCCATCATCGCCGCCGTACCCGATGCGACCTTGGAGGACGCGGCCGCCGCCGTTGACGCAGCTGCCAAGGCGGCCCATGGCTGGCGGACAACGTCGCCGCGAAAGCGTTCCGAGATCCTCAGACGCTGCTTTGAGTTGATGACGGAACGATCGGAGGCACTGGCTACTCTCATCGCATTGGAAAACGGCAAGGCCCTGCGGGATGCCCGAGGCGAGATCGCTTACGCCGCGGAATTTTTCCGCTGGAATGCCGAGGAGGCCGTTCGCATTACCGGTGAATTCGGTACTGCGCCTTCCGGCACCAATCGCATCGTTGTCGACTACGAACCAATCGGCATCTGCGTCCTGATCACGCCCTGGAATTTTCCTGCCGCGATGGCGACGCGCAAGATCGCGCCGGCACTTGCCGCTGGATGCACCGTGATCCTGAAACCGGCCAGTGAGACCCCGCTTACCGCCTACGCGCTGGCCGCGCTCTACCAGGACGCAGGCGTTCCAGCGGGGGTGGTCAACGTCCTGACGACCTCCAGTCCCGGCCCTGTGACGGCAGCCATGCTGGCCGATCCGCGAGTGCGCAAACTCTCCTTCACCGGTTCGACCGGCGTGGGCCGCGCTCTGCTGGAAGAGGCTGCCAGGCACGTGGTCTCGTGTTCGATGGAACTGGGCGGCAACGCACCGTTCATTGTGTTCGACGACGCCGATCTCGAAGCGGCGCTCGATGGCGCGATGGTGGCCAAGATGCGCAACGCCGGCGAGGCCTGCACGGCCGCGAACCGCCTCTACGTGCAATCTGGCATCTACGAAGCCTTCTCCGAGGGCCTCGAGAAGCGGATGTCGTCGCTCAAGGTCGGCGCCGGCACCGACCCGGACACGGAATGCGGGCCCATGATCACGAAAAAGGCGGTCGAGAAGATAGACCGCCTTGTCGTCGACGCGGTCACACGCGGCGCGCGGGTCTTGTGCGGCGGCTCAGTCCTGCCCGGACGTGGTTTCTTCTACCCTCCGACAGTGCTTCGCGACGTGCCGGGCGATGCAAAGATGGCGCATGAGGAGATATTCGGGCCGGTGGCGCCAATCTCGAGCTTCGAAACGGAGGCCGAGGTCATCGCACGCGCCAATGACACCGAATATGGGCTTGCTGCCTACATCTACACGCGCGATCTGGCGCGCGGCATGCGGGTGGCTTCCCGGATCGAGGCCGGGATGATCGCTCTCAACCGCGGGCTGATGTCCGATCCGGCAGCTCCGTTCGGCGGCGTCAAGCAGAGCGGGCTTGGCCGCGAGGGAGGGCAGCATCACGGCATTGCCGAATTCATGGAGGCGAAATACCTCGCCGTCAGCATGTGAGCTGAAGAATGCAAGGCGATCCCTTTCGCATCCGCGACCACGTTGCTGACTTTGACCAAATCGTGCAGGACATTGTTGACCGCAGCGAGGCCGCCCGCGCCGCCATTGCGATGGCCGCAGACGTGGCCTACGGACCGGATCCGACCGAGATCATGGACCTGTTCTTTCCCGCGGGCAAAAGAACGGCGCTTCCGGTGCACATCTTTGTCCATGGCGGCTACTGGAGAATGTTCTCCAAGCGCGACTATTCATATGTCGCGACGACGATTACCCAGGCCGGGGCCATTGCCGTCATCGTTGATTATGCTCTGATGCCCAAGGTCAGAATGGCGACGATCGTCGACCAGGTGCGCCGCGCCAAGCAGTGGATCCTGGCCAACATCGCCGATCATGGCGGAAACCCGGCGGCCCTGACTGTCAGTGGTCATTCGGTGGGAGCACATCTTGCAACGTTCCTGTTCGATGGGGCGCATACCCCCTCGAATGTGAGGGCAGCCCTTCTGTTGAGCGGGCTCTACGATTTGAAGCCGCTCCAGGATTCCTTTCTCGCCAACGAGATTGGAATAACCGACGAGGAAGTCGCCATGTTCACACCTCTCGCCTGTTGGCATGATCCTCAAACCAAGACGGCGGTTCTGGTCGGAGCCAATGAGACGCCACCCTTCCATCAGCAAGCCGATCGATTCAAAGCAAGCTTGCTGCGGCAGGGATCGTTGGTAACGTCGCATGTGCTCCCGAACCGCAACCACATGGACAGCGTCAGAGATCTCGGCGTGCCGGGGACTGAGGCTGCCGATTGCCTGGCAGAACTGATCGCCAAGGCCCGCTGACTAACTCGGGTTCTCCAGGCGATTTGTTTTGCGCCACTCCTCGTACTCTCCGCGGGCATCGTCATGCAGCGGATAGTAGCGTTGCAACGGGCCGCCCTCCATGAGCTTCACTCGCGAAAACTCCTCCCAATCGTGATGCTTCTGTGATTCTTCGATCACCTTCGGGGCCATCACGACGGGAAGCACCACCACGCCGTCGTCGTCGGCGACAATGATGTCGCCGGGGATCACCGTGACACCGCCGCAGGCAATCGGAACGTTGACGGCATTGGGATAGATGCTGGTCTGCACATGATAGTTTGGCGTCCAGCCGCGCAGCCATAGGGGCAGGTCGAGCTTTTCGACATTGGGCCGGTCGCGCATGCACCCGTCGATGACGATACCCGCCCCGCCCCTGCCCTTGAAATACGTCGACATCATATCGCCGAAGACGCCCGAGCTCATGTCGCCGCGCGCGTCGACCACGACCACATCGCCCTCCTGCGCGTGGTAGAGCACGTGCCGGTGAAGTTGGGTCTCCGGATCGGCATATTCTCCCTCGGTGAACAGGTCCGGCCGCTGCGGCAGAAACTGCAGCGTCAGCGCCGGCCCGACGATCGACTTCCCGTGGTTTTGCGCCACCGGACCAACCATGTGCGGATTGCGGAAGCCCATGTGGCCAAGCGTGCCGGCAACCGTCGCGGCGCCGATCTCCCTTAGCGCGTCGATCAGGTCTTTAGGCGGCCGCGTAATGTCGGACGTATGCGTCATTGTGGACTCCGATTGAATGGAACTACCAGTTCGTAACAGAACCGTCGCGGCGCCTAAGGTGAGGCGCTTCCCAGAAACGCAAACTCTCCGCCTGGACCGCCACTTCGTTGACTTCGACGCCGAGCCCCGGCAGATCGCCGACCGGGTAATCGGTCCCGTCGAGCCGTGGTTGCACGGGGAAGAAGTCGGAATTGTCGAAGCCCAGCTTCGTTTCGGGTGCCCTGGTCTCGAGCCACGCGAAGTTGGGTACCGCAGCGGCGAGATGCACGGTCGCGGCCGTGCACACGGGACCAAGGGGATTGTGCGGCATCAGGTCGACATAATGCGCCTCGCTCCAGCCAGCGATTTTCATCGCCTCGGTGAGCCCGCCGACATTGCAAACATCGATCCGGTTGAACTGATGGATGCCGCGCTCGATGTAGGGCAGGAACTGCCATTTGCTGGCAAATTCCTCGCCTATGGCAAAGGGGATTTCGGTCATCGTGCGCAGCGCTTCGTAGGCCTCCGGCGTTTCGGCCCGTATCGGCTCCTCGAGGAAATCAAGCACGCTGCGGCCGAGCTTGTTGCAGAAGCTCGCCGCCTCTGCCACCGAGAGCCGATGATGATAGTCGAGGCCGAGAACCACGTCGTCGCCCAGCGCCTCGCGCGCCTTGTTCAGCATACTCGCGGTAGCGCCGATGGACTCGCGCGGCTCGAATATATCCTTGCTGTTTTGCCCGAAGGGGAAGAAGCGGATCGCCTGCCACCCCTGTGCGCGAAGTTCGCGGGCCCGTTCGATGGCAACATCGCCCTCGGCCTCATCGCCGGTCGAGGCGAAGGTGGGAATGCGGTCGCGCTGCTTGCCGCCTAGCAGCTCATAGACCGGCACCCCCAGCGCCTTGCCCTTGATGTCGTGAAGGGCGATGTCGATGGCGGAAATCGCCGCCTGAAGGACTCGCCCGCCTTCGAAGTACTGGCTGCGATAAACCTCCTGCCAGATCCGCCCGATCTGCATCGCGTCGCGGCCGATGAGAAACTCGCGATAGTGCTCGACCGCGCCGGCCACGGCCCTCTCGCGACCGCTCAAGCCGCTCTCGCCCCAGCCGAAGATGCCCTGGTCGGTCTCGACCTTGACGAGCATCTGGTTGCGCGTTCCTACCCAAACCGGATAGGGCTTGATCGCGGTGATCTTAAGCTTCTCAGTCATCCACGCCCACGTCCCACGCATCCGCGCTATCTCAGTTGGCCTTGAGGGCCATTTCAGTTTCGCCGTCGAACAGATGCATCCGCTCCTGGTCGAACTCGAGCCAGATCTGCTCGTCGGGCGCGACGGCAATGTTTGGCGGCACGCTGACGTTGACGATGGCGCCGGACAGGAACGCCTGCACGAAGGTGACGTCTCCGGTCGGTTCCACCGTGTAGGCCTTGGCCGGAATGGAACCGGGGACCGCGCTCTTGTGCAGCTTGATCGTCGAGTGACGTGCGCCGAGCACGACTTTCCTGGTCGTTGCTCTAGCCACCTTCTGGGCATTGCGCGGCGAGAGCTCAAGGCGCCAGCCCTCGGCGCCGGTCAACACCGTGTTGCCGTTTGCCGTCGAGGCCTGCAGCGGAATAAGGCTCATCGCCGGGCTGCCGATGAAGCTGGCCACGAACATGTTCACTGGATGGGCAAAGACCTGCGCCGGTGAATCGTATTGCTGCAGGTAGCCGCCATTCATCACCGCCATCTTGTCGGCCATGGTCACCGCTTCGAGCTGGTCGTGCGTCACATAGATGATCGTCGCCTTGAGGTCCTGGTGGAAACGCTTGATCTCCGACCGCATCTGCACGCGCAGTTTGGCATCGAGGTTAGACAGTGGCTCGTCCATGAGGAACACCGCAGGGTCGCGAACGAGGGCACGGCCAAGGGCCACACGCTGCTGCTGCCCGCCCGAAAGTTCGCGCGGCTTGCGCTCGAGCAGATGCGTCATGTCGAGCACTCGCGCCGCTTCCTTGACCTTCTTGTCGATCTCGTCCCTGGGGAGTTTGCGCATCTGAAGCGGGAACGCCAGGTTCTTGTAGACCGATTTCTGCGGGTAGAGCGCGTAGTTCTGGAACACCATTGCGATGTCCCGGTCCTTGGGGTCGAGGTCGTTGACCACCCGCTCCCCGATGATGATGTCGCCCGATGTGATCGGGGTCAGCCCGGCGACGAGATTGAGCGTGGTTGTCTTGCCGCAGCCTGAAGGGCCGACGAGCGCAACGAACTCGCCGTCATTGACCGTCAGCGAGACGTGGTTGACAGCTTTGAAGCCGCCATAGCTCTTGACGAGATCTTGGAGGACCACGTGGGCCATCGGCAACTCCCTAGTGCTTGACCGCGCCTTCTGTAAGGGCGCGTACAAAGTATCGTTGCAGGACCAGGAACAGCACCACGACGGGCACGCTCATCATGAAGCTGGCCGCCATCAGGCCCGGAAAGTCCGTCGTATTTTCCGAGAAGAAGCGTTGGATGCCGACCGGCAGGGTCAACTGCTCGTTCTTGGAGAGGAAGGTGTACGCGTAGATGTACTCGTTCCACGCGCCGATGAAGGAATAGATTGCGGTGGCGATGATCCCCGGCGTCGAGAGCGGCATCACGATCATGATGAAGGCCTGGAACCGTGTTGCGCCATCGATGCGCGCCGCCTGCTCAAGCTGCACCGGGATGTTGTCGTAAAAGCCCTTGAGCAGCCAGATCGCCAGCGGCAGGCCGAACGTGAGATAGGTGAGTATCAGCGAGCCATGCGTGTTTATCAGACCGATCGCGCGCATCAGGATGAAGAGTGGCACGAGAAAGATCACCGCCGGGAACATGTTGCGCAGCAGCACGGCAAAGAACAGGAAATTCCGGCCGGGGAAACTGAAGCGCGAAAACGCGTAGGCCGCAGGGACAGCCACGATCACCGAAAGGATTGTCGTGACGGTCGACACGAAAAGGCTGTTCCAGAAGAAGCGGAGGAAGTCCTGGCCGACGCTGTTCTGCGGATCGAGCAGCTTTTGGTAGCTGGCGAGGGTAGGCTCGTCCGGCCACCATTGCGGCGGGAATTGCGTCGCCGCGAATCCGGACTTGATCGAAGTGATCAGCATCCAGATCATCGGCAACGCAGTATAAAGCAGCATGAACACGAGGAATATGCGCCCGGCCCACCGCCATCCGTCGACGCGCATGCGGCGACGGGTCTGGGCTCGAGGTGCTGTCTCGGCAATCGTGCTCATGCGCTCCCCTCTTTCCGCTCGTTGCCGCTTAACGCACGGACGTAGAAGTAGCCCAGCGTCATCAGTGTGAGGAACAGGAGCACCGAATAGGCCGATGCCACGCCCCAGCGCTGCCGTCCGAAGGCGAGCTCATAAATGTGGGTTATCCAGATATGCGATGCGTTCGACGGCCCGCCGCCGGTCATGATCCAGGGGATGATGAAGGAATTGAAGTTGGCCACCGCGAGCAGCAGCATCGTCACCACCGAGACGTTGCGCAAGTGCGGGAAGGTGACGTGCCAAAAGCGCTGCCATGCATTGGCACCGTCGACTTTTGCGGCGCGCAGCAATTGGTCCGGGACTGTCTGCAGGCCGGCCATCATCATGATCATGGCAAACGGAAACTCGCGCCAGATATTGACGACGATCAGGGAGGGCAGCACCGTGCTGACATTGTCGATGAAATTCGGCGGCGGGTCGGCCAAGCCGAGGCCGACCACCACCGCGCCGATGATCCCGAAGTCCGAATGGTAGATCCACTTCCAGATATAGGAGGCGGCGACGGCGCTGATGACCCAAGGGATAATCAGGATAGCGCGCAAGACACCACGGCCGATGAAGTCGCGGTGGAGTGCCAGCGCTGTGGCAAACCCCAGGACAAAGGAGATGAGAGTTGAGCCCAGTGTCCAGATCAGTGTGTTCCAGGTGACTTTCCAGAACACCTGACTGGTGAGGATGGTCGTGTAGTTGTCGAAGCCGATGAAGCTCTTGTCGCGGAGCTGTAGACCGGGCGGTGTCTTAAAAAACGACAGCTCGATCGTGTAGTAGATCGGATAGGCGATGACGATGAGCATCACGGCGATCGCTGGGAGCACGTACGCGTAGTCCGCGCGATGCTCCCAGATCTTCCGCAGCGTGCCGGATGTACCGGGTTGCAATCTTCGGCGAGCCTCGGCCTTGCCGGTCACGATCGTCACTTGTGGCGTGCCCTTATTCTTCGGAACGAGGCGGCTGCGCCAGCGGCGCAGCCGGTCAGGTCGTAGGTCAGGCCTGGACTAGAGTCCGCCCATCAGGTCTTTTACCTTCTTGGCCGCGTCGTCCGCTGCCTCGTCGACGGTCATCGCTCCGGTCAGGGCATTCTGCAGCATGTCCGGGATGATGATGTTCATGATCTCGGGGGCCTGCGGCAGCGCTGGGAACGGGATGCCGTATGGCAGCATCGAGGTGGTGACGTCGAGGAACTTGATGTTGTCCAGACGTTCCTTCATCCACTTGGTCTTGAAGCCGTTGAGGTTGCCCGGGTTTGATCCGGCGTAGGCCATCTTCAGCGACCATTCAGGGCTCGTCCACATGCAGATGATAGCTTTCGCAGCCGGCTCGTCTACCTTGCCGCCCTCGACATATTCGGGCTTCAGGATGTGAATGTTCGAGCCGCCGAACACGACGGCGCGCTTGCCGTCGGGACCAGTCGGGATCAGGCCGTAGCGCATGTTGTCGATGACAGTCTGCGCCTTGTCCTTGTCGGTGCCCGTCGCCTTTTTCTGCAGGTCGAGCATGACGTTGTAATCGGACGGGTGCGAGATCATCATGCCGAGCTGGCCGGCGACGAACAGGGGCTGGTTATCGGCCTGCTGGTTGGTGAGTGCCGAAACCGGAACCGACTTGTCGCGAACATACATGTCGTAGGAGGCTTGCAGCGCCGCCTTGCTCTGCGGGCTATCGAGCTGGACCTGCTCATAGGTCGGATTCGCGGTGGCTTCGTCGAAGACGCCGCCGCCATAGGCCCACAGCTGTGGCATGAAACGGTACGGCGTATTGCCGGCATTCTTGCGCGCCACGAGGCCGTAGCCGGCAATGCCGAGCTTGTCGTGGATCTGCTTGGAATATTTGACGACATCTTCCCAGGTTGCCGGAGCCTTGTCCGGATCGAGGCCCGCACGCTTGAAGATGTCGGCGTTCCAGATGAACGCCATCGTCTCGTTGTTGGTCGGAATGCCGTAGGTCACGCCCTCCCAGGTCACGGCCTTCATGGCGCCGGGCCAGAAATCCTCGGTCGAATACCCCACATCCTCGGGCTTGAGCGGCTGCAGATAGCCCTTTGAGGCGAACTCGGTACCACCCAGGATTTGCAGGCGGACCGCCATCGGCGCGGCATTGCCCAGGAGCGCCGTGCGGAACTTGTCGAGAAGGTCGTTATAGGTGAGGGCTTGTTCCTCGAGCTGGATGTTCGGATAGGTTTTGCGGAAGGTCTCGAAGAAATCCTTGTAGTACTGGCGCAGGAGGTCGGGGTCGCCCTCGAACACGCCCTGATACCAGAAAGTCAGTCGCCCCTTGTAGTCGAGCGGGGTAACCTTGGCGCAATCGGCAGCCGTGTCAAAGTCCTGTGTGCCGGCGATGGAGCGCACATATTCCGGCGACCACTTGCTCAGGTCGACCGGTGGCGCACCCAGCGCCGATGTAGACGTCAGGGATGCCATCAAAGCAGTGGCGACAGTGCCGCGCAGGACGGCACTGCCGAGCGCAATTCTCGTCATAGGTATCCTCCCTGGTTCTCCCATGCCGCCCTGCGCCAAGGCAAAGCGGTCCTTGCTCGTTTCGATCGCGAGGATGCTTCTTTCAGCTCAGTGTATCCTCTCGATCGCTTGGTACGTTTTCAGATCATGGATTGCCTGTCAACGCGCTGGATCGTACATTGTTTACGAAAGCCGTGTGTGATATCGGGCAAGGTATGTATTAAGTTGGGGAGCCGGCCTTGGCCGAAATAAGCGATTTCAAAGCTATGCCACCGGTGGGGACCGATCCCATCGGGGCCTCCAGCGAGGGTGCCTCGCTTTATGAATTGATCAGGGAAGACATCATCGAGGGACGGCTGGCCGCCAACGAACGGCTTGTGGTCACCGATCTCGCCCGGCGTCACGGCACCTCGACCAATCCTGTGCGCGAGGCCCTGCAGCTGCTGCGCGGCGAAGGGTTTGTCACCTTTGTCGCCAACCGCGGCGCGCGCGTCCGACCCATAGATCAGGATTTTGTCCGGGATATCTACGAGATCGGTGTTCTGATCGAGCCAGCCCTGACACGATGGTTTGTGAATATGGCTACCGGCGAGGACATCGCCGAACTCGAACGTCTCCAAGGCCTGATTGAAGAGAACAACTTCGCCGACACATTCAGGCACAGTGAGCTGGATACCGCTTTCCACACCGTGATGTACCAGCGGCACTATAACCGCCACGCCGCCGAGCTTTGGTGGAAGCATCGCGAAGTGCTGCGAGCCGTGAGCCGTCGTTTCAATTTCACGCTGGCGCGACGTGCCGCGATCATGCGCGAGCACCGCGAACTCATCGCGCTTGTGAAGGCGGGAGAGGCCGACAAGGCGGCCGAACTCGTTTCCCGCCATGTCGAGGGTTCGGGCAGGCATATTCTCGAACAGATGCGAGCGCGCAACGCCGCTCGGGCCGGATAGAATATCCAGTCCAGAACACCGTTAGCTGACCATTTTCAGGCAAAGGTAGTTGAGATGAAAATCACGAGCATTCGGCCGTGGCTGATCAAGTCCGATGCTTCTTACTGGGGAGAGTTCCTGTTCGTCGAAGTGACGACCGACGAGGGAGTGAGTGGCTGGGGAGAGATCACCACCACGACAAGGCTCGCCAACCGCGCTTTCTGCACGATCCTGCGGCAGATCGGCGTCGCCGTGACAGGCGAGGATCCGGCGCGTATCGAGCATCTCTGGCACAAGATCTTCCGCAGCTTCACCTACATGGGAAGCCGCGGCGCCGCCGTCGAATGCGTGAGCGCCATCGATATTGCCCTCTGGGACATCCGGGGCAAAGTCCTCGGCAAGCCGATTTACGAGCTGCTTGGCGGGCCGGTACGCGATGAAATCGCGCTCTACACCCATCCCAACCAGGCCAAATTCACCAGCAAGGAGGCTGTGGTCCGCGAAATTCTAGACATTGTCGAGTCCGGACACACTGCGCTCAAGTTCGATCCCTACCCCCACCAGGGCCGCAGCGCCGATGGCCTGCCCCGCGAACAGCGAGACGGCTACCTCGATGGCAGCATGACCCGCAAGGACGAGCGCGAAGCCGCCGAACTCACGGCTCTGATCCGCGAAACGGCAGGACCCGATGTCGACATTCTCATCGATGCGCACGGCCGCTTCGACGTCCCCACCGCCATTCGCCTCTGTCGGAGCCTCGAGGAGGCCGGCCAGATCGACTGGTTTGAGGAGCCCTGCCCGCCCGAGAGCCTTAACGCCCTCAAGCAGGTGCGTGAGAAGGTCAATACCGCCATCTCGTGGGGCGAGCGCGGCCACACGAAGTGGGATTTCGTGCCGGTACTCGAGAACAGGCTCGCCGACTACATCATGCCCGACGTTACCTGGACCGGCGGCATTACCGAACTCAAGAAGATTTCTGCGCTGTGCGAAGCCTACTACGTCCCGGTCTCGCCACATGACGCCGCGGGACCAATCAACGTGGTTGCGGGAGCGCAGGTGATGATGACCGTTCCCAATTTCTACAAACTCGAAACATCGGAGTGGAACCTGGGCAAATACGATCACCTGATCGACAGACCACTCGACATTTCGAACGGCAGCCTCAAGCTGATGTCGAAACCTGGTCTCGGTATTGAGATGGACCGCGACTACCTGCAGGCCCACGAGATTGAGCTGGGCTAGCAACACGCTGAGCCGGCCCAGGGTGCGGGACGACAAGCCGAAAACGAGGATAAGTCATGGCAAAGACAGGTGGCGCCGACGAAGCGCTCAATCGGGTGAACGCGAACTCCAAGCCATCCCAGCTTCGCATCACCGACATGCGGGTAGCCGAAATCGTCGGCGCGCCGTTCACCTCAACCCTGCTCAAGATTTACACCAACCAGGGCATCGTCGGGCTTGGCGAGGTGCGCGACGGCGCCAGTGCCACCTACGCGCTGATGCTGAAGAGCCGGCTGCTTGGCGAGAACCCTTGCGACATCGACCGCCTGTTTCGCCGGATCAAGCAGTTCGGTGGCCACGGCCGGCAAGGCGGCGGCGTCTCGGCGGTCGAGATCGCGTTGTGGGATCTCGCCGGCAAGGCCTATGGCGTTCCCATCTACCAGATGCTCGGCGGCCGGTTTCGGGAGAAGGTGCGCGTCTATTGCGACACCGACGCTACCGTGCCGAGCGGCACCGAGACCGGCAAGCGCCTCAAGCAGCGCATGGCGCTCGGCTTCACCTTCCTCAAGATGGATCTGGGGCTGATGCAGATCGCGGATGTACCCGGTGCGGTCGTCTCCCCTGCCGGTTCACTTGAAGGGTACCGCATCCATCCCGGCCGCGGCCCGGTCAAGACCATGGAGGAGCGACGCGCCCGCAACGCCGCGTACGATTTGCACAACATTGCCCACCCGTTTACCGGCCTCCACTTTTCCGACAAGGGCCTCGATCTGCTTGAACAGTACATTGCCGAGGTTCGCGAAATTATCGGCATGGATATTCCACTCGCCATTGACCATGTCGGCCACATCTCGCTGCAGAACGGTATTCGGCTCGCCAGGCGGATTGAAAAATACGTGCCGGCCTGGCTCGAGGATGTGATCCCATGGCAGTACACCGAGCAGTACCGGCAACTGCAGGCCGCCACCACGGTGCCGATCTGCACCGGCGAGGACATCTACCTTAAGGAAGGCTTCGAGCCTCTGCTCAAGAGCGGCGGCCTCTCCATTATCCACCCGGACCTGCTCACCAGCGGGGGCATCCTCGAGACCAAGAAGATCGGCGACATGGCGCAGGACCACGGCGTCGCCATGGCCATCCATATGGCCGAAAGTCCAATCGCCGCGATGGCCGCGGCACATGTCGCGACGGCGACCGAAAACTTCATGGCGCTCGAATACCACTCTGCCGACGTCGACTGGTGGGACGATATCGTCACCGGCGTTCCCAAGCCGCTCGTGAAGGACGGCTTTATCACTGTTCCGGACAAACCTGGTCTGGGGATTGACGACGTCGTCGACGAGGTGATCTCGCAGCATCTGCAGCCGGGTGTCACCGGCATCTGGCAGCCCACGGATCACTGGGACGACGAGTATTCCTGGGACCGCACCTGGAGCTGAGGCGAAAAGAACCGAGATGAAGATCACCGATCTCCGCTGCGCCGTCATCGGCAAACATCCCATCGTCCGCATCGTTACTGACGAGGGCCTCTATGGCCTTGGCGAAGTCGAGTTCACCAAGACTTATCTCAAGCCTTGGGTGCTGCATTTCCGTGAGGCGCTGATCGGCGAGGACCCTACCGACGTCGAGCGGGTGATGCTGAAGATCCGCCAACGCGGCTCTTTCAAGCCCTATGGCGCGGCGGTAAGCGCTATCGAGCATGCGCTGTGGGACATAGCCGGCAAGGCCGCAGGCGTGCCGGCCTACAAACTGCTCGGCGGCAAGGTGCGCGACAAGGTGCGCGTCTATAACGGCTCGATCCGGCAGAAGCGAACGGGGGACCGGCCGGAGGATTACGCCGCTGACGTGAAATGGATGATGGAGCAGCCGCAGAATTTCTTCATGATCAAGCAAGGGATCTCGTTCCACTCCAACATGAAGGACACCATCGAGGACTTCCATTACGGCGTGAAGCAGAATAAGGCTGGCTACCACGGTGCCATGGATCAGGGCGTCATCAGCGAGCGCGGTTTCAACCACATGCTCGACTGCGTGATCGCGATGAAGGAAGTGCTGGGCGACAAGGTGAGCCTGGCGCTCGACTGCGGCCCGGGCTGGATGCTGCCCGATGCGATCAAGTTCGCTCGCGCGGTCGAGAAGTACAATTTGATGTGGCTCGAGGACATGCTGACCGGCGACTATGTGCCGTGGGTCAATCCGCAGGCCTATCGGGAGCTGACCACCGCCACCTCGACGCCAATTCATACGGGCGAGCAGATATACCTGCGGCACAATTTCAAGGAGCTGATCGAAACGCAGGCGGTGCGCGTCATCGGCCCGGATCCGGCCGATATTGGCGGCATTGCCGAGCTCAAATGGGTCGCCGAGCACGCCTATATGCACTCGATCCTGATGGCACCGCACGGCACCGCGAACGGCCTTCTAGGCCTCGGCGCGCTGATCAATGTCTGCGCCACGCTGCCCGCCAACTACATTGCGTTCGAATACCCGAGCGCCTCCGACCCCTGGTGGGAGGACCTCGTAATCGGCCTGCCGTCGCAGATCGTGAAGGACAGCATGGTGGACCTGCTGGAAGCGCCAGGGCTGGGCCTCGATATCGACGCCGAAGCAGCCAGGAAGTATCTCGGGGAAGAGGATGCAGGCTTCTTCGACTGAACCATGCTTCTTGCGCCACCCCGCACCGCGCGGACCGATCCTCGCAAATTGGCATCCAGAATGACCGTTTCGGGGCCGAAAGGGGCCTATCCGCTATCGGAACGAAGTTACCAACAAGCGGCCGTTCCCTTACGACCCTTGCTGTCATTGGTGTCGGACACGACAAACGGCTCGATTGAGCCCTTTGCCGACATCTGGGCAGACCCCACCATTCCGACAGGTTCTGCAGGCGAAGCGGGAGACCTGCGGCTCCAGCATGCGGCAAGAGCCATCGCATCGGCGCCTGCGGCCTGGCGGCCGCTTCCCGGGTTCCTCGGAGCCATCGCGCCGCGAACCCAGGATTTTTGTGACCTTCAACCGCGCGACCTTGGCTGGCGCTTCATAGTCAGAAGCTCCGTCACATCATGCAGATCATCTGCCGATGAAATGGCAATCGTCAACCATTTTCCGTCGATGTATGTTTTGGCTTCGGCGTAGAGCTTGACCAATTGCGGACGCCAGACATAACGCCGCTCCTCAAACTTCTCTCGTTCTGCTCCACCCATGACCACCACAGCTGAAAGCCGCCGGTATTCCGGCAACAAGGTACAGAGCGCCTTGGTCTTCTTGTAGCGCAAGGACCAACCGCGGTTCTTGCCACTGTAGAGCCAGTCCGGCGTAAAAACTCCAGGGTAGGATTCATCGATCCAGTTCCGCAGATCAACCCAACGCTCGAACGCCTCTGGTCCGATCCATTCGCCAACGGCGCCGTCATCGGGTGGTGCTGATTTGTCGGTGATCCTTTCGCCGATCTGGGGAAGCGTATTAATAGGTAAAATCATCAGAAAGACCTCGTGTTCACGGTCCGGCGGAGGCCGGAGGGTTACGATGCGGGCGTCCCAAAAGCTTGCGGCGCGTCCTCAGGATGCTCCCAGCGCGACGCTTCCCAGAACAGGGTGCGCATCGCAATGCGGTCTACCGGTGCCTGAGAGCACTGCAGGTCGACCATCGACGCATCGAAACTCTCGCGCGACCGTCAGATCGATCGCCGCCAAGGCCTTCTCCCTAGCCAATGCGGCTCGCTCCCGGTCCATGAACGCGGTGGCCTGTACCGGGAGAAATTGCAGAGTTTTTAGCCCAATGGAGCCAAATGCCAGCGACAGATATGGCGTGAGAAAATCGGGCTGATTTGCTCGCTCGCCGGAAAAGACGGCACCGGAAGCGACGCCGATAAACACCGGACGGTCCCGAAGCATTCCCACCTTCCCGGCGGGCGTCGACTTCATCGTGCGACCGACGCGCAAGATCTGGTCGATCCACGCTTTAAGGACCGAGGGAATGGTGAAGTTGTGCATGGGCGTTCCGATGACGATCACGTCGGCCGCTTCGACTTCCTGGATAAGCGCCTCGGAACGATCCAGGGCGCCCTTCGGCGGGGCCGCCAACGTGGCAGGCGACGACAGCGCAAGTGCGTAGTCAGCCGCGGCGTGAGGCAAGGGGTCAGCCCCCAAATCACGCCGACTGACGCTCGCCCCGGGCGCGACCTTGAGGAGCCTTTCGACGATCGCCGCCGAAAGCTGGCGGCTATGCGATTCTTGTCGCGGACTGACATCAATATGGAGAATGTTCATGCGGTTGTTCCAATGCTTCGCGAGGTTCCGACAGGACCGAGCTCAGATCGAACCGGCCGGGGTAACGGCGGGAAAGTCCTTCTCGTGATCGAACACGTTGTTGAAGAAGTTCGTCAGCGAGTACATGGCCACAAGTGCGACGATCTCGATGATGTTCGCATCGGTGTGGCCGGCATCGCGGACAGCTTTCAGATCAGCGTCGTTGACGTGGCCGCGGGTCTCAATGACCTTGCGTGCGAACTGGACGGCGGCGTCGCGTTTCGCGTCATTGGCATGACCCTTTCGGGCCAGAATGATGTCATCGGCCGGTAGCTTGGCCATGTGTTCGGCCGTGAAGCTGTGAACCGTCAGGCAGTAATTGCAGCCGTTCACTTCGGAAACGGCGAGGCCGATGCTGTCTCTCGTCTTTAGGTCGAGTGCTTTGCTCAGGGAGCCGAGCAGAGTGGCCCACGCGTTGAACGCGATCGGGCTCTGCGCGAAGGCTGCCATCATATTTGGGGTGAACCCGATGTTCCTGGTGAACGTATCGAGAATCGGTTTCGATTCAGCCGGCACCTGTTCCGGCTTCAGAGCGGCAGTTCTTGCCATCATTGTCTCCATAAGATCTTGAGTTGATTAGTGATTATGCAAAGTCCAGGACATCAGCCACCGGCATGCGGGGCTTCTGCGGCCAGTTGCCAGCTCGCTCCGGCCCAACGGTCAACAGCATGACCGGCACTTCGTCGTCGGCCAGGCCGAACTCGCGGTGCACCGCCTCGGAGTCGAAACCGATCATCGGCGTCGAACCCAGGCCCAGCGAGCGGGCCGCGTAGATGATCGCCGCGGCGCCAAAGGTCGCGGAGCGCACGGCTTCGTCGCGCTGGCGCTGCGGCTGATCGTCATACAGACCGCGAGCGGGGATTTCCCACTCCGGCACCAGGTGCGCCGGCATGATGCCGGCTTCCACCACGGGCGCCAGACGGTCGGGGACGGTGCTGGCATCGGCCAGCCTACCGACGATGATGAAGGTCACCGCCGCGTCGCTGATCGCGGGCTGATTCCAGGCGATCGGACGCAGCCGTGCCTTGGCTTCTGGCGAGCGTACGGCGATGAAGCGCCAGTTCTGCAGGTGGAAGGAGGTTGGCGCGGACGTGCCGATACGCACCAGGTCGCGGATCTGGTCGTCGCTCAGGGTGGCAGTAGTGTCGTAGTACTTGGCGGCACTGCGGCTCAGGATCGTTTCGATGACGGCGTTCGTCGCGAAAGCATTTTCGCTCTTCCCGGTCTCCCCGAAGATTTCGGCGGCTACGCGGGTTGCGGGTCGGGTGGTGGCGAGGCTGATGCAGTTCATTGGATGGCTCCCTTATCAAGTGATTACGGAGCCTAATTTACCGGGAGGAGTGATTATTTCGAGACTGAATTAGCTCACTGTGATGCGCGAAAGGATCAAACTGCGCCTTCCCGATCCCAGACCGTGCGCGTTACTCGCCCTTGTGCGCCAGTCGCCGCCACTCCCCCGGCGTCATCCCCATCCTTTCGGCGAAGACATGCCGGAATGCCGAAACGGATTGATACCCGACGGTCTCGGCCACGGCCTCAGTGCTCATCGCTGGCTTCTTCAACTCGTTGGCGGCCAGACTCATGCGGAGATCGGTCAAAAAATCGAGGGCGGAGCGACCCAGCTTGTCCTGAAACTGGCGCATGAACGTAGCGCGCGACATCCCGCACAAATCGGCCAGATCAGGCAGTTTCCAAGGCCGTGCCGCATCGGCGAACATCGCAGAAATGGCCGGGGCAAGTCGTGGATTACCGGCCAACGCCAACAAACCTTCAGGGGCTTTCCCGGATTGGCTCGCCGCGCGCAGTACCAGTGTGAACAGGGCCGAAGAAAGCGCGTTGAGAATGGCGCGGCCTCCGGCTCTGTCACCGGCGGACTCCATTCGCATCAGCCTCACCAGACTGGCCAGTTGGTTGGAGGCGGAGGCGATGCCGTTTTCTTCATGGCCGTCCATAGACCGCGCCACCAGATTGGCAGGCAGGTAGTTGCGGATCAGCCGATCATGGGGCGGCGCGATAAAAAATCGCCCACACAGCAGATCCAGTTGCTCGCCCTGGCCATCATTCTCACTCAGCATCCATCCGGCTGACCCCCAGCGTTGCTGGGTAGGGATTGGTGTTTGCCCGCTACCGTCGTGCAGTACATGCGCCGCGCCGTGAGGCAGCAGCACAATATCTCCGCTCACCAGCTCCCTTGCCGCTCTCGTCTCCGGATCCTCGAGAATGGCCCGGCCCTTAACAATGACGTGGTAGGGAATTTCGTTCGCGGCAGCCTTGCTCCAGGCAACGCGCCACGGTGCACCGTAGGCGCAGCGGACCTCGAGCTGGCCGGTCACGGTGATGATTTGCAAGAGATGGCTTAACCAGTCGACTTGGGACATAACACCTCGAGATATTAAATCGCTAACCCACCATATCGCACTGCGCCGCGCGCGCCCGGTGGAAGCAAGTCAAGATAGAAGCTTTCGATATTGGACGAAACGCGAGCGCTCAGCGACGCGGTCATGGAGGTAGATGGCGTTCTGGTTGGATTCGTGCGACGACCAATAAACTTGGGAGGCGCCCTGACGCATGGCGTCCGCTGTTACATGCTCGATGAGTGCGCGACCGAGCCCGCTCCCACGGGCATCGTCGGCGACGAACAAGTCCTGGAGATAGCAATAATCGTCAGTCGTCCAGGTGGATCGATGATAGACCAATGCACCAGGCTGAACGCATGCCCGTCCACCATCGCGATCGCCGCACGGACCGGCGCGCTCGAGTCGAGAAAGCGCGCGCAGGTCATCGCTGTCGCGCCTCCTCGGATATCGACCGCGTAGAACCACTGGCAGCCGTTCCAAAGCGGCAGCCATCCATCGAAATCGCTGTGATCGGCGGTGCCGATCTCGACTGATGCCATACGATGCTCCCGAACCTTATGCGGTTCCCTGTGGTTTGCAGAGCCCCGAGGTCACTGCGTATTTCTGACGATATGTGTCGCTGATTTCCTCCTGGCTCCGAGGCGGGTCGGCAAAGACATGAGCGGGCGAAAGAAGCGGTGAAATTGAAGTGGGCTCAATTCTGACGACATGATCGACAGGATATTCCGAGCCGTTCGTCGCGCGGACCCAGTCGGCGATCATGGAAAACTCGTCATTTCCCGGCGGCAAAACCACGGCACGACCCGTGAACCGGTATCCGCGCCGCTGGAATACGTCGACCACATTGATTTCGACGGCCGGATTGCGCTTCAGGTTCAGGATCGTCCGAGGCGAAGCGATATCGGCGAAGTAAAGTGCGCCATCGCGCACCGTCAGCGATGCCTTCGGCGAAAGACTTGGCGTTCCGTCCTCATTGACCGTGGCGACGAAGGACAGCATCGCCTGCTTGATGATTGCCTCCATATCGGTGGTGATTTCAGTCATGATAACTCGCTTGAAATGGTTTGATCCGGCCGGTACGTCGCTCGCTAGTACAGGGAGGATCGGAGCGGCCGCCGTGGCAAACGAGGCCACCAGGGACACCATGGCGGATATGAAAGCCAGCTGGCGCATTTCGCCCCGGCGAGCCTCGTTGATCACTGGTGGCACGTTTCGCGTCGAGCCGTGCATTTCTGGTTCACGCAATTGAGCAACATCCGTTCCAGGTTACGCTGAGCGTCACTCGATAAGATCTGCGGCAGCGATAACCATCGATCGCGGCGAGGAACGAAATCTTCCAACAGCCGGTGCGTATAGTTTTTATAGCGGCGAAGAATAGCGCTGCGACAATCGTCGCCCTCAAGCCGCCGTATGCCTGTCCGATGCCAAATGCGTCGCGGCTGGTTCCTCTGGCGCGTTAAAGACCGAGGTCGTGAGTAGGACAGCGGCAGCGAGGACCCAGTAGTACCAGGCATCGAGCCCAGCGAACTTGAAGGCAAACGGTGCGATGACAAACACCACGCCAACGGCCCGGTCGACCCAAAGATGCAGCCAGTAGGGAATGATACGAAAGAGCCCGGTGGGATGGTCAGTCAGGGCGGCCAAGAGTAGCGCCGCGGCACCGACAACAACCGAAAGCCACAGTGCGATCGGTCCGCTCTGGCCTAGCTTCAGCACGAACGGTGCTGCGATCAAGACGACAGCGACAGGATAATCGATGAGGTAGGCATGCATAGACTTGGTGATGAATCGAAACGACATTGGTGACTCCTATGTGCTTGTTTGCTTGATCGAATATTTCGCCTGGATGCGTGCCAAGACAATCGCCACGGTCCAAAAGGGCAATGATGATCCACGGGGGGGCAGAACCGCTCGCCCTCCCCAAGCGCTTACGGCCGAACGCGGATGACCGTCTTTCCCGCGCGTCGCTCGGTCGAGTTGAAGGCGGCAACGGCATCGTCGAGCGTCGAGACCTTACCGATGTTCGTCCGCAGCCGTCCGTCCCGCACCCGCTGGACGATCTCACTGAGTTGGGCGAGATCCGCCTCAACGACGAAGTCCACGGCCAGACCATCGGCGGGTCGAGCCTCGGCCGGTCCAACGACGGTCACTAGAGTACCTCCGGCTCGAATGAGGGCTGCAGACTGCTTCTGAATGTCGCCGCCGATGACATCGAACACCAGATCGACGCCACCGACGTCTTTCAGAGCGTCGTTCTCGAGGTCGACAAATTCATTTGCACCGAAGTCGAGCGCCTTCTGACGGTCGGCGGCACGTCCGGTGCCAATGACATAGGCGCCGGCCTCTCGTGCGAGCTGCGTCACCATCGAACCGACCGCGCCAGCGGCGCCATGCGCTAGCACGCTCTGGCCCGCCTGAAGGCGGCCGTGCTGGAACAGTCCCTGCCATGCGGTCAGGCCAGAGATCGGCAGGCTCGCGCCCACCGTGAAGTCGACGTCGCCGGGCAATGGCGCGAGATTGCGCGCCTCCATGGCAATATATTCCGCGAGCGTGCCATCGCGATACCAGTCGGCGAGGCCGAACACGCGCTGCCCCACCGACAGTCCGGTCGTGCCATAGCCGAGGGCGGTGATCACTCCGGCCAACTCGTGCCCGAGGATCGACGGTGTCCGATCAAGGCCGCGGCGATCGGCCCAGGTCGAAGGCCAGTCCAATTCGGTCGGGACGAATCCTGACGCATGAATCTGAACGACGACGTCGTTTATTGCTGCCTGTGGTTCGGGCCGCTCCACCAGCTTCATCCCAGCGGTTCCCGCCGCCTGCTCCGTCACAACGATTGCTTTCATCGTCCAACTCCCTGTGTGTGATATTTCGTCATCTTGCGGAATTCCTTCGGACAGAGCTCAGATCGTGCCGGCCTGCGGAACGGCGGGAAAGTCTTTCTCGGGATCGAACACGTTGTTGAAGAAGTTCGTCAGAGAGTACATGGCCACCAGCGTGACGATCTCGATGATGTTCGCATCCGTGTAGCCGGCGTCGCGGACGGCCTTTACATCAACGTCACCGACCTGCCCTCGGGCCTCGATGACTTTGCGTGCAAATTGGACGGCGGCGTCCCGCTTCGGGTCGTTGGCATGACCCCTGCGGGCGAAAATGATTTCATCGGCCGACATCTTCGCGTGCCCGGCGCCAAAGGTATGAACCGCCAGGCAGTAGTTGCAGCCATTCACTTCGGAGACAGCAAGGCTGATGCTTTCACGCGTCTTCAGGTCGAGCGCCTTGCTCAAGGAGGTGCGCAGGGTAGCCCACGCGTTGAACGCGATCGGGCTGGCCGCAAAGGTCGCCATCATATTTGGAGTGAACCCGAGATTCTTGGTGAAGGCATCGAGTGCCAGTTTCGAATCGGCCGGCACTTCGGCGGGCTTCAGAGCTGCAATTCTCGGCATATTAGTCTCTCCTGCAAAGCGATTGTGGTCTTCATCATCGACTGAGATGGTATTAATTTCGAGCCTAGATAAGCTCAACATGATGCTCAAAAGGATCAAAATGCGGATGATCCATCCTTATGCCCGTGCGCGGCAGAACCAACACCTCAGACTGGAACAGACGCCACGCCTATGCACCGCTTTGCGCCAAATGCGGTCATGTCGAGGGATAGGACTACCAAATACTGCGCAGCGTCATCTCTGCGCCAAGCAGCGCAAGGGCAATCAGAAAGCAGCGTTTGAATATGGCGGGGCTGACCGCCCGTCGGATGTACTGTCCTGCCCACATCCCGACCAACGAAGGAAAGATGGCGAGAGCCGAAAGCGATAGTCTGTCGATCTGGAATGCCCCTCGTGATGCGAGCCCAAAGGCAAGTGCTATGGTAGAAACCGAAAAGGAAAGGCCGAGTGCCTGGACGAGATCATCCCTTTCGAAACTGAGCGCCTGAACATAGGGCACGGCCGGAATGGTGAACACGCCTGTTGCACCCGCAATGAGGCCGGTGATCAACCCGATCGCAGGCGAGAGCCAGCATTCGTGCCGTGGGTTGATGTGGTAGGGCTTTGCGAGCAAGGTGTAGACCGCGTACACGGTCAGCGCGAGGCCGAGCATGAAGGTGCTCAAGCTGGTATCATCGCCTGTCAACATAGACGCACTGGCCAGTGTCCCGGCGAAGATCCCTACCATCATGGTCCAAAGCCGCCGCAGCATGCCCCCGAAGCTCGGGCCAGCAAGCAGTTGCCAGACGTTCGTCACGAACGACGGAATGATGAGCAACGATGTTGCCGCAAGCGGTGACAGCAGCAGCCCGCCGAGAATACCCATCGCGACGGTCGGGAGGCCCATGCCGGTCACACCTTTAACGGTGCCGGCGGCAAAGAATGTAGCTGCGACAGTGACTAGCAGAAAAATTGAGAGGTCGTTCATGACCTTCTCATACGCTCTACGACATCGTCCACAATGCGGCACTCCCGTATTCAGCCTTCGCCTAGACCGAAGGCTGAATCAGTTGTAACTTCCGAAGATGCGCTTCGATTTCACTGACCTGCGTCTTTTCCTCGCCGTCGCTGACGCTGGCAGTATCACCCACGGCGCGGCTGACGTCGGACTCTCTCTCACTGCGGCCAGTGATCGACTGCGGGAGATGGAGGCAACCGGCCAGGTTCGACTACTGGAAAGGGGGCGCCGGGGTGTGGCTCTGACGGAGGCGGGTGAGGCACTTTCCCATCATGCCCGCGAAATTCTTCATCAAGTCGCTCTCATGCGGGGAGAACTAGGGCGCCACGCGAAGGGGATACGGGCGAGCATCCGTGTTGTTGCCAACACAGCGGCCATCGTGGAAGTTCTTCCAACACGACTGTCGCCGTGGCTTGCCGCCCATCCGCAAGTCGATGTTGATCTTCGGGAGCGCCAAAGTCATGAGATCGCCCGAAGCGTAGCTGCCGGGTTTGCCGAGATCGGCATATTGTCGGACGCAGCCGCCAACGAGGAACTGCTTCTTAAACCCTTCGCGGTGAGCAAGCTCGTCGTAGTGTCGGCTCAGACGCATGCGCTCGCGACTCAAAGAGAAGTCCGGTTTTCCGGCCTCGCCGAAGAATATTTCGTGGGATTGGAAGGTGGCGCATTACAGGACCATATCGACGCTCAAGCTGACAGGCTCGGCGTAAAACTCCGATACCGGATCAGGCTGCGTACGTTCGAATCGATATGTTTGGCGGCAAGTGATGGTGTTGGCGTCGCGATTGTTCCAGAGACGGTAGCCAGAAGGCGCAAGCGAACGTTTTCAATTTCGACTACGCCGCTACTGGACGCCTGGGCTCGCCGACATCTCTCAGTGTGCGTCGCCGCTAACCTTGATATATCCCCGATCGCTCAAGACCTTTTCAACCACCTGACAAGCCATGACCTGACGCCTGCTTAGGGCCGACAGCGGAATGGCGGCTTTTGGCGTCCGAAGAAAGATAGCAGACGTTCCGCCCGGCGGAACCAAGCTCTGAAGCTGACCCGATGCATACCTTGCGTCGATCACTAGGTCCGGCCGCGCGGCAAACTCGAAGTGGCTATTCACAACAGCGCAAACAGTCTCCCTGACAGCGAGGTGCTGGCGGGACGTTTGGCGTAGTAAGTTTTGCGCTCGCAACCTGCGCAAATTGGGCGTACGTTGGCATATCGTCGGTTGCTAATTC
>NZ_JAMYTU010000021.1:0-96597 GCF_040322615.1 Mesorhizobium sp. M0119
AAATGGCTGCCGACTATACGCAGCGTCGCCATGCTGAGCGAGATCGCCCCGCAGGCCGAAGGTTCGACCCGCACCCGCCGCGTCCGGCTGATGCTCATCGATCCGCCGCCGGCATTCAGGCTTGGTTCGACGGTGACGGCGACCCGCATGGTCAAGATCACGCCGACGATCGAGTTGCCGCTGTCGGCGCTGCTGGAGAAGAACGGCAGAGAAAAGGTCTGGATCGTCGACCAGCAGACGTCGAGCGTGAGTGCCCGTGACGTCAAAATTGCCGCCAAGGGTGCCGCCACTTTCACAGTCGCCGAGGGCCTCAATGCAGGCATGCGCGTCGTCACCGCCGGCGTCCACAGCCTGACCGAGGGACAGAAGGTCAAGATCTCTGAGGGCGAGGCCATATGAAGGGCTTCAACCTCTCCGACTGGGCGCTGAGCCATCGCTCGTTGGTGTGGTATTTCATGCTGGTCTTCGTCGTGGCCGGCGTCTTTGCCTATCTCAATCTCGGCCGCGAGGAAGACCCCGCCTTCACCATCAAGACCATGGTCATCCAGGCCAACTGGCCGGGCGCATCGGTCAACGAGACGGTGCGGCAAGTGACCGACCGCATCGAGAAGAAGCTCGAAGAGCTCGACAGCCTCGACTATACCAAATCCGTCACCTCTGCCGGCAAGACCGTCATCTTCGTCAACCTGAAGCCGACGACCAAGGCGCGCGATGTCGTGCCGACCTGGCTGCAGGTGCGCAACATGGTCAACGACATCTGGGCGCAGTTTCCGCAAGGCGTGCAGGGACCATTCTTCAACGACCGCTTCGGCGACGTCTATGGCAACATCTATGCCTTCACCGCCGACGGGCTGACGCCGCGCCAGTTGCGCGACTATGTCGAGGATGTCAGGACAAAGATCCTGACCGTGCCGAATGCCGGCAAGGTCGATCTGGTCGGTGCCCAGGACGAAGCGATCTACCTCGAATTCTCGACCCGCCAGATCGCGGCCCTCGGCCTCAACCAGCAAGCGATCGTGGCCAGCCTGCAGGCGCAGAACGCAATCACCCCATCCGGCGTCATCCAGTCCGGGCCGGAGCGCATCAGTGTGCGCGTCGGCGGCCAGTTCACCTCGGAAGAGAGCCTTCGCGCCATCAATTTGCGCGTCAACGATCGCTTCTTCCGGCTGAGCGACGTGACGACGATTTCGCGCGGCTATGTCGACCCGCCGACGGTCTTGTTCCGCTTCAACGGGCAGGACGCGATCGGCCTTGCCATCGGCATGAAGCCCAATGCCAATCTGCTGGAGTTCGGCCAGGCCCTGCACGAGGAGATGAACAAGGTACTGGCCGACCTGCCGGTCGGCGTCGGCGTGCATCTGGTCGCCGACCAGCCTGTCATCGTCGAGGAGGCGGTTTCCGGTTTCACGCGCGCCCTGTTCGAGGCGGTCGCCATCGTGCTTGCCGTGTCCTTCATCAGCCTCGGCATGCGCGCCGGCTTCGTCGTGGCGCTGTCGATCCCGCTGGTGCTGGCCATCACCTTCACGGTCATGGCCTATCTCGGCATATCGCTGCAGCGCATTTCGCTGGGCGCGCTGATCATCTCGCTCGGCCTTCTGGTCGATGATGCCATGATCGCGGTGGAGATGATGGTGGCGCGGCTGGAGGTCGGCGACAATCTGCGCAAGGCGGCGACCTATGTCTATACCTCGACCGCCTTTCCGATGCTGACCGGCACGCTGGTGACGGTCGCGGGCTTCATTCCGATCGGCCTCAACAACAGCGCCGCCGGCGAATACACTTTCACGCTGTTCGTCGTCATCGCCGTTTCGCTCCTGGTGTCATGGATCGTCGCGGTGCTGTTTGCGCCGCTGCTCGGCGTCACCGTCCTGCCGGCGACGATGAAGCAGCACCACGAAAAGCCCGGCCGCTTCACCGCGCTGTTCCGGCGCGTCCTCGTCGGCTCGGTGCGCCATCACTGGCTGACCATCATCGCCACGGGGCTGTTGTTCGCGGCGTCGCTGGCCGGCTTTGGCCTCGTCCAGCAGCAGTTCTTTCCACCATCCGACCGTCCCGAACTGATCGTCGACTGGAATCTGCCGCAGAACTCCTCAATTGCCGAGACCCGGGACCAGATGGAGCGATTCGAACAGCGGGCGCTGGTCCGCAATCCCGATATCGACCACTTCAGCTCCTATATCGGCCAGGGCGCGGTTCGCTTCGTGCTGGCCTATGACGTGCAACCGGCCAATCCCTATTTCGGCCAGACCGTCATCGTCACCAAGAGCATCGAGGCGCGCAATCGGGTCAAGCCGGCGCTCGAAAAGCTGCTGCGCGACGAGTTCGTCGGCACTGACGCCTTCGTCAAGCCGCTCGAACTCGGGCCGCCGGTCGGGCGGCCGGTGCAGTACCGCGTCGGCGGTCCTGACGTCCAAACGGTACGGACACTGGCGCAAGAATTCGCCGGCATCATTTCCGCCAATCCGCAGCTGGCCGCACCCACCTTCGACTGGAACGAACCCGAGCGCGTGCTGAGGGTCGACGTGCTGCAGGACAAGGCACGGCAACTCGGCATCACCTCTTCGGATATCGCCAGCGCGCTGAACAGCACGGTCGGCGGCTCCACCATCACCCAGGTGCGCGACGCGACCTATCTGATCAATGTGGTGGCCCGTTCGCGCGAGGCCGAACGGGGTTCGATCGGCACACTGCAGAACATGCAATTGCCAACCGGAACCGGCGAGGCGATCCCGCTGGCCGCGGTGGCGAACTTCCGCTACGAGCTCGAACAGCCGACGGTGTGGCGCCGCGACCGCATCCCGACCATCACCGTGCGCGCCGGGCTGGTCGGCGACGTGCTGCCCGCTACCGTGGTCAACGAGGTGAAACCGTCGGTCGACGCCTTCATCGCCAAATTGCCACCGGGCTATTCGATCGCCACCGCCGGCTCGGTCGAGGAAAGCGCCAACAGCCAGGGGCCGATAGCCGCCGTGGTGCCGCTGATGCTGTTCATCATGGCGACCATCCTCATGGTGCAGTTGCAGAGCTTCCAGCGCCTGTTCCTGGTCGTGGCGGTGGCGCCGCTCGGCCTGATCGGCGTGGTGGCCGCGCTGGTGCCGAGCGGGGCACCGCTCGGCTTCGTTGCCATCCTCGGCGTGCTGGCGCTGATCGGTATCCTGATCCGCAATTCTGTCATCCTGATCGTCCAGATCGAGGATCTTGTGAACGAGGGCAAGGACCGCTGGGCCGCCGTCATCGAGGCGACCGAGCATCGCATGCGGCCGATCGCGCTGACAGCGGCGGCCGCGAGCCTGGCGCTGATCCCGATCGCACGCGAAGTGTTCTGGGGGCCGATGGCCTATGCCATGATGGGCGGCATCATCGCCGGCACGGCGATCACACTGCTGTTCCTGCCAGCGCTCTATGTGACGTGGTTCAGGATCAAGGAGCCGAAAGAGGCGGAGGGCGCCGGCGCCCAAGCGGAAACGGTGCCGGAAGTTGGAGCGGCCTGAGCCGCAAAACACGATCGCCGAGTTCCCGCCCCCCTCTGGCCTGCCGGACAGAGGGGGGTGGGCGGGAACGCAACGCAAGCGATCGAAGCTACGTCCTCACGAACCCCTCGCTGGCCCTCAGCAAATTGCGCGTATAATCCTTGGTGACACGGCGTTCGACAAGATCGTCCGCCGCCAGATTTTCGACCGCCTCGCCGTTCTGCATCACCATCGGCCGCTCGCACATGTGGGTGATGATGGCTAGGTCGTGGCTGACCATCAGGAAGGTCAGCTTGCGGCGGCGCCGGATCTCCTCCAGCAGGTTCAGCACCTCGGCCTGCACCGAAGCGTCGAGCGCCGAGGTCGGCTCGTCGAGCAGCAGGATCGACGGTTCGAGGATCAAGGCACGGGCGATCGCTACGCGCTGGCGCTGGCCGCCGGACAATTGATGCGAATAGCGGAAGCGGAAACCGGTGCCCAGGCCGACCTCGTCGAGTGCCCGCTGGATGCGCTTTTCGCCGTCGGCGAAGCCGTGAATGGCGAGCGGCTCCTGCAGCAGGCGGTCGACGGTCTGGCGCGGGTGTAGCGAGCCGTACGGGTCCTGGAACACCATCTGCACCTCGCGGTAGAACGCCTTGTCGCGGTGCGCGCCGAGCGTTTTGCCGTTGACGGTGATGGTGCCTGAGGCGGCCGGCGCCAGGCCGGCGATTGCCCTGAGCAGCGTCGACTTGCCGGAGCCGGACTCGCCGACGAGGCCGAACGATTCACCGGATTGCACCTCGAGGCTGACGCCTTTCAGCGCGCGGAAGCGGTCGAACATCACCTCCAGCCTGTCGACGGAAAGGGCTGCCGTCATGCCGCCCACTCCGGCTTGCGGTCGAGCACCGGCAGCGGGTGACGGTCGGCGCCGATCTTGGGCATGCAGTTGAGCAGGCCGCGTGTATAGGGATGCTGGGCGCGGCCGAGCTCCGAGGCTTTGAGCTGTTCGACGACCTTGCCGGCATACATGACGATCACCCGGTCGCAGAAAGACGAGACCAGGCGCAGATCGTGCGAGATGAAAATCAGCCCCATGCCCCGCTCGCTGACCAGCCGGTCGAGGATGCCGAGCACGTCGAGCTGCACGGTGACGTCGAGTGCCGAGGTCGGCTCGTCGGCGATCATCATTTCCGGCCCGGCGATCAGCATCATGGCGATCATGGCGCGCTGGCCCATGCCGCCGGAGACCTCATGCGGATGCAGGTCGAAGACACGGGCCGGATCGCGGATCTGCACAGCCTCCAGCATGGCCAGCGCGCGGTCTCGAGCCTCGGCCTTGGAGACCTTCTCATGCGTGCGCAGCGTCTCGACGATCTGGCGGCCGATGCTCATCACCGGGTCGAGCGAATATTTCGGGTCCTGCAGGATCATGGCGATACGCTTGCCGCGCAGCGCGCGGCGGTCGCGGGGCGAGGCTGCGAGCAGATCGATGCCGTCAAAAGCGAGCGTCTTCGCGGTCACCTCGGCCTGCGGCGGGGTGACGCCCATGATGGCGCGGCCGGTCTGCGACTTGCCCGAACCGCTCTCGCCGACGATGCCGAGCCGCTCGCGGCCGAGCGAGAAGGAAACGCCGCGCACCGCCTCGATCAGGCCGGTGCGCGTCGGGAAGGTAACGCGCAGGTCGTCGACTTCGAGAAGCGTGCTCATTGGTCACCGCTTCGGGGGTCGAGCGCGTCGCGCAGGCCGTCGCCGAGCAGGTTGAAGCCGAGGCTGACGATGAGGATGGCAAAGCCCGGTGCGCCCGCCACCCACCACTGGTCGAGCACGAAGCGGCGGCCCGACGCGATCATCGCGCCCCATTCCGGCAGCGGCGGCTGCGCGCCGAGGCCGAGGAAGCCGAGGCCGGCGGCGGTCAGGATGATGCCGGCCATGTCGAGCGTCACCCTGATGATCAGCGAGGAGATGCAGAGCGGCATTATGTGGCGAAGCACGATGCGGAACGGCGAGGCGCCCATCAGCTGCACCGCGTTGATGTAATCGGAATTGCGCACCGTCAGCGTTTCGGCGCGCGCGATGCGGGCATAGGGCGGCCACGAGGTGATGGCGATGGCGAGCACGGCATTTTCGATGCCGGGGCCGAGCGCGGCGACAAAGGCCAGCGCCAGGATCAGCTTCGGAAAGGCGAGAAAGATGTCGGTGATGCGCATCAGGATCGCATCGGTCCAGCCGCCGGCATAGCCGGCGACGGTGCCGACCAGCAAGCCGATGGGCGCAGCGATTATGGCAACCAGAATGACGACGTAGAGTGTCCAGCGCGAGCCGAAGATGATGCGCGAATAGATATCGCGGCCGAGATCGTCGGTGCCGAACCAGTGCGCGGCACTCGGCGCCAGCAGCCGCGAGCCCTTGAGGTCGCCGAATGTCGGCGAATAGGGCGCCAGCACATCGGCGAAGGCCGCGACCACCAGCAGCGCGATGATGATGAGCAGGCCGATGAATGCCAGCCGGTTGGCGGAAAAGCGCCGCCATGCCACATAGGCGCGGCCGAGCCTTGCCTGCACGCGCGACGCCGGCCGCTCGCTGAGCAGCCAGTCGCGGCGGGTTTGAATCGCTTCGGTGCTCATCCCGCCTTGGTCCTTGGGTCAAGCACCCGGTAGAGCAGGTCGGAGAATAGGTTGATGGCGATGAAGACCGAGCCAATGATGATGGTGCCGCCAAGCACAGCATTCATGTCGGCGTTCTGCAGCGAGTTGGTGATGTAGAGGCCGATGCCCGGCCACGAAAACACCGTCTCGGTCAGCACCGATCCTTCGAGCAGCCCGGCATAGGACAGAGCGATCACCGTAACCATCGGCACCGCGGCGTTGCGCAGCGCATGGCCCCAGATGATGCGCGTTTCCGACAGGCCCTTGGCGCGCGCCGCGACGATGTATTCCTGGGTGAGTTCGTTCAGCATGAAGGAGCGCGTCATGCGGCTGATGTAGGCGAGCGAGAAATAGCCGAGCAGCGAGGCAGGCAGGATGATGTGGCGGAAGGCATCGGCAAATACGTCCCACTGCCGCTGCCAGAGTGCATCCAGCAGGTAAAAGCCGGTAACCGGCGTGAACGTGTACTCGTAGACGACGTCGAGGCGGCCGGGAAAGGCGACCCACTGCAACTTGGCATAGAACAGCACCAATGCCAGCAGTCCCAGCCAGAAGATCGGCACGGAATAGCCGACCAAGCCGATGATCCGCACGATCTGATCGATGATGCTGCCGCGCCGCACCGCAGCCAGCACGCCGAGCGGCACGCCGATCACCGAACCGATCAGTGTCCCCAGCGTCGCCAGTTCGAGCGTCGCGGGAAAGGCGCGGCGAATATCGGTCATCACCGGATTGGTGGTCAGCACCGATGTGCCGAAATCACCGTTCAGGGCATGTTTGACATAGATGTAGAACTGCTCGACGAGCGGCAAGTCGAGGCCCATCTCGCGGCGCGTGCGTTCGACGACATTGGCCGGCGCCCGGTCGCCGAGCACCGCCAGCACCGGGTCGATCGGGATCACGCGGCCGATGAAGAAGGTCACCGCGAGCAGACCGAGATAGGTCGTTATCGCGATGACCAGGAACCTGGCGATCGATGAGGCCACGGCAACGGCGCGGGCGCCGCCGCGCCCTGCCATCGCTTCGCTTTCAGCCACACTCATACGGCGCGTCCGCCGCCGTCACTCCTTCGAGACGGGGCCGACGAAGTTGGTGTCGAAGCTCGGGCCGAGCGCAAAACCCTTGAGGTTCTTGCGCAGGCCGGCCACTTCCAGCTGCTGGTGGATGATGACGAAGGGGCTGGTATCGAGGATCTTCTTCTCTAGATCCTGGTACATTGCGGCGCGCTTGGCCGCGTCCTTCTCGAGCAGTGCGGCTTCGGTCTGCTTGGTCAGGTCCGGAATGTCCCAGGCGTTGCGCCAGGCCAGCGTCTTGGTCTTGCCTTCATCCGAATTGTCCGGGTTGCTGGCAAAGGTCTGCGCATTGGAATTCGGGTCGAAATAGTCCTGGCCCCACTGGCCGATATAGATGTCGTGGTTGCGAGCGCGGTATTTGGTCAGCGTCTGCTTGCCGTCGCCGGGGATGATCTCCAGCTTGATGCCGGCCTGTCCCAGCGTCTGCTGGATCGATTCCGCCATGCCCGTCGTCGGCTGCCCGGTGCGCACGTCCATGGTGACGCTGAAGCCGTCGGCGAGACCCGCCTTGGCAAGCAGGTCCTTGGCCTTGGCGACGTCGAGCTTGAACGGGTTCTCGTCCAGTTCGCCGAGCACGCCCTTGGGCAGGAAGGTCTGGTGGATCTCGCCGATGCCCTTGAGGATGGTCGTGCTCAAGGCATCGTAGTCGACCAGATATTTGAACGCCTGGCGAACCTCGGGTTTGGCGAGGTTCGCGTTCTTCTGATTGAGGCTGATGTAATAGACCGTGCCCTTCGGCGCGCTGGTGGTGGTGAGGTCGGCATTCTTGGCGATGGCGTCGAGATCGTTCGGTTCGAGATTGCGGGCAACGTCGATGTCGCCGGCTTCCAGCGCCAGACGCTGGCCGGAGCTTTCCTTCATGTTGCGATAGATGACCCGCGCAAGCTTTGCCTTTTCACCGTTGTAATTGTCGTTGCGCTCGAGGACGACGGCCTCGTTGGCGCGCCATTCGCGCAGCTTGAAGGCACCGGAGCCGGCATAGCCGGTCTTTAGCCAGGCATTGCCGAAATCATTGTCCCATTTGTAATCGGCGCTCGGCGTGACCGCGGCGACATGCTCCTTGACCAGCTTGGCGTCGACGACCGAGGCGACCGTCGCCGACAGGCAGTTCAGCACGAAGCTCGGCGCATAGGCCTTGTCGACGGTGAACTGGAACGTCGTATCATCAACAGCCTTGGCCTTCTCGGTGACGTTGCCGCCATCGATGCCGAACTGGCCGATAATAAAGGCCGGGCTCTTGTCGAGCTTGATGGCGCGCTCGAACGAATAGGCGACGTCCGCCGCCGTGATCGGATTGCCGGAAGCGAATTTGAGGCCGGGCTTGAGCTTGAATGTGTAGGTCAGGCCATCGTCGGAGACGCTCCAGCTTTCCGCGAGATCGCCCTTGACTTTGGAGGTGTCGCTGAGGTCGAGGCGCACCAGAAGATCATAGGTGTTGCCGGTGACTTCGGCGGTCGACAATTCGAATGCCTCGCCCGGATCCATGGAGATGATGTCGTCGATGGCGAAACCCTCGACCAGCGTGTCGGCGGGCGTGACCGCGAAGGCAGGCGCACCGGCCAGAAGCAGCGCGGACATTGCCGCGCCCGCGAGCAAGAAGCGGGCGCGTAGAGCAAACTTTTCCATCATCATTTTAACTGTTCCCTGTTTTTGTTGACCTGAGTTCCCGGCTCAGGGTTGTGGCATTTCTTGCCGCGTCGAACGGTGATCCCCGGACCGTTGTCTAGGCAATTTTTTGTGCAGTTCCGGCTCACCATATCCGGCGGTTTCGAGCGCGGCAACGAGCATTTGCAGAACGGTTGATTGGGCCAGACCGGCGGTGCGAAAACCCGGCTATTTCAGCGCGGTAACCAGGTCGGCGTCGGGAAAGCAGGTAGCGGAACGGCCGTTGCTGGCCTGCCATTTGCCGATCGAGCGGCGCGTCTTGAAGCCGGGCAGGCCGTCGGCACTGCCGACATCATAACCCTTTGCCTCCAGCGCCCGCTGCAGGGCGGCGATGTCGGAGCGGTAGAGCCCGCCGACTGCGCCCCAATTGCCCGAGAAATTGCTGTCGCCATGGGCGATGCGATCGGCGCCATGGCCGATGAACAGGGCATAGAGATCGCTGGTGTTATACTGCTTCAGCACGTAGAAATTGGGGGTGACAATGAAGGCCGGGCCGCTGCGTCCCGCCGGCATCAAAAGAAAGCCCTCGGCTTTCAGTTCGCTCGCCGGAAACGGTTTGCCCGACACACGCCTGATGCCCATATCAGCCCATTGCGAAATCTTCCTGCCCTGGTCGGGACCTTCGAGCGAGCACGAGACGCTGTCCGGCACCGTCACCTCGAAGCCCCAGCCGCGGCCCCTGACCCAGCCATAATGCACGAGATAATTGGCGATCGATGCCAGTATGTCGGGCGTCGAATTCCAGATGTCGGTGCGGCCGTCGCCGTCGAAATCGACGGCATGCTTGAGGAACGACGTCGGCATGAATTGCGGCTGGCCAAGCGCGCCGGCCCAGGACGATTTCATCGCGCCGACCGGGGCAAGCCCGCGCTCGACGATCTCGAGCGCCGCCAAGAGCTCGGTGCGGAAGAACGCCTTCTTCGTCGACATGAACGCCTTGGTGCCCAGCACCTCGAAGGCGTCATAAGGCAGCTTCGCCGCGCCGAAGCCGCTCTCGCGGCCCCAGATCGCCAGCAGCACTTCGCCAGGCACGCCGTAGCGTTTCTCGATCGCGGCAAGAGTCCTAGCGTTGGCCGCCTCGCGGGTGCGGCCGCCGGCGGTCACCGCTCGGACTATCCTTTCGGCGAAATAGGCGCCGGGCGAACCGAACTCGGCCTGATGCTGCTTCTGCGGCGTCGTCGCCCTCTTGCCCGGCTTCACCAGGTCGGGCAGCTTGAGGTTCGGCTTGACGCCGTCGAAGGCGGCATCGAAGGTTTTCTTGGAGATGCCTTTGGCCTTGGCTTCGGGCCAGAGGTCGTTGCCAAGCCAGGCGCGGAACTGGTCGTCGATTGGTGCGGCGGAGGCGGGAGTGGAAATGAAAAGGCTGGTTAGCGCGGCTAGAAGAAATGCAAAGACGAGGTTGCGAAAGTTGCGTTCTGTCGCGCCCCCCTCTGTCCTGCCGGACATCTCCCCCACTTGGGGGGAGATTGGCAGTTTCGATCTCGTCGCCAGTTTTGCAGCGCTGAAAGTTGGCGAAAGCAGGCATGACAGCCAATCTCCCCCCTTGAGGGGGAGATGTCCGGCAGGACAGAGGGGGGTGGGACGGAGTGCCAAGTTTGCAGTCATCATCCGGGCCTCCTCCTCGCAACTCGCCTCAAAACACAGTCCGTGAGCGCAGTGCGGCGGCCAGCGTGCCTTCGTCGAGATAATCGAGCTCGCCGCCGACCGGAACGCCATGCGCCAGCCGTGTCACCTTGATGTCGAAGCCGGAAAGCTGGTCGGTGAGGTAGTGCGCGGTGGTCTGGCCCTCGACGGTGGCGTTGACGGCGAGGATCACTTCCTTGACCTCGCCGCCGGCGACGCGATCGACCAGCGAACGGATGTTGAGCTCATCAGGACCAATGCCGTCGAGCGGCGACAGCGTACCGCCGAGCACATGATAACGCACGTTCATGGCGGTCGCCCGCTCCAGCGCCCAAAGGTCGGCCACGTCCTCGACAACGATGAGCGTAGTGGGGTCGCGGCGCGGGTCGGTGCAGATCATGCATGGATCGGAGGTATCGACATTGCCGCAGGTCGAGCAGATGCGCACCTTGTCGACTGCCTCGCCCATGGCGGCGGCGAGAGGCGCCAGCAGCTGCTCCTTCTTCTTGATGAGGTGGAGCGCGGCGCGGCGTGCCGAACGCGGACCGAGCCCCGGCACCTTGGCCAGCAGCTGGATCAGGCGTTCGATCTCGGGACCGGCGATTCGCTTCGACATCGCACCGGTTTAGGATTTTTCAACGGATTTTGGAACAGCGTCCTCGGACGCGCAAGAACTGCTGCTGGAACGCGATTGCTTCAGGTCGGCGCCGCCCCTCATTGCCCTGCCGGGCATTTCTCCACGTATAGTGACGGGGAGAAAGGGCTGACCGCAACCTCGGCACTCTTTTTGCAGCGCCGGAAATTGGCGAAATCCTTGGCAAAGGCGTCCTTCTCCCCGTCACTATACGGGGAGAAGATGGCGGCAGCCAGATGAGGGGCGGCGCCGACGTTGACCGCCTCAGTTTTCTTCCAGCGGCCGGGTCTGGCCGGCGATCATCGCGCCGATGGCGTCGGTGTTCTCGGGCGTCGCCTCGAACGACATTGTCGGCTCCGCCGGCGCGGCCTGGAAGGAGGTGACAGGGCGGGCGCTCACGGTCCCGCCAAAACGGGCCGCATCCGGTTCCTGCATTGGTTCTTGCAGCGCCACAAGCATCGGCTTCTCCGCCGTCGCCCTCTCCGAGGTCGCCATTCCGGTAGTCACCCGGGTCTGCTTTGCCGGCAGCGATGCAGCGGCGGTCACATAGGTTGCCTTGGCGAATGTCGGCTTGGCCTCGCGTGCCGGCTCCGCCGAGGCGACAAGTATGGCCTGAGCGGCAGGCGCTTGCGGCTTGGCCTGGGCAACGGCAACCACGGGCTCGTCCGGCAGTGGCTGCCAGTTGCGGCCGCGCTTTTCATAAAAGGCATTGCCGCCGGCGACCATGGTGTAGTGCATGTTCTTGTAGGGGAAGCGCAGGCCGGCGGTGTGGAAATACATTGTGTTCTTCAGCTTGGCTTTGCGCTCGCCCTTGAGCACCGCCGCGGCGGCTTCCTCGACATCGGGCATCGCCTTCGAATTCATCGGCCGTGTCATGACGCCCGGCGCGAACTGCCCGCGCTCGCCAACCACTTCGCAGATGGTGTTGCCGTGCTTGCCGGACCGCAGCCGGTTCATCACCACCGTGCCGACCGCAATCATGCCGTCACGGCTCGAGCGGTTGGATTCGAAGAACATCGCCCGTTCCAGGCATTCCTTCTCCTTGGGTGTGGAATTGTAGGAGCGCGAGCTCAGGAAACTCGGCGTGATGGCATTGGTCAGGCTGGACATGCCGTGCGAGGCGGTCTGACTGCAAGCGGCCAAAAACAGCGGCGAGATAACGACGCCGAGCCGCAACGGCGTCTTCCATCGGGTAGAGATCAAACAGGCGTCCCCTCATTCTGCTGCCAGCCCGCCCCTGGTTGCGGCAAGAATGAGACACTTTCAGGCAAAAAGATGGCTAAAGCGTTATTAAGTGGGGGGCGTTGCCCAATAGACACAGCCGGCTGGTCAGCAAGCGTTGGGCCCCTGCACGCTTCGGCCACTGTAACGGCATCCCGATTTGACTAAAAGCGCGTCGCGTTCGACCGGCCTCATGCGACGCGTTTTAGGTTCTTATTTTGATGCATGTCGTTATCGCAAAACCGCTGCACACTTTTGCGCGACATGCATTAGCCTAGAACGGCAGCTTCATTCCCGGGGGGATCGGTAGTCCCGCGGTCAGCGCCTTGGTCTTCTCCTGCATGGTCTGCTCGACCTTGGTCCTGGCGTCGTTGTGGGCAGCGAGGAGCAGGTCCTCGAGAATCTCGACCTCGTCCTCCTTGAACAGCGCCGGGTCGATCTTCAGCGACTTCATCTCGAACTTGCCGGTCAGCGTCACGCTGACCAGGCCGCCGCCGGCCTGCCCGGTGGCTTCCAGCGTGGCGATCTCATCCTGCATGGCCTGGAACTTGGCCTGCATTTCCTTTGCCTTGCCCATCAGGCCAAGAAGATCTTTCATCGCACGGTCCTTTGCAGTTGGTGCTGGTTGTTCAGGTTTCGTCGTCGTCGGCCGGCGGCTCGTCCGGCACTTCGGCCTCGGCCGCATCGGCTTCCGGCGCGTCGGGAATGCGCACGTCGATGATCTTGGCGCCGGGAAAACGCGCCAGGATGGCGGCGACCGTCGGGTCGCTCTTGGCATCGAGGAAGGCGTTTTCGCGCTTTGTCGATTCCATCTCGGCCAAGGTCTGGCCGCCCTCTTCCTTCGACAGCGACACCAGCCAGTTCCGGCCGGTCCAGGCGCGCAGCTTGGCGGTCAAATCATTGAGCAGCATCTTCGGCGCATCGTCGGTCAGGCTGACGTCGATACGGCCGGGCTCGATGCGCACCAGGCGCACGCAACGCTTCACCAGCACCTTGAAGGCCATGTCGCGCTGGGCGTCGGCAAGGGCGACAATATCGGCCAGCGATTTCACCGGCACCGGCGGCGCCTCGACCGCCGGCTCCGGCGGAGCAACGAAGTTGGTCGGCACCGGCTCTGCCTCGACCAGGCGCATCGTCTGCGCGCCGCCATTGGCCGTCGGCATCCGCGTCTGCGCCACAGCGCCGGTACCACCGCTTGCAGGCGCATGGTTTGCAGGGCCGGGGCTTGCCGGCGTGCCATTCGCGCGCGGCGCGGCGCCCGGCAGGGTACCGCCGTTCTCCAGCGATTTCAGGGCCTCGTCCAACGTCGGCAGGTCGGCGGCATGGGCCAGCCGGATCAGCACCATCTCGGCGGCGCTGACCGGGCGGTTGGAGGTCTGCACCTCGGGAATGCCTTTTAAGAGCATCTGCCACGTCCGCGACAGCACCTTGACCGACAGCGTGCTGGCGAAATCGGCGCCGCGCCGGCGCTCGTCCTCGGACAGCGAGGCGTCGTCGACGGCACCCGGCACGAAACGCAGACGGGTGACCAGATGGTTGAACTCGGCAAGGTCGGTCAGCACAGCGGCAGGATCGGCGCCCGTATCGTACTGCGCACGGAATTCGGCAAGCGCGGCGGCGACGTCGCCCTTCATGACATGTTCGAACAGGTCGACGATGCGGGCACGGTCGGCGAGGCCCAGCATGGCACGCACCGCTTCGGCGCTGACCGCGCCGCCGCCATGGGCGATCGCCTGGTCGAGGATCGACTGCGCATCGCGCATCGAGCCTTCGGCCGCACGCGCGATCATCGCCAGCGCATCGTCTTCGACTTCGATGCCCTCCAGACCGGCTATCCTGGCAAGGTCGGCCTTGATCATTGCCGCATCGATGCGCCTGAGGTCGAAACGCTGGCAGCGCGACAGGACGGTGATCGGGACCTTGCGGATTTCGGTGGTGGCGAAGATGAACTTGACGTGCGGCGGCGGCTCTTCCAGCGTCTTCAGCAGGCCGTTGAAGGCCTGGTTGGAAAGCATATGCACTTCGTCGATGATGTAGACCTTGTAGCGCGCCGACACCGGGGCGTAGCGCACGCGCTCGATGATGTCCCTGATATCGTCGATGCCGGTATGCGAGGCGGCGTCCATCTCGATGACGTCGACATGGCGGCCTTCCATGATCGCCTGGCAATGCTCGCCAAGCACGGCAAGGTCGACGGAAGGCTGGTCGACCGTCGATGTTTTGTAGTTCAGGGCCCGGGCGAGGATGCGCGCGGTCGTCGTCTTGCCGACGCCGCGCACGCCGGTCAGCATCCAGGCCTGGGCGATGCGGCCGGTGGCAAAGGCATTGGTCAACGTGCGGACCATCGGCTCCTGGCCGATCAGCTCGGAGAAATTCGACGGTCGGTATTTGCGCGCCAGCACGCGATAGGCGGCAGGCTTGTCCAATTTCCCGGCCTCGTTTCCGGCTTCGCTCATTCGCCCGTTAAGCTCCAAGGGCTGCCACTGGAGGCGGCCGATTCCTGCGCATAGTTTCGCCCGCACGGCTTGGCGCCGTCAATGTCGGGGCAAAAGGCGAAGAGGCGGGAGGCTGGAACAATGACCCGTTCCGGGCTCGTTAGGGCTGCTTCCTTCCGGACCTGACCCGGTTGGCGAGTGGACCGTCCACCACCAACCTCCCAGCCTCCATATCGGCAATCCGGCGATGAAATGCAAGTGCGGATGATAGAGGTCGTGAGCGACGACGACAGCTGAAACCAAAAACCCGCCTCGGCGGGCGGGTCGTTGGTGCGAATAATCACCATAGCGAGATCAGTAGCATAGCTGCCGGCACAAAGCAAGAACAAAATGTGGCCGTGATCAAAATGTCGACCTCGGCGGGGCAGCGCCAACCTGATGCAATTTGCCCGGGCCCTCCCTTCTTCGCGCACAATCAGCGCCACGACGGCCAATGTTGCTTGCTGCCCCTTGCGGCCCTTCGGAAGCCGCTCTAGCGTCGATGGAGTTCAAAAAACGTCAAAAAGTGAGGGAAACGCCGATGCTGCCGGGCCTCAAGGCCGGATTCGCGCTTGACGCCCAGCTGGAAGCCGACAGCGAACAGCTGATGTGGCTCGGCCTGTGCGAATTGCGCGTCATGAACGACCGCCGCTGGCCGTGGCTGCTGCTGGTGCCGCAGCGGCCGGGCATCGAGGAAATCCACGATATGACGCCGCTCGATCAGGCGATGCTGACCTTCGAGACCAACATGGTGGCGCTGGCGCTGAAGCGGGTGACCGGCTGCACCAAGATCAACACCGGCGCACTCGGCAACATCGTGCGCCAGTTGCATGTACATGTCATTGCGCGCTCGGAAGGCGATCCCGGCTGGCCCGGTCCGGTGTGGGGGCACGGCCTGCGCGAGCCCTATCAGCGCTCCGACCTTCGCAAGTTTGCGGAAAAGATCAAGGCAGCGCTATAAGCCTCTCCCGTGTCCACCTTGAACCTTCCCGAGTCTGCATGAGCTTTCGCCTGTTTGACGCGCCCTTGCGCGAGCCGAGCCAGTTCGTCGGTTTCGCCGGCAACATTATCGATCGGCAGTCCGAAAACCGCGCCGACGATTCCGTCGAAAAGGCGCTCGCCGATCCCTCGGCGCGGCTTTTGCTGATGCGTGGCGGCCGGCTCTATCTGAAGCTTGCGCAAGGTGCATTCGATCCCTGGTTCGGCGCGGCCGAAAGCCGGCCGCTCGAAGCATCACTCGAAAACGGCGTCCTGCTCGGTTTTTCCGAAAGCGGCCCGGTGCTGGCGGTGCCGGCCGGGGTCGAGCCCGAGCAGCTTCCCGAGACGATCAAGGCGATCGACTATCGCTCGGTCTATATGCAGGGGCTGATCGACGAAGCGGCGGCCGGCGCGCTGGCGCAAGGGGCGGCGCTGCTCGCCTGGCATGCCAGCCATCGCTTCTGCAGCAAATGCGGCACCGAAGCCGAGATGCGGGCGGGCGGTTACAAGCGGCATTGCCCGGCCTGCGGCACAGAGCACTTTCCGCGCACCGACCCGGTGGCGATCATGCTGACGGCGACGCCCGAAAAATGCCTGCTCGGCCGCGGCCGGCATTTCGGGCCCGGCATGTATTCGGCGCTCGCCGGTTTCATCGAGCCGGGCGAGACGATCGAGGCGGCGGTGCGCCGCGAAACGCTGGAGGAAGCCGGCATCAGGCTCGGCCGCGTCGTCTACCACGCCAGCCAGCCCTGGCCGTTCCCCTATTCGCTGATGATCGGCTGCTTCGGCGAACCGCTCAACGACGATATCCAGCCCGACCTCAACGAGCTGGAAGATTGCCGCTGGTTCTTTCGCGACGAGGTGCTCTCGATGCTGGCCCGCGAGCATCCGGGCGGCCTGGTGACGCCGCCAAAGGGGGCGATCGCCTATAACCTGATCCGCGCCTGGGCCGACAGCGCATAGCAGGATCGACATCGCAGGAGCAGAAAATGATCCGTCACACCGTCGTGTTCACGCTGAAACACCCGCCGCATTCGCTCGAGGAAAAAAGGTTCCTCACCGACGCCAAGAGGATCCTCACGGCGATAAAGGGCGTCACGCATTTCGAGCAGTTGCGGCAGGTCAGCCCCAAGAACGACTACCGCTTCGGCTTCTCGATGGAGTTCGCCGATCAGCGGGCTTATTCCGGCTACAACGACCATCCCGACCACGTCGCCTTCGTCCGCGACCGCTGGAACCCGGAGGTCGCGGCGTTTATGGAGATCGACTACGTGCCGCTCGGCTGGGGCTGAGACCGGGAAGCGGCGCTCTAGAAAATCAATATCCCGCGTTGCGGTCCACCACATTTTCCAGCGCTTCGCCGCGCTCGAAAGCATCCATCTGGCGCAGCATGATCGGCGCCAGGTGGACCGGATCGGAGGTTGCCGCCGCGTGCGGCGTCACGAACACTTTCGGGTGGCTCCATAGCGGGCTGGTCTTCGGCAGCGGCTCGACCTCGAACACGTCGAGGCTGGCTTCCTTCAGCGTGCCGTCGTCCAGCGCGCGCAAAATGTCGGCGTCCTTCTGCAGCCTGCCGCGCCCGGCATTGATCAGCACCGAGCCGCCGAGCCCGTTGCGCTTGCGCAGCTCCTTCAGCACGCCGTGGTTGATGATGCCGTGCGTCTGTGGCGTCAGCGGCAGCAGCACCACCAGGATGTCGGTGGCGTTGAGGAACGGGATCAGGCCGGCCTCGCCCGCGTAAGTCGAGACGCCTTGCATCGGCCGGTCGCTGCGCGACCAGCCATTAACGGGAAAGCCGAGCGACAACAGCACCGATGCCGCGGCGCGGCCAAGCGTGCCGAGCCCCATGATGCCGACCGAGATGTCGCCGGCCGGCCGCTGCTGCGGTTCGTGCCAGATCTTCTTCTGCTGCTGGGCGCGGTAGAGCATGCCCTGGCGATGGTGGTCGAGCACCCGCCAGACGACGTATTCGGTCATGTACTGGGTAAGGTTGTCGGCTACCACCTTGACGACCGGTACGTCGGGCAAGGTGGGATCGGCGAAGATGTGGTCGACGCCGGCGCCGATCGAGAAGATGGCCCGCAGATTGGGCAGCGACGACAACAGGTTCGGCCGCTGTTTCCACACCACCGCGTAGGTGATCGAGGGATCGCCGGCGCCATTCGGCTCGAGCACCACTTCGCGTTCCGCCGACAGCAGCTCGCGCCAGCGCAGCGGATGGATACCGGTGAGGGCAAGCAGGATGCGGCCTTTTTCCATTGCGGATTGTTTTTCCCTTTTTACCAACAGCGTTCGCGTCCCGACGCGCAAGGGCGCGGCAGCGTTTTGATTTTGCGCATGATCTCTGGCGAAAATCTACTCGCTGACGATGCCGACCGGCGCCGTTTCGATCTTGAAGGCGGCCGAGATCAACGCCTTTGTATAGTCGGTCCGCGGGTTGCCAAAAATCTGCTCGGAAGGTCCGGCTTCGACGATCCTGCCATTGCGCATGACGATGACTTCGTTGGCGAGCGCGCGGATGACCCTCAGATCGTGGCTGATGAAGAGGTAGGCGAGGTCGTGCTTGGCCTGCAGGCTGCGCAAGAGGTCGACGACCTGCGCCTGCACGCTCATGTCGAGCGCCGAGGTCGGCTCGTCCAGCATGACGAAACGCGGGTTGAGCACCATGGCGCGCGCGATTGCGACGCGCTGGCGCTGGCCGCCGGAGAATTCGTGCGGATAGCGGTTGCGCGTCGCCGGATCGAGGCCGACTTCCTTCAGCACGTCGACGACGCGCTCGTCGCGCGCATCGGGGGACAGTTTCGGCTCGTGGATCTTCAACCCTTCCTCGATGATCTCGGCGATCGACATGCGCGGGCTGAGCGAGCCGAACGGATCCTGGAAGACGATCTGCAGCTCGCGCCGCAACGGCCGCATTTCGTTGAAGGACAGCTGATCGATGCCGCGTCCGTTGAACTGGATGGCCCCGGTCGACGAGATCATCCTGGCCAGCGCCAGGCCGAGCGTCGTCTTGCCTGAGCCGGATTCGCCGACGACGCCAAGCGTCTGTCCGGCCCGCACGGTGACATCGATGCCGTCGACCGCCTTCACATTGTCGACGGTACGCCGGAAGAAGCCCTTCTTGATCGGGAACCAGACCTTGACGTCCTTGCCGACCATCACCGGCTTGGCGGCTTCATTGGCCGCCGGCGGCTTGCCTTTCGGCTCGGCGGCAAGCAGATGCCTTGTATAGGCGTGCTGCGGATTGGCGAATATCTCCTTGGTCGGGCCGGTCTCGACGATCTTGCCCTTGGTCATCACGCAGACCCGGTCGGCGATCTTCCTGACGATGCCGAGATCGTGGGTGATGAACAGCATCGACATGTTCTTGCGGCTTTTCAGGCCGGCGAGCAGTTCGAGGATCTGCGCCTGGACGGTGACGTCGAGCGCCGTCGTCGGCTCGTCGGCGATCAACAGTTCAGGCTCGTTGGCCAGCGCCATGGCGATCATGACGCGCTGGCGCTGGCCGCCGGAAAGCTGGTGCGGATAGGCGTCGAGCCGTTTCTCCGGTTCACGGATGCCGACCTCGTGTAGAAGTTCCAGCGTGCGCGCCTTGGCTTTGCGGTCCCCCAGGCCCTGGTGCAGCTTCAGCACCTCGACGATCTGCTGCTCGATCGTGTGCAGCGGGTTGAGCGACGTCATCGGTTCCTGGAAGATCATGGTGATCTTGTTGCCGCGCACGCGGCGCAGGTCTCTCTCGTCCGCGGCAAGCAGGTCGGCGCCGAGGAACAGGATCTTTCCCGACGGGTGGCTGGCGGTCGGATAGGGCAGCAGCTTCAGCACCGACAGCGCGGTGACCGACTTGCCGGAGCCGGACTCGCCGACCAGCGCGACCGTCTCGCCCTTGGCGAGATCGAAGGAAATATGGTCGACGGCGATCGACTGGTTACCGCCTTGCGTGAAGGCGACGCTGAGGTCTTGTACGGAAAGGAGAGGGGCGGTCATGGCTCGACTTCCGCGACAACCCTGTCCAAGGCGGAAATTTCCGGTCGTATGATCGAAATTTTGGCTGCCATTTGAGGGGGGACGAGACGATTTGGTGCGATAGAATAGGTCTCTTTCAATCTCGTGTCCGCACTCAGAAATTGGGTGCAGCCGAAGTGCATCGCTGTGGAGAGATGGATCGCGTCCGGTAATCTCAAGGAAACGAATTCCGAACGCAACTGTGCTGCGTGCCAGAGAACCTCGCGAGTTACCGCCCCAATTGAGATGAACGCGTTGCCGATTGATATATTGTCGTAGAGTTCGATCAGTCGCTCATTGTTCTTTCTCAAGGGATCGACCATCAACTCTGCGAGGACGATCTCACTCGTCGTCAGGAAAGGCTGCTTTCTGCCCTCGTTCAGTGAAATGACCTGAAGCAGTTTTTTTGCAAGCGCATCGTTGTTTTCAAAGGCATAGATGAAAATGTTGGTATCGACATAAATCCGGACTGCAGCCATCAATCCTCCCACTCATCGCGGAGGGCACGAACACGCGCGACAGCCTCGTCGAGGCTTGTTCCCGGCGCGTTGGCCTGAGCATTCCGCATGAGTTCAAGCAATTGTTCGCGGCCAAGAGGCCTGTTGGCCTCCTCTTCCACTGTCACTTTGACCGAAGCGCTCGGAGCTATGCCTTTTCGCAGTTCATCCGGGAGCTTCGATGCCGGGTAGTGTTCAAGGATGACCCTATTCATAACCCTTTCCTTCCCCAACGCCTTGAGGATACGTCCGCTTTTGTCCGGATTGCCATTCTCGGGAATATAACATGCCGAATGCCAGCCCGCATCGCCCTCATCTGAACGTCTTGCGCGGATCGAAGGCGTCGCGCGTGGCCTCGCCGACGAAGACCAACAGCGACAGCATCAGCGAGATGACGACGAAGCCGGAAATGCCGAGCCATGGCGCGTTGAGATTGCGCTGCGCCTGCTTCAACAGCTCGCCGAGCGAGGCGGAGCCGGGCGGCAGGCCGAAGCCGAGATAGTCGAGCGAGGTCAACGTCGAGATCGAGCCGCTGAGCAGGAAGGGCAGGAAGGTCAGCGTCGCCACCATGGCATTGGGCAGCAGATGCCGGAACATGATGGTGATGTTGGACACGCCGAGCGCGCGCGCCGCATTGACATATTCGAAGTTGCGGGCGCGCAGGAACTCGGCCCGCACCACGCCGACCAGCGCCACCCAGGAAAACAGCAGCATCAGCCCGAGCAGGATGAAGAAGCCGGGCGGCAGGATGGCAGCGACGATCAAGAGCAGATACAGCACCGGGATGGCCGACCAGATCTCGATGAAGCGCTGGAACAGAAGGTCGGTCCAGCCGCCGAAATAGCCCTGCAAGGCGCCGGCCGCCACGCCGATCAGCGCCGAGCCGGCGGTCAGGATCAGGCCGAACAGCACCGAGACCCTGAACCCGTAGATGACGCGCGCCAGCACGTCGCGGGCCTGGTCGTCGGTGCCGAGCCAGTTCCAGTTGCCGACGATGCAATTGGGGTCCGCCTCGCCTTTCGGATACTGGTTGCAGCGCGTTTTCTTGTCGTAGAGCCAGGACGGCTTTGTCGGTGCTGCCTCTGGAATGGAGTTGTTGACGGTTTGGTAGGAGTAGCGCACCGGCGGCCAGATCATCCAGCCATTGGCATTGATCTCGTCCTGGATGACCGGGTCGCGGTAGTCGGTGACCGCATAGAAGCCGCCGAACTTCTCCTCGGGATAGGCGACCAGGACGGGAAACAGGATCTCGCCCTTGTAGGAGGCGATGATCGGCTTGTCGTTGGCGACCAGTTCCGAACCCAGCGACAGCACGAACAGGAACAGGAAGATCCACAACGACCAGTAGCCGCGCCGGTTGGACTTGAAGTTCTGCAGGCGCCGCTGGTTAAGCGGCGACAGAAAGGGCCGCGCGATCCGTGCCGGCGCCGTTTCGGCTGTGGCCTGCGCCATCAGACGTCTCTCCGCTCGAAATCGATGCGCGGATCGACCCAGGTGTAGATCAGGTCGGACAACAGCCCGACGAACAGGCCAAGCAGCGAGAAGATGTAGAGATTGGCGAAGACCACCGGATAGTCGCGCTGCACGACCGAGTTGAAGCCGAGCAGGCCGAGCCCATCGAGCGAAAAGATGTTCTCGATCAGCAGCGAACCGGTGAAGAAGGCCGAGATGAAGGCACCGGGGAAGCCGGCGATGACGATCAGCATGGCGTTGCGAAAGACGTGGCCGTAGAGCACCCGCCGTTCCGACAGGCCCTTGGCGCGGGCGGTGACCACATATTGCTTGCGGATTTCCTCGAGGAAGGAATTCTTGGTCAAAAGCGTCGTCGTGGCGAAGGCCGACAGCACCAGCGCCGTCAACGGCAAGGTCATGTGCCAGAAATAGTCGCCGATCCGCGCCGGCCATGACAATTGGTCCCAATTGTCCGAGGTGATTCCGCGCAACGGAAACCAGTCCCAGAACGAGCCGCCGGCAAACAGCACCATCAGCAATATGCCGAACAGGAAACCCGGAATGGCGTAGCCGACGATGACGACGCCGCTGGTCCAGACATCGAAGGTGGAGCCGTCCTTGACTGCCTTGCGGATGCCAAGCGGGATCGAGATCAAATAGGACAAAAGCGTGATCCATAGCCCGATCGAGATCGACACCGGCATCTTTTCCAGGATCAGGTCGAGCACCGATATGTCGCGGAAATAGCTGTCGCCGAAATCGAAACGGAGATAGTTCCACAGCATCATGCCGAAGCGCTCGAGCGGCGGCTTGTCGAAGCCGAATTGTTTCTCCAGCTTCTTGATGAATTCCGGATCGAGCCCTTGCGCGCCGCGATATTTCGAGCCGACGTCGCCGGCCACATCGAAATTGGCGCCGCCGGCATCACCCCCGCCGCCGCCGAGGCGATCGCTGCCGCCCTGGTTGGTCAGTCTGGCGATGACCTGCTCGACCGGCCCGCCCGGAGCAAACTGGATGACGGCAAATGACACCGCCATGATGCCGAACAGGGTCGGGATCATCAACAGGATGCGGCGCAGTATATAGGCGCCCATCAGGCCCTCTGCCTCGCTTGTGCGAAAATCTCAGGCTTTGCCAATCTGTGCCGCCTTGTCTTTGTTGAACCACCACAACGTCTCGACCGGAAAGCCGTAATCCGGCTTCTGAGCGGGAAAGCCGAACATGTCCCAATAGGCCGCTCGGTGATTCGCCTGATAATATGTTGGAATCCAGTCGAGCCGCGCGCGCAAGACCCGATCGAGGGCATTGAGCGCGGTGACGAGTTCGATGCGGGTCTGCGCCTTGCCGGCTGCCTCGATCAGCGCGTCGATGGCTTTGCTTTCCGTACCTGGATAGTTGCGCATCCCCGGCGTTTTGGCCATCCGCGAAGCATAGAGGATCTCTAAACCGTCGGTGGTGGGCGTCGCCCCGATCAACCATGCGAGCATATTGAAGTCGAAGTCGAAATTGCTCTGCCGCGCTTCAAATTGCGTCGAATCGACCTGCCGGACCGAAGCGTCGATGCCAATCGCCTTCATATTCTCGGACCAGGGCGCCAACATGCGAACCAGGCCCTCGTCCTCGGCCAGCATTTCCACCCGCAGCCGCTCGCCTTTATCGTTGACGACGAAATTGCCCGCTCGCTTCCAGCCGGCTTCGGCAAGCAGCCTCGAAGCCTCGCGCAGCAACTTACGGTCATGGCCAGAACCGTCGGAGACGGGTTGCATCACCGGTTCGCCAAAGGTCTCCGGCGGCAACTCGGCTCGAAATGGCTCCAGCAGTTTCAGTTCCTGGGGCGAGGGTAGGCCCTCGGCCTTGTAATCCGATCGTTCGAAGTTCGATTGCGAACGCTCGTAGGCGCCGAAAAACAGCACCCGCCTGGTCCATTCGAAGTCGAAGCAATAGGCGATTGCCCGTCTCACGCGTATGTCGCGGAATTGCGGACGGCGCTGGTTCAGCGCGACAGCCTGCATGGAGGGCGATTTCTCGCCGGGAAATTCGCGTTTGATGACCCTGCCATCCTTCAGCGCCGGAAAGTCGTAACCGGTCGCCCACACCCGCGATGTGAATTCTTCGCGAAAATGCGTGTCCCCTTTCTTGAAAGCTTCAAACGCTGCCTGGCGATCAAGATAGAAATCGATGCGGATGCGGTCGAAATTATTAAGCCCGCGGTTCACGGCCAGATCGCGGCCCCAATAATCGGCGACGCGTTCATATTCGACAGTCTGCCCCGCCGCGACCCGTCCCGCCCTGTATGGTCCGGAGCTAAGCGGTGGGGTTAACGTCGAGGCGTCGAAATCGTTGGCCGTGTAGAAGGCTTTCGACACGATCGGCATAACAACGATGGCGAGGATATTCTGCGCGGACTGTTGGCCGTTGAAGGCAAGGCTGACTGTAAGCGGATCGATTGCGACCGCATCCGTCATATGCCGCAGCGGTTGGGAAAGATTCGGATGTCCGCGCTCTTTGTAGAGGTTCAATGCGAAGGCAACGTCCTCCGCGGTTAGCGGCGAGCCGTCATGGAAGCGGGCTTGTGGCCGCAGGCTGAAGCGGAAGCCATTGCGGTCCTGCGACAAGGTAACGGATTCGGCAAGCAGGCCGTAGACCGCATCCGGCTCGTCAAGTGCGCTTGTCATCAGCGAATCGAAACAGAGCTCGGTGCGCGGCGGCGAATCCCCCTTTAACACCAGCGAGTTCAACGTGTTGAAAGTCAGGAAGCTTTGATTGAAGGTAGCGTTCGGCGGGGCGAAATTCATCCGGCCGCCCTTGGGAGCGTCCGGGTTGACATAGTCGAAATGCTTGAAATCCGGCGCGTATTTGAGATCGCCGAAGGCGGACAGGCCGTGCAGTTTCACGCCGGTCGGGATCGTGGCGAAAGCCCGGCCGGGCAGCAATGCAGCTGCCGCGGCGGCACCGCCCAGGGCGAGGAAGTCGCGACGGGGCAGCGCCGCCATCAATTGCCACTCTTGTATTTGGCCGCCAGCGCCTTTTCCTTGACCGGATCGATCCACCAGGAATCCGTGTCCACGCCTAAATAGGCAGGCTGCTTTTCAGGCATGCCGAACTTGTTCCAGTAGGCCAGCCAGACCACCGGCCTGTGCCATTGCGGCACGACATAGTAGTTCCATAATAGAACTCGGTCGAGCGCATGGGTGGCAGCAACCAGATCGTCGCGGTCGGTGGCGTAGATAACGCGGTCGACCAGCGCGTCGACAATCGGATCCTTAATGCCCATCAGATTGCGTGAGCCAGGTGCGTCGGCGGCTTTTGAACTCCAGAAGTCGCGTTGCTCGTTGCCGGGCGAATCCGACTGTGGGAAGATCCCCGTCACCATGTCGAAGTCGAAGCTGCGGGTGCGGTTCACATATTGACTGGGGTCAACAATGCGAAGTGCGGCATCAATACCGATCCTTCGCAAATTATCGACGTAGGGATTTGCGATGACTTCGTCTGTCGGGTCCCGTCCCAGGATCTCCAGCTTGAATTGCTGGCCCGTTTGGGCATTGACCATTTTGCCGCCCTTGATGACCCAACCAGCCTTGGCGAACAGGTCGACCGCGGACTTCAGGTATTTACGCTCCGCCTGCGGCGTGTCGTAGACCGGCAGTTTGAATTCCTCGGTGAACACTTCAGGCGGCAGCTTGTCACGATATTGCTCGAGAATCTCCAGCTCCTTGCTTTTCGGCAGGCCGCTGGACGCCAGGTCGGTGCCCTGGAAATAGCTGCTCGTGCGGGTGTTAAGACCGAAGAACAGCGTACGATTCATGCTTTCGAAATCGAGCACGTCGGTCAACGCCTCGCGTATGCGTCGATCCTGAAACTGCGGACGTCGCAGATTAAGCGCGAAACCCTGCATCGGCTCGGGCGACTCGGTCTTGTACTCCCTCTTGATGACGTCGCCTTGCTTGATCGCGGGAAAATTATACGCCGTCGACCAGCGTCTGGAGCTGTTTTCCGCGTTGATATCCTCAAGCCCACCCTTGGTGAAAGCCTGCCAAGCCGCGTTCTCATCGAGGATGTAGGTGTACCGCTTCGTGTCGAAATTCTCTCGGCCGATCTTCACTGGCAACTTGGCGGCCCAATAGTCAGGCACGCGCTGCCATACAATTTCCGAACCTGGCTTGAAGCTGGCGATCTTGTAGGCGGCCGAACCCAGCGGCGGCTCCAGCGTCGGCCGGGTGACGTCGCGCTTCTTGCCGTTGGCGTCATTGCCTTCCCACCAGTGCTTGGGCAGTACGACGAGATCGCCGAGAATCTTGGGCAGTTCGCGATTGCCCTTCTGGCTGAAATGGAACTCGACCTCTCGATCGGAGATTGCGACCGCATCGGTAACGTTCTCGAAATAACGGCTGTATTGCGGGCTGTTGGCCTTTAGCACCTGGAACGACCAGATCACGTCGTCGACGGTAATCGGCTGACCGTCATGCCACTTCGCCCGCGGATCGAGCCGGTAGGTCGCCGAGGAATAATCGGCCGGATATTTATAGGCTTCAGCGACCAGCGAATGGCTGGTGCTGCCTTCGTCGGTCGCCTGCTCCATTAGCGTGTCGTAGAGCAGACCGCCGCCAAAAGGGACGAAGCCAGCGGCGGCAGAACCCTGGACGATGTAGGGATTGAAGCTGTCAAACGTGCCGGGCGCCACCGAATTCAGCGTGCCGCCCTTTGGTGCATCTGGATTGACATAATCGTAGTGTTTGAAATTGTCGCCGTATTTGGATTCGCCGATCAGCGACGAGGTCGTGCGCCATTCGTCCGCGAAGGCCGCCTGCAGGCCGCCGGCAAAAGCAGCCAGCATCAGCACCGATTTCAGAAGCGTCCGCGCTCGGCCAACCGTCATGCGTTCTCCTCTTCGCGATATAGCGCCGTCACCATAGCGTCTGGGCCCAATCTAGATCATTTGGCGCCGCTGAAAACCGCAACCGAGCGGCTTTGTCGTCGCATATGCATTTTTCCTAACGAAAAAGCCGGGCTGAACCCGGCTTTTTCAAGGATTATGTCATTACAGTTTTGTTATTTTGCGGGTGCGGCCGGAGCGGCTGGCGCCGCGCCTTCTGCCGGCTTGGCAGGGGCTGCACCTTCGGCCGGCTTGGCGGGCGCGTTCTCGGCCGAGGCGCCGGGTGCCGGCAGCGGCTTCGGATTGTCCGACAGCGTGCGCAGATAGGCGATGACGTTGGCGCGGTCCTCATCTTTCGGCAGGCCGGCGAAGCCCATCGCCGTGCCCTTCACGAACTTCTTCGGCGAGGTGATGAAGTGGTTCAGGTTGTCGTAGGTCCACTTCTCGCTGCCGCCCTTGGAGAACTCTTTCATGCCGGCAGAATAGGCAAAGCCCTCATGCTCGGCGACCGGACGGTCGATGATGTCCCACAGATCGGGCCCGACCTTGTTGGGGCCGCCCTTTTCGCCGGAATGACACGCCTGGCATTTCTTGAAGATGGCGGCGCCGGCTTCGGCGTTGGCGGTGGTCAGCAGCTCGGCGATCGGCTTGGCCTCCGCGGCGGGAGCGGCCGGGCCGCCTTCGGCGGGCTCGGTCGCCTCGATGGCGAAGCCGGGCTTTTCCGGCGCTGGAGAGGCAAACAGCGCGTCGGACACGATGCCAACGGAAAAGACAATGAACACCGTGCCGAGGAAAGCGGCGAGCAGCTTGTTGACTTCGTTGGAATCCATACGCCCCAGGCTCCCTTTTCCGGCGGACCGATCCGTCCACTCCGTCCGTCGGTATCGTGAACCACCCTGCGAGGCGGTCAAATCGCGCGGAAACTAGGTCTTTTGCTCCGGCGTTGCAACACCTATAAGGGCGCTGCCAGTGAGACCTTTTGCCACTTTTGTCCTCCTCTTTTTCGAGCCCCTGCCCGCCTCATGTCCACGCTCATCCTGATCCCGGCCCGCATGGCCTCGACCCGCCTGCCGGGCAAGCCGCTGGCCGACATTGCCGGCACTCCAATGATCGTCCACGTCGCCCGCCGCGCCGCCGAGGCGGGGCTCGGCCGGGTGGTCGTCGCCACCGATACGCAAGGCGTTGCGGAGGCGGTACGCGCGCATGATTTCGAGGCGGTGATGACGCGGGCGGACCACGAAACGGGTTCCGACCGCATCTTCGAAGCGCTGACCATTCTTGACCCTGGCAAGACGGTCGAGACGATCGTCAATGTGCAGGGCGATCTGCCGACCATCGACCCCCTTATTATCGGCGCCGCGCTGAAGCCTTTCGAGAACGCAGCGGTCGACATCGCCACGCTCTGCGTCGAGATCGTCCGCGACGAGGAAAAGACCAATCCGAACGTCGTCAAGCTGGTCGGCTCGCCACTCTCGGCGACGAGGCTCAGGGCGCTCTATTTCACCCGCGCCACCGCACCGTGGGGCGAAGGCTCGCTCTACCATCATATCGGCCTCTATGCGTATCGCCGCGCCGCACTCGAGCGCTTCGTTGCGCTGAGGCCGTCGCCGCTGGAGCGCCGCGAGCGGCTGGAGCAGTTGCGGGCGCTGGAGGCCGGCATGCGCATCGATGCGGAGATCGTGCAGTCGGTGCCGCTTGGCGTCGATACGCCGGACGATCTCGAACGCGCCAGGGCGCTCCTTTCCAACTAAGAAATTCTTCCCCCCAATTCCCGAGACTCTGCGCATGCCTGAAAAGACCAACAAAATATCCTTCCAGGGCGAGCCGGGCGCCAATTCCGACACTGCCTGCCGCAACATGTTCCCGTCGATGGAGCCGTTGCCGTGCCCGACCTTCGAGGACGCCTTCAACGCGGTCGAGACCGGCAAGGCCGATCTGGCCATGATCCCGATCGAGAACACCATTGCCGGCCGCGTCGCCGACATCCATCACCTCTTGCCGGAATCGAAGCTGCATATCATCGGCGAATATTTCCTGCCGATCCACTTCCAGCTCATGGTGCTGCCCGGCGTCAGCCGCGACGAGATCAGGACCGTGCACAGCCACATCCACGCGCTCGGCCAATGCCGCAAATACATCCGCAAGAACGGCTGGAAGGGGACGGTTGCCGGCGACACGGCGGGCGCCGCCAAGATGGTCGCCGCAATGAAGGACCGCACCATGGCCGCGCTGGCGCCGGCGCTGGCCTCGACGCTCTACGGGCTCGATATCATCGAAGAGAATGTCGAGGACACCGACAGCAACGTTACCCGCTTCGTCGTGCTGACCAAGAACAAGCAATGGGCCGAACGCCCCTCCGCCGACGCCAGGATGATGACGACCTTCATCTTCCGCGTCCGCAACGTGCCTGCCGCGCTCTACAAGGCGATGGGCGGCTTCGCCACCAACGGCATCAACATGACCAAGCTGGAAAGCTACCAGCTCGGCGCGTTTACGGCGACGCTGTTCTACGCCGACATAGAGGGCCATCCCGACGATCCGCTGGTGAAGCTGGCACTCGACGAGTTGCGCTTTTTCTCGCGCGAAATGCGCATCCTCGGCGTCTATCCCGCCAGCGCCTCGCGCGAGCAATGGAAGGTGGCGGATTAGGATCCGGTCAGGTCAGGCCGAGCTTGTTCTGCTTGGCCGGCTTGCCGCATTCGCGGCGGCTGATCGACCGGTTCATGGCGTCGATCTTGCCGCTTGCCTGGTCGGCGTCACGCTTGGCTTTTGAGCGCATATCCGGCGTGAACGGCCCAAAGCCCGTCGCCGGGTTGGAGAAGGACGGCTTGGCGTCTACCGGCAAATGATATTGCTGCGCCAGGCCGTTTCGTTGCGCCAGCAATTGATCGCAAGGCACCTTGTCGTATAGCAGCGAGGACTGGACGTTTTCGTCCTGCCGTTCGGACATCGAATTGCCGACGCAGCCGGCCATCGCCAGGCAAGACGCCAAGACCATCATGTTCCAGCGCATGAACGTGCTCCTTGTCTTTCGCAGCTGCCGCTCTCCTGCGCGGCGGCAGGAGTCTTAGCCAGATTTTACGCTGCCGGAAAGCAAGCTTGCCACGACGGCCAGCCCTTCGACCGGTTCGCGGCGATCCTGCCGGATAATCGTTGCCTGCAGCGACAGGACCGAAAAGCCGTTGGCGTCCAGAACCCGCTCTACATAGCTTTGCGAATGCGCGTAGCGGCGGGACGGCAGCAAGGCGAAATCGCCGCTGCCAGACGAGTCGCCGCCGGCGAGCGTCTCGACGGAGAACGCAAACAAACCGCCGCCGGCAAGCATTCCGGCAATCTTGTTCACCACCTTGTCGAGTGCGCCGACATAGATGAACACATCGGCCGCCGTAACCAGATCGGCTTTCGGGCCAGAATAGGAAAACTCCTGCAGGTCCGCCTTGACGAGCAGATCGTAGACACCTTTGGCGCGCGCCTGCCTCAGCATGCCGGCCGAGATGTCGTAACCCTCCAGCCGATCCGCTATCGGCCGCAGCTTCTGGCCCATGAGGCCGGTGCCGCAGCCGAGATCGAGCACCAGCGAAAACCGGCCCGGCCGTGCTGCCCGGATGGCGCGATCGAGGCATTCGGGCAGACGATAGCCGAGCCTGTCGACCAGCTCACCCTCGAAGCTCCCGGCATAGTGGTCGTAGAGCGTCTCGACAAAGGCGCTGGGCGGCGCCTGGGCCGCCGCTGCCCTGCCGATCAATTGCAGCTTGAGCACCGCGCCGAGCCTGTCCGCCGGGTCGAGCCGCAGTGCCGTCGTCCAGGCCTGCGCGGCGAGATCGGGCGCGCCCGCTGCTTCCTGCATCTCGCCGAGGCGGAACCAGCCGGCCGCCCAGTGCGGCGCCAGTTCGAGCGCGCCGAGCAGCAATTCCGCCGCTGCCGCATGATCGCCGGATGCATAGAGCATTTCGGCATAGTCGGCGCGGCGGTCGGCGGTCAAATCGCCGGACGAGGTCTGGAGCGGTTTCATGTGGTCGGGTTCCGCCGGGTGTTTGCAGCCGGCTTGCGCTCTATGCTGGAGTCAGCAGTGACTTACAACAGGCTTCCCGCGCCGGAATTAGCGCCTATCTTGGGGCCATGCGCGCCAGCGACCTGCTTCATCCCCGGCCGGAAGGGCTGTATTGTCCGCCCGGCGATTTCTTCATCGACCCGGTGCGGCCGGTCAACCGGGCGCTGATCACGCATGGCCATTCCGACCATGCCCGCTCCGGCCACCGCTCGGTGATGGCGACGCAGCAGACGCTCGATATTATGGCGCTGCGTTACGGCGAAGGTTTTGCCGGAACGACGCAAGCCGCCGTGCTCGGCGAGACCATCGCGTTCGACGGCGTCACTGTCAGCTTTCACCCGGCCGGCCATGTGCTGGGCTCGGCGCAGATCAAGGTGGCGCATCAGGGCACATGCATCGTCGCGTCGGGCGACTATAAGCGCCAGAAGGATGCGACCTGCGAGCCGTTCGAGCCGCTCAAATGCGACGTCTTCATCACCGAGGCGACGTTCGGCCTGCCGGTGTTTCGCCACCCGCCCGATTGCGAAGAGATTGCCCGGCTGCTGAGATCGACCGAGCAGTTTCCCGAGCGCACGCATCTGGTCGGCGCCTATGTGCTCGGCAAGGCGCAGCGCGTCATGCGCCTGCTGCGCGATGCCGGCTACGAAGAGCCGATCTACATCCATGGCGCGCTGGCCAAGCTCAGCGAGTACTACCAGAGCCAGGGCGTCGATCTCGGCACATTGGAACCGGCGACCGTCGAGACCGGCCAAAAAAGCGACTTTGCCGGCGCCATCGTCATCGGCCCGCCATCCGCCTTCGCCGATCGCTGGGCGCGGCGTTTTCCCGATCCGATGTCGTGCTTCGCCTCGGGCTGGATGCGCATTCGCCAGCGCGCCAAGCAGGGCGGCGTCGAGCTGCCGCTGATCATCTCCGATCACTCCGACTGGGACGAACTGACGGCGACGATCAAGGAGACTGGCGCCGAGGAAATCTGGGTGACGCATGGCCGCGAGGAGGCGCTGGTGCGCTGGTGCGAACTCGAAGGCATCGCCGCCAGGCCGCTGCATCTCGTCGGTTATGAGGACGAGGGCGATTGATGGTGGAAATCGCCGGTATAGCGTTCTGTCGCGCCCCCCTCTGGCCTGCCGGCCATCTCCCCCACGAGGGGGGAGATCGGCAGCCTCGGCGCCGCGCTCGTTCCCTCAACGCTGGAGATTGGCGAAACCAGTGGCGACTTCCAATCTCCCCCCTCGTGGGGGAGATGTCCGGCAGGACAGAGGGGGGCGCGAAGGATCGCAGGCTTCCACCCTTGGCGCCCCTCCCATGAACCGCTTCGCCGAGCTTCTCGACCGGCTGGTGCTGACGCCGTCGCGCAATGGCAAGCTGACGCTTTTGACCGACTATTTCCGCAACGTCGAGGATCCGGACCGCGGGCTGGCGCTGGCGGCCATCACCGGCGATCTGTCCATCGCCGCGGTCAAGCCGGCGATGCTGCGCACGCTGGTGATCGAGCGCATGGATCCGGTGCTGTTCGGCTATTCCTACGACTATGTCGGCGACCTGGCCGAGACTGTCTCGCTGGTCTGGCCGCAAGCGCCGGTCGACATTGCGAACCACGAGCCGACCCTGGCCGAAGTGGTGGCCAAGCTGCAGGCGGCGAGCCGTTCCGATGGGCCGCAGGTGCTGGCCCGGCTGCTCGACAGCGCCAGCACGTCGGCGCGCTTTGCCATCATAAAGCTGGTCACCGGCGGCCTGCGCATTGGCGTCTCGGCGCGGCTGGCCAAGCAGGCGCTGGCCGATTTCGGCAAGGTCGATGTCGCCGAGATCGAGGAACTCTGGCACGGGCTGACGCCGCCTTATACGGCGCTGTTTGCCTGGCTGGAGGGCAAGGCGGAAAAACCCAGGAAAACGGCGCTGGCGCTGTTCAGGCCAGTGATGCTGTCGAATGCCGTCGGTGACGGCGACCTCGAAAAGCTCGACCCGGCCGACTACGCGGCCGAATGGAAATGGGACGGCATCCGCGTCCAGGCGGTTTGCGAAGGCGGCATTCGCCGGCTCTATTCGCGCACCGGCGACGATGTCTCCGGCGCCTTTCCGGACCTTGCCGAGGCGATGGATTTTTCCGGCGCCCTCGACGGCGAGCTTCTGGTCGGTGACCCCAGGCAGGCGACGGGCACCTTCTCGGACCTGCAGCAGCGGCTGAACCGCAAGAGCGTGTCACCCAAGATCCAGCAGCAATACCCCGCCTTCATGCGCTGCTACGATGCGCTGCAGATTGGTGACGAGGATGTGCGCGGACTTCCCTTCCGCGAACGGCGCGGCCGGCTCGAGGCTTTTGTGAGGACACTCGATCCGAGCCGCTTCGATCTGTCGCCACTGGTCGAATTCACCGACTGGCAGGCGCTGGAGGAATTGCGCCGCAAGCCGCTGCATCCGGTCATCGAAGGCGTCATGCTGAAGCGCTGGGATTCGCCCTATGTGGCCGGGCGGCCGAAGGGCCCGTGGTTCAAATGGAAGCGCGATCCGCACACCGTCGACGCGGTGCTGATGTATGCCCAGCGCGGCCACGGCAAGCGCTCGAGCTTCTATTCCGATTATACATTCGGCGTCTGGTCCGGGCCGGAAGGATCGGAAGAGCTGGTGCCGGTGGGAAAAGCCTATTTCGGCTTCACCGACGAGGAACTGAGGCAGATCGACAAATATGTCCGCGACAACACGATCGAGCGCTTTGGCCCGGTGCGCTCGGTACGTGCCGACCGCAGACAAGGCCTCGTACTGGAGGTGGCGTTCGAAGGCCTCAACCGCTCGACGCGGCACAAATCCGGCGTTGCCATGCGCTTTCCGCGCATTTCGCGGCTGCGCTGGGACAAGCCGGCGGCCGAAGCCGACCGCATCGAGACGCTGCAGGCACTGCTCGACAGTTAGTCCGAATACCGAGCAATCACCACAGGTTTGCGCTGCCCCTCATCCGCCTGCCGGCACCTTCTCCCCGTATAGTGACGGGGAGAAGAAGGCTGGCCGCAACCTCGGCGCCTCTTTGCAACGCTGCAGATTGGCGAAATCCCTGGCGAAGGCCCCTTCTCCCCGTCACTAAACGGGGAGAAGTGCCCGGCAGGGCGATGAGGGGCGGCGCAAACTTGAAGCGATTGCCCGGTGCGTGGATATCAAGGCGCAATCGAGACGCGGATCTCGTAGATGTCGACCGACTTGCCCTGCTTGTCGAAGTCGGAATTGATGGCGATGGTCCCGGCAGCCCCCGGACGCTTGTCGGGAAGACGCACGTCGAACAGATATTCATTGCGCTCGCGACCGACCGCATAGCGCTTGCGGCCGCAGTCGCCGAGTTCGCCGAAATTGCAGTCGACGGAAATCTGCGTCTCCTGGCCCTCCTCGGAGCGTGCGATGATGTCGAATGTGGCATGCTTGCCGGCGAGCTTTTCCAGCACGCCTTGCCCGACGTCGAAGCTGATGGCCGAGCCGGATGCACCCGAACGGATGCGCAGGAAGGAACCGCTTTCGTCCTGGATGACGTCGGCCTTGGCGTCCGACGGTGCATTGACCTGCGTCGGGTCGCCCGGCGAAAAAACGTTGATCCAGTCGCGCGCCTGGTCCTGCTCGCCCTGCTTCGGCGGCGAAGCGGTGTCGTCCGGCGTGAAATCATCGCCATCGACCGTTGGCGGCGCTTCCGGCGGCGCCGTGTCGAGCTCGGTCGCCGATTTGAAGACGCCGGTCTGGTTGGCGAAATAGAGGCCGATGCCGGCGGCTGCGAGCAGCGTCACACCGAAGAAGATCGCGGTCAAAGGCAGGCGCCGCCGCCTCGCCCGCCGGTCGTCGCGGTCGGGCGTCACTTCCGCGTCGTCGATTTCGGCTTCGGTCGGAGCCGAGGCCCCCATGTCGATCACCGGCGCCTCGGGAACAGGCGCGTCGGGCATGATGTCGGGGACGACCGGCAGGACGCGTGACCGGGGCGCATCGGATTCGGGCGACTGCGCCGGACCGTCAACGACGATGTCAGGCGACGGCGCGGGCTCGGCTTCAGCTTCGGTTTCAGCCGGAGGCTCCACCGCCGGTGCTGTCTCCAAACTGTCGGTCGGCGCGGCGACGTCGGCAACCGCCGGCAGGAATTCCGATTCGATTTCGGTGATCTTCGCCTGGACCGCCTTGCGGCGCTTGATGGCGACTTCCACGGTGACGTTTGGATTGGCCTGCAGGGCACGGTCGAGTGCCGCGAAAGCCGATCGATAGACCCGCTCGCGAAACGCCCGGTCGTCGGCATTGCCTTTCTCGAAGGCGTTGCGGATCGCTTTTTCGATCGCGTCCAAGCGAATTCCCTCTGCAATTTCACTCACATTGTCATGATCGTTAGCCGCAGGCGACCAATCAATCAACAAGCGAGCGGCCGCATTCTGCCTTGCCGAGGGGTACAAAACCGATTTCGGTGGTTTTCGGTAAAGGAATCAACATTTTTCGCTGATTTTCCGGTCACGGCCAACGTGGCGGTCGCGCGGCGTGCCGACGCGGCATCACGCGGCCGATGGTAGATCCGCGCGGCGGCTGCCCTTGCGCCCGGCCGGAGGCGGCACGAATTGCCTCGTCCTGAAATCGCGGCTGCCATCTTGAATTCGCGGCCGGTTGCGTCTATCACGCAGCCCATCTTGGAAGCTCGGCTTCCCGGGCCGCTTTAGCTCAGTTGGTAGAGCACATCATTCGTAATGATGGGGTCAGGTGTTCGAGTCACCTAAGCGGCACCAAAACACATATCCCGCGCGCCTCCTTCATCCAGCACTCAGCCGAGTGGAAAAGCTGACGCCGCCGAGATGAGGGCGAGCATTGCCAACACGACCCCGCCGCGCGGCAGATGACGCGATGATGCCGCATCGCGGCAGCGCGGGCGTTATTTGTCCCGGAGCCGATATGTTTGCTGCTGCCATAGGCATGAAGACTACAAAACAGGCAGACAACCAAGGCGGCGGCAAGACCTAGCGAAGCGGGCTGGATAGCCTCACTTCCGTGATGATAGCGTGAAAGAAACGCGTTCCATCGATCCAGCCCAAAGCCCATCTCATCGTCGGCCGTTCCGGCCTGACGTTCAACAGGGGGAGAAAATCATGGAAGAGGAAGACGATGTCCTAAGCGACCTGAGCTATGTCGCCGAAAATTTCGATGATGTGGCGAAGGAAACGATCGTCCTGGTGCTGGAGGCTGCGATCGCTGAGATCATTGGCCTGAGAATTGCCCTGCAGACTGCCGCGCCGAAGGCGACATGGACGACAGACTGAGTTGCAGCCGGGGTTGAACGAGCGCCTCAGCTCGGCGAGGTGTCGCCCAGCGACGCCACCGTCTTCAGCGCGCCGTCGAGCATGTCGCCCTTTTCGTCCTTCAGCGCGGCTTCGCGCAGGCGCCTGATCCAGTCGGCGGCGTCCGGGCGGCCCTTGACTAGGTCGAGCGCCGACAGCACCCGGTCGAATTTCGACTGTGCGCGGGCATGAGTGTCGCTGTAACCCTTGATCAGCCGGCGGCAGTTGAGGATCTCCGTGCCAAGCGCGTAGTCCTGGCCGACCTGGCCGAGCGCCAGCGCATACCAGCGCTCGAGATGGGCGGTCTCGACCTTGTGGCGCAGCAGGCGGCGGCGCCAGCGGCGCAGGCCGCCGATGAACCACAATGCGGCAAAGCCGGCAAAACTGTCGGTTCGGATATGGCGGCCGCGGTTGATGCGGCGGTCGAGGAAGGCAGCGAGCTTCGGCCGGCTTTCGATGTAGCTGCCGAGCCCGGCCGGCAGCGTGCCGCAGAATTCCTCAATGCGCGGATGGAAATATTCGGTCACCTGCAGCACGGAGCCGTCCTTGACGCCGACCTCGCGGCGTACGCGTCGGTCGCGGCTCGAGCGCGTCTTCAGGTCGGCGACGCGGATCATGTCGTCGTAGCACATGGCGTTGGCCAGATGCTTGGCGGCGGCGATCGACAGCGCGTAGTCATGTCCGGCATTGTCCAGGACGACCGCCCGGTCGAGCCGGTCGAGATACTCGCCGCCATAGGCGATGTCCTGATAGTCGACCACTTTCCTGAGGCCGCGAAGCGCCATGTCGCGCACGGGCACAGGCAGCGCGGCGACGCGCGCCGCCAATTGTTGCCAGCCCTTCAACAGCCTTTCCGGACCGCTGACTTCTGTCGCCGCGCCCGAGCCGGTTTCAGCGGCCGCCGGTTCTGCAGTCTTGTCGCTCGAAGGCGCACTCGCGATGCCGCGCGCCCGATCATAGGCGGCGCCGAAGGCGGCGAGGCTGGCATTGACGCCGCGGCCGCCGGCACTGACCGCCTGCTCATAGCTTTCGCGACTGAACGGCAAGGCATCGGAGCCGGCCAGCGCGCCGAGCAGGCTGGCCGAGATCATCGAGCCATTGTCGGCGGCGATCTTCTCCATGTCGAAGGCAATGAAGCGCTTTGCCGCGGCTTCCGCCGTGGCATGCACTTTGGAGGATGAGGCGCGGCCGTCGCCAGGCTCGATCTTCTCCGAGACCGCGGCGATGCGGTGCGACGAGGCGATCAGCGTTGTGCGCTCCGGCGTGACGAAGCCGCGGATGATGGCGCGGCCGGCTTCCATCAGTTCGGCGGCAATCAATATATCGACGTCGCCCTGCGACGGCGACAGCGCGAAGACCGGCAGACGGCCGGTGTCGCGGCACATCTCGACGTAATAGATGGTGGCGCCGGTGCGCTGGGCGACGCCGGCAACCGAGGTCGATTGCGCGACATAGAAGTTGCGCTCGGCGACGTCGGTGATCCAGTCGGCCAGCACGCCGCCGCCCTGGCCGCCGACCGCCAGCACGGCAAGCTTGATGACGCGCTGGTCGTCCGGCGCGCCGGCCTTGGAACGGGACGATGGGACAGCGTCAAGCATCGGCGAATATCAGGCGCCGGCTTTCACGACGCCGCTGCAAGAGGCCGATCGTGGCGCGGCGAGCGGCTTCAAGGAAACGGTCCCAGCGGCTCGGATTATGCACCACATCGGCGCGGTAGAAGGATGGGCAGAGCACCGCGGCATCTGCGACCTCGCCGCAATTGCCGCAGCCGACGCAGCTCTGGTCGATATGCGCCACCGGATCGTCGCGCAACGGATCGTCGAGCGACTTCACCGACAGCGACGGGCAGCCGGAAAGCCGCATGCAGGCGTGATCGCCAGTGCAAATATCCTCGTCGACGCCGAATTTCGGCTTGATCATCCTTGTCCCGCCCTTGATCGCCTTGTCGACCAAGGGCTTTTCGCGGCGCTGCCGGTTGAGCATGCATTCGGACGAGGCGACGATGACTTTCGGGCCCTTTTCGTCCGTCGTCAGCGCTTCGCGCAGCGTGTCCTGCATTTTGGTTACGTCGTAGGTGCGGTCGATGTGGCGCAGCCATTTGACGCCCATGCCCTTCACCGCCTCGGTGATCGGATGCTTGGTCGATTTCGTCTTGTTGCCGGCGCGGGACGACAGGATGTCCTGCCCTCCGGTCGCGGCCGAATAGAAATTGTCGACGATGACGATGACGCCATCGTTCTTGTTGAAGACGGCATTGCCGATCGACGAGGTCAGGCCGTTGTGCCAGAAGCCGCCGTCGCCGACGAAGGAGATCGAGCGGCGCTTGGCATCGGGCGAATTGAATGCCGAGGCCGAGGCCGGCCCCAGCCCGTAGCCCATGGTGGTGGCGCCGAGCTCGAAAGGCGGCATGATCGAGAACAGATGACAGCCAATGTCGGAGGCGATGTGGTGCTTGCCCAACTCCTGCTCGACCAGCTTGGTCGCGGCGAAGATCGGCCGTTCCGGGCAGCCGACGCAGAAGCCGGGCGGACGGCCCGGGACGACGTTGATCAGGTCGGCGGTATCGAGCCCGTCGCCGATCTTGTTGGGCGCGCGGACCTCGCTTGGCAGCAGATGCGGGATGGTGGCGCGTAGGAACGATCCGATGCCGTCGAGCATCACCTGGCCGGTATATTCGCCGGCCATCGGCAGATGCTCCTTGCCAACGAGTTTCGTGCCGCGCCCGGCCTTGTGCAGCATCGCGGCAAAGGCCTGTTCGATGTAGTTTGGCTGGCCTTCCTCGACGACGAGAACGGCGTCCTTGCCTTCGCAGAAAGACAGGAACTCGTCATCCACCAGCGGGTATACGGCGTTCAGCACATAGAGCGGCACGTCGGTGTCGCCATAGGTGTCGGCGAGGCCGAGCCGCTGCAGCGCCCGGATTACCGAATTGTACATGCCGCCCTGCATGACGATGCCGACCGAGCCGTGCTCCGGGCCGAAAAACTCGTTGATCTTGTTGGTGCGGATGAAATCCACCGCCGCCGGCCAGCGTTTCTGCACCTTTTCCTTCTCGTGCAGGAAGGACGCGGGCGGCAGCACGATGCGGCCGGTGTCGCGGCGCGGCGCCTCGAGCGCATCGGCCACCGTCATCGCCGGGCGCTTGTTGTCCTTGGCGATGAAATGGCCGTGGACATGGCAGCAGCGGATGCGGACCTGCAGCATGACCGGCGTATTGGAAACCTCGGACAGCTCGAAGCCGTCCTCCACCGCCTTGACGATCGACGGCAGGTTCGGTCGCGGGTCGAGCAGCCAGACCTGGCTCTTCATGGCAAAGGCGTGGCTGCGCTCCTGCATGATCGAGGAGCCTTCGCCGTAATCCTCGCCGACGATGATCAATGCACCGCCGGTGACGCCGCCGGATGCGAGGTTGGCGAGCGCATCGGAGGCGACATTGGTGCCAACCGTCGACTTGAAAGTGGCCGCACCGCGGATCGGATAATGCACCGATGCCGCCAGCATGGCGGTGGCGGTGGCTTCCGAGGCGCTTGCCTCGAAATGCACGCCGAGCTCGCCAAGGATGTCCTGCGCGTCGGCCAGCACGTCCATCAAATGGCTGATCGGTGCACCCTGATAGCCGCCGACATAGCCGACGCCGCATTGCAGCAGCGCCTTGGTGATGGCGAGAATGCCTTCGCCGGAAAACTCCTCGCCGGCGCCGAGCCTGAGCTTTTCGACTTCCTTGGCAAAAGACCGTTCGGCCATTTTGGGCTCCTTCCGTTGCCGCCGGAATCTGGCGGCGCGTAAGATCAGATGTCGTGCATGCGAATGTTCTTCAGCATCTTCTGCAGTGTCGCGATCAGCGCCGCGTATTCGGCGTCGTCGATGTCGTCGAACATCGTCTCGAAAGCGTCGTGCATGGCCGGCCAGGCGCGCGCGAATTCGGCGCGGCCATCGTCGGTCAGGAACACATGGCGGATACGGCTGTCGGTGCCCCCCTGCTCGCGCCGCACAAACCCTTGCCCCTCCAGCGTGTCGAGCGTCCGGCTCAAGGTCGACTGCTCGATGACAGTATAGACCGAGAGATCGTTGACGGTGACGCCATCGGTGACCGACAGCACGGCCAGCGTCCTCACCTGCGGAATGGTCAGGCCCTGCTTGCGGAAATTGTCACGCAAGGTGGCGTTGTAGCGGCCCATGATGCGGTTCATCAGATAGGGCGCGAATTGCTGCAGGCCGATCTGGCCCAAAGTCGAGATGCGCTGGCGCTTTTCGACCTTCTGTTCCATCACAGCCTCCCCGCCAGGAGAAAGCCGGAGCCGCCGCCCAGCCCGGCACCCGGATGGGTCGAGGCGCCGATGTGGTAGAGTCCCTTGACCCCGGTGGCGTGATTGCGGCTCGTCTTGAACGGCCGCCACAGGAACGACTGGTCAATAGCCGAGGAACCGCCATAGGGGTCGCCGCCGACCAGGTTGATGTTCATCGCTTCCAAATCGGCCGGCGAATAGGCGCGACGTGCGATGACGCTGTCCTTGAATCCTTCGATATGACTGGCAAGGATGGCTTCGGCACGGTCGGCATAGGCTTCGCGCAGCGCCTCGGTCCAGCGGCCGTCCGCAGGTGTTTGCAGTTTGCCGGCGGCATCGCCCTTGATATGCCGTGGCGCCTCGGGCAGTTGCAGCCACAGGATCGACTTGCCGTCTGGACAGCGCGACGGGTCGAGCGCGTGCGGCTGGCCGACGCAGATTGTCGGCACCTCCGGCAGCATGCCGCGCACGGCCTCGTTGCAGGCCTTCGACACGCCGTCGAGCCCTGGCGTCAGATGCAGCAGCGCGACCTTGTCCAGGCCCTCGCCGCGCCATGCCGGCGGCTTGTCCAAGGCATAGTGGATCTGGAAATTGCCCTTGCCGTAGTGGTATTTTTGCGCTGCCTCGACATCGGCTTTCGAGGCCGCGTCGCCGAGCAGCCGCTCGTAGAGCTGGGTCGGCGTGACCGAGCAGATAACGCTCTTGTTCGCGTTGATCGTTTCGCCCGAAGTCAGCCGCACACCGGTGGCGCGGCCTCCGCTTTGGACGATAGCCGCGACGTCGGCGCCGGTGCGGATTTCGCCGCCACGTTCCCTGATCAGCGCTTCGAACGCGGAAAGCAGGTTCTTGGCGCCGCCCTTGACAACCGGCGCGCCGGCGGCTTCGAGCGCAAAGGCGATGACCCTGGCGATCTGGCCGGAGAACGCGTCCTCAGGCCCGAGGCCGGCATGCAGCACCCAGGGGGACCAGAGCGCGCGCATGGTTTCCGACTGGTAGGTGCTTTCCAGCCAACCGCGCGCCGGCACCAGCGCGCTGCCGAGAAAGGCGGCAAGGCCATGCGGCCCGCGCCGCCAGGCTTCACCCGCCAGCAGCCTGGCCGTTGGGTAGGACCACAGGCTGCCGCCGAGCAGCCCGAACAGCAGACCGGCGTTGCGCTCGATCTCGCCGACATCGTTTGCGTGCCGGTCGCCGTCACCCGCGGCGATTGCATTGATCGCCGCTACATTGGCGGTACGGTCGGTGCGCAGGACGGCATGGCTGCCGTCCGGGCGCAGCACGCCGGTCGGCGTGGAGGTGTTGCAAAACTCCAGGCCGTGCCGCGCCAGATCCTTGCCCAGCGCCGCATAGGCCGGCGAGGTGATGAACAGGACGAAGGTCGTCGCCATCACGTCGTGGATGAAGCCGGGCGCTGTGATTTCTTCGGTGCGCATGCAGCCGCCGATGCGGTCGTTGCGCTCGAGCACCAGCACCCTCGCCCCCTTGCCGCCAAGCATCGCCGCGCAAACCAGCGCGTTGATGCCGCTGCCGACGATGATGTGATCGATATCGCTCATCGATGCGTGCTCTCGGTGAGTGGAAGGTGGAAGTCATTTGCGCGGGCTGGCGTTCCTGCGCGCCCCCCTCTGTCCTGCCGGACATCTCCCCCTCTAGGGGGGAGATTAGCGGCTTCGGCGCTCCGCTCATTCCTACAACGTTGAAGATTGGCGAAGGCAGTATCGACGGCCGATCTCCCCCCTAGAGGGGGAGATGTCCGGCAGGACAGAGGGGGGCGCCGTAGAGCGGCAGCCTTGCCAAGCTGCCACCCTCTACCCATCATCACGATATTGCCTGCGCACATGATCTTCTCCCGAAGACCGCAGCTACCCTATTGCCTTGGCACCAACGCCAACGCGCGGATCGGGCTGCCGGTACCGTGCTCGATCTTGAGCGGCGCCGCGATCAGGATCGCGCCCTTCGGCGGCAGCCGGTCGAGGTTGCAAAGGCTGGCGAGGCCGTAGCGGTTGGCCTTGTGCATCAGGCTGTGCGCCGGGAATGGCGGCTCCATGCCGCCGGCCTTGCCGGCATCGGTGCCGATCGTCTCGCTGCCCCAGCCCTTGATGTCCTTGCCGATCAGATACTGGATGGCTTCGGCGGTCGGGCCAGGCGTGTGCGGGCCGGTCTCATTGGCGTTGAGGAACTCGGCTTCCGAGCCGTTGCGCTTGTACCAGTCGGTGCGCATCACCACCCACTCGCCCGCGTTGATAGCGCCATGTTCGGCTTCCCATGCCTTGATGTGATCGACGGTGAGCAGGAAGTCGTGATCGGCTGCCGCTTCCTTCGAACAGTCGATGACGTTGACCGGGCCGACGAAGTTGTGCGCCGGAATGGTGTCGGTAGCGCCGTCCGGATAATCCTTGCCGGTAATCCAGTGGTTGGGCGCGTCGAAATGCGTGCCCGAATGCTCGCCGAGCTTGAGCCAGTTCCACGCCCACCACGGGCCATTCTTGTCATAGGCGGAGATGGCGTGGATCTCGATCTTCGGCGTGTCGACCGCCAGTTCCGGCGGCAGCTTGATCAGCGGCGTGTCGGGCCCGAGCGGCGCCGTCAGGTCGACCACCTGGATGGCGCCGGAAAGAAGCTGGCCGGCAACTTCGCCGAGGAGTTGTTGTGTGTCCATGGTCTCTGTTCCCTCTTTCTCGATGGTGCTGAAGGCTCTCGCGGCCCTTAATATCCTACTAGACGAAAACATATGCATCTGCAATTATCTTTAAGCATAAAGGAAATGGGACGGGGCGTGAGCGAGTTTGACGCCATATTTGTCGGGGCAGGCCACAACAGTCTGGCATGCGCCGCGCATCTGGCGCTCAAAGGTTGGAAAACTGCGGTTTTCGAACGCAATCCAACGATCGGCGGCGCCGTCCAGACGCACGAATTCACGCTGCCGGGCTTCCGGCACGACTTCGGTGCGATGAATGTGAGCCTGTTCGCTGGTTCGGGCTTCCACAAGAAATATGCAAATGAATTGAAAACCCACGGGCTGGAATTCGTGCCGGCGGCCGACTGTTTTGCCAGCGCCTTCCCCGACGGTCGCTGGTTCGGCGTCAGCAGCGACCTGGAGAAGACCGCTGGACGGATAGCCGCTTTTTCCGAGGCCGACGCACAGGCATGGCGTGGTCTGGTTGCGGCATTCCCGGCGGAGGCCGAGCATCTGTTCCGGCTGCTGGGCTCGCCGATGAGCGGCCGTGCGCTCGCCGGCACCGCCTGGAACCTCTGGCGCAAGAAGGGTTTTGGCGGCGCGCTCGATACGGGGCGGCTGCTGCTTTCGTCACCCCGTGCCTGGCTCGAGGAGACTTTCCAGTCACCGCATGTCAGGGCGACGCTCGCCACCTGGGGCATGCATCTCGACTTCGCCCCCGATATCGCCGGCGGCGCGGTGTTCCCTTACCTCGAATCCATGGCCAACCAGTGCTTCGGCATGGTGCTCGGCAAGGGCGGCGCCGACACCATCATCCGCGCTTTGTCGGGCATGCTCACGGCTGCCGGCGGCAAGATCGTCACCGAGGCTGATGTCGCCGAGATCATGGTTTCCGCCGGCAAGGCGACCGGCGTGCGGCTTGCTTCAGGCGAGACCCACACCGCCACCAAGGCCGTCATCGCGGGTGTCGCGCCCAAGGCGCTGACCGGGACACTTTTGCGTAATGGATCGGGCGACGCCGGCTTCGACACGGCGATGAGAAAATTTCGCCATGCGCCGGGGACGATGATGATCCATCTGGCGCTCGACGATCTGCCGGATTGGCGCGCCGGCGCCGAGCTTCGGCAGTTCGCCTATGTGCATCTGTCGCCGTCGCTCGATGCCATGTCGCGGACCTATCAGCAGGCGATGTCAGGCATGCTGCCGGACGAACCGGTGCTGGTCGTAGGCCAGCCGACGGCGGTCGATCCCTCGCGTGCGCCCGACGGCAAGCATGTGCTGTGGGTGCAGGTGCGCATGCTGCCGGCCGAGATTGTGGGCGATGCGGCGGGCACGATCGCGGCGGTCCACTGGGACGAGGCTAGGGAGCACTACGCCGAGCGCGTCCTCGACATTATCGAGCGCTATGCGCCCGGCCTTCGCCGGAAGATCCTCGGTCGCGCCGTGTTCTCGCCCATCGACCTCGAACGCGAGAACCCGAACCTTGTCGGCGGCGACCAGATCTGCGGCAGCCATCATCTGGCGCAGAATTTCCTGTTCCGGCCGGCGCGCGGTTACGCTGGCTGGAACACGCCGGTCGGCAATCTGCACCTGACCGGGGCGGCAACATGGCCGGGCGCCGGCACCGAGGCGGCGTCGGGCTTCATGCTCGCGCAACAACTTGGCGGGAGGTAAAGCCGTAATTTTCAACTAGGGTGAAGGAGGACAAGGCGCGGTTGCCCAAGGAGCCTGAACCCACCGATTGACAACGACACCGCGCATAAAAGCAACAGGGGAACGACCATGACAATCAACAGACGAGAATTGCTCGGATATGGCGCGGCCGCACTTGGCGCCACGGCGCTCGGCCTGCCGCAAATCGCCAAGGCTGCCGGCGAACTGACCATCGCCTACAATGTCAACCTGCCGTCCTGGGACCCGACCACCGGGCCTTCGGCGGTCAACCCGACCATCCAGGGTCTCTACCAGTCGGTGTTCGACCAGTTCATCCCGCAGAAGCCGGACCTTTCCTTCGCGCCCGGCCTGCTCACCGAATGGGGCTGGAACGAGGATCGCAGCAAGATCATGATGACGGTGCGCGAGGGCGTCACCTGGCATGACGGCTCGCCATTCACGGCCGAAGACGTGGTCTGGTCGCTGCAGCGGGCGGGCGATGAAAAGACCGGCAACCCGATCCAGTTCGTCTGGAAGAACGTCAACAACTTCAAGATCGACGGCAACAAGATCACCGGCGACGTCGTGCAATTCGACCCGGTGTATTTCAAATGGATGTCGTTCCTCACCGGCTACATCATGCCGAAGGCCTATTACGAAAAGGTCGGCGCCGAAGGCTTTGAGAAAGCCCCGATCGGCACCGGGCCTTACATGGTCGACAAATTCGAGCGCAACGCCTTCCTGCGGCTCAAGGCCAACCCGAACTACTGGGTTGGCAAGCCGGCCTTCGAAAACGTAACCATCAAGTTCGTCACCGATGCGGCGAGCCGCGTCGCCGAGATCGAGTCCGGTTCCTCGCAGGTGACGCTGGAAATCCCCTATGAGGAATATGACCGCCTGATCGCCAAGGACGGACTTGCCGGCTCGTGCAAGAACGTTTCCGACATCGGCATGATCTTCTTCAACGACATCGACGTGATGCTGGACAAGAACGTGCGCCAGGCGGCGGTGATGGCGGTCGACAAAAAGCTTTTGGTCGACCGGCTGCTGCGCGGTTACGGCCAGCCCATCGATACGCTGGAGACGCCGGAATACGCGGCCTACGATGCGTCGATCAAGGTGGAGCACAACCCGGGAAAGGCCAAGGAATTGCTGGCCGCATCCGGCTATTCGCCCGAAAAGCCGGTCAAGTTCACGATACAGACGACCAAGGGCTTCAAGCCCAAGGACTACGAGATGATCCAGGCGATCGTCGGCATGTGGCGCAAGGTCGGTATCGAGGCGACGATCGAGGTCTACGAGATCGCCAAGCACTACGAGTTGCGCGCCGCCGACAAGCTGGCGCCGGCGGCCTTCTACAATTGGGGCAACGCCATCGGCGATCCCACCACGTCGACCGGCTTCGCCATGTATGGCCCAAGCCCGCATTCGGTGTGGGACAGCCAGGATCTGATCGACATGATCAACCCATTGTGGGGCCAGAAGGACGAGGCCAAGCGCATTGCCGGCTGGAAGGCCGTCGACAAATACATCGCCGAACAGGCCTATGTGCTGCCGCTGATCCAGTATGCGCAGCCGATCGTGCATGCCAAGGGCGTCAATGTCGTGCAGCATGTGTCGGGCGCACTTCTGCCGGCGCTGATGAGCCCGGCCTGAGACGGTCTTCGGCTTGCCGCGCGCCGTCCGGAATGACGGCGCGCATTTTCCGCCACGGGCGACCATGCTGCTGCAAAGATTCCTGATCCGTCTTCTGACGATGGCGATCACGCTGTTCGGTGTGGCCGTCGTCGTCTTCGTCGTCATCCGCGTCGCGCCGGGCGACCCGATCGCGATGATGCTGCCGCCTGGCGCCACCGATACCGACATCGCGCGGCTGCGCGCGCTCTACGGGCTCGACAAGACCATCGTCCAGCAATTCTTCATCTGGCTGGCCGGTGTCGTCAGGGGCGATTTCGGCACGTCGATCTCATTGCGACAGGATGTGCTCGGGCTGGTCTTCAATCGCCTCCCGGCGACGCTGGAACTCGCCGTCGTCGCGCTTGTGATGGCGGTGGCGATCGGCGGCACGACGGCAATCCTCGGCGCGCGCGAGCGCGGCACCGCGGTCGAGGCCGGCATCGACATTGCCAGCGGTGCGGCGCTCTCGATTCCCGATTTCCTGTGGGGTCTGGTGCTGATCCTGTTGTTCGGCGTGCTGGTGCCTATCTTCGACATTTCCGGCCGGGTGTCGCCGCAGCTCGACCTGCCCTTCGCCACGCAATTCTATCTGTTCGAAAGCATTGTGCGACTGCGCTTCGACCTGACCAGGGACCTTTTGGCGCACATGCTGATGCCGGCGATCGCGCTGGCGCTGCCGCTGGCCGCGATTATCTCGCAGTTGCTCAAACAGTCGCTGAAGGAAGTGCTCGACCTCGACTATGTCGTGCTGGCGCGGGTGAAGGGGTTTTCGGAAACGCAGGTCATCCTGCGCGAAGCGCTGAAGAACGCGGCGCTGCCGACGCTTACCCTGGTCGGCGTGCAATTCACCTTCCTGATCGGCGGCACGGTCATCGTCGAGCGGCTGTTTTCCTATGAGGGTCTCGGCAACATGGCGATCGATGCCGTCATCAACCGCGACCTGCCGCTGATCCAGGGCATCGTGCTGGTTTTCGCGCTGCTGTTCGTGCTGATCAACCTTGCCGTCGATATGATGTATGCGCTGCTCAATCCGAGGCTGCGCCATGGATGAGGCCCGTATTTCAAGACATGGCTCGCGGGCACGCCTATGGCTGGCCGGCGGCTGGCTGCTGATTGCGCTGCTGGCTGCAATTTTTGCGCCGCTGGTCGCACCGCAGGACCCGCTGGCGCAGGACTTGATGCTGGAGCGCCTGCCGCCGTTCTGGCTGAGCGGAGCAGAGCCCGGCTACTGGCTCGGCACCGACAGCCTCGGCCGCGATCTCCTGTCGCGGCTGATCTTCGGTGCCCGCATCGCCTTCATCGTCGCCTTCGCCGCCGCCATCGCCGCCTGCCTGGTCGGCTCGGCGCTCGGCCTGATCGCCGGCTATTTCGGCGGCTGGGCCGACCGCATCATCTCCCGCGTTGTCGATGTCTGGATGGCGTTTCCGCCGGTGCTGTTTGCCATCCTTCTGGTTGCCGTGCTCGGCACCGGCTTGAGCTCGGTCATCATCGCCATCGCCGTCATCGACTGGACGCGCTTCTGCCGGGTGATCCGCGCCGAGACGATGGGCCAGTCGCGCATGGATTATGTCGAGAACGCCCGCATCGCCGGCTATGGCCGCATCGGCATCATGCTGCGCGAGGTGCTGCCCAATGTGGTGCCGTCGATCGTGGCACTGCTGTCGCTGGAGATGGGCATTGCCGTCATCGTCGAGGCGATCCTGTCCTTCGTCAATCTGTCGATCTCGACCGACGACCCGACCTGGGGCGGCATCATCGCCGAGGGCCGCCTGTCGATCCATCAGGCCTGGTGGGTGCTGGTGTTCCCGCTGGTCACCCTGATCCTGACGGTGCTGTCGTTCAGCCAGTTCGGCGAAGGTCTCCGGGCACGTTTCGATCCGGTGCTGCGATGAACGCGCTGGCGAAATCCTGCCTCGACATACGCGACCTTAGCGCGGTGCTGCCTAATGGGTTGCGCGTGCTGCGCTCGGTGTCACTCGCCGTCGAGCCCGGAGAAGTTCGCGCGCTGGTCGGCGAGAGCGGCGCCGGCAAGACGATGATCGGCAAGGCGGTGCTCGGCGTGCTGCCCCCGAGCGTGCGCATCGTCGGAGGCGATATGCTGCTCGAGGGCGAGGACCTCGGCCGCCTTCAGCCCAAGGCAAGGCGCACCCTGATCGGCGCGCGCACGGCGCTGATCCCGCAAGACCCGCTGACGGCGCTCAATCCGTCACGGCGCATCGGCCCGCAGATGACCGACCGCCTGGTGCGCATCCTCGGCTGGAGCGGTGAGAAGGCCGATGCACGCATCCGCCAATTGCTGGACGAGGTGCAGATCCGCGACCCCGAGCGTGTCCTCAAATGCTATCCGCATGAGCTGTCCGGCGGCATGCGCCAGCGCGTGCTGATCGCCGCGGCGTTCGCAGCCGAACCAAGGCTGATCGTCGCCGACGAGCCGACCACGGCGCTCGATGTGACCGTGCAGAAGCAGATCTTGCGGCTGATCGCGCAATTGCAGCGCGAGCATGGCACGGCGATCCTGTTCGTTACCCACGATCTCGGCGTCGTCGCCAAGATCAGCCAGAAAGTTTCGGTGCTCTATGCCGGCAAGGTGGTGGAGGAGGCCAAGACGGCTGCCCTCTTCGCCGCCCCACGACACCCCTATACGCGGGCGCTGATGGCGGCGACGCCGCGCTACACCGATCCATACGCTTCGCTGAAACCGGTGGACGAGGCGGTATTGGCCGGACTGGCGGCGGAGATCGCCGCAGCAGACCAGGCCTGGAGACGGCCGCATGGCTGAGCCGCTGTTTTCCGTGCGCGGGCTCAAGGTTGCGTTGCCCGATATGACGCGCAAGCCGCTGATCGGCCGGGCGCCGCTGGCCGAGATCCTGAAAGGCCTCGATTTCGACCTGCCCAGGGGCTCGGTGACCGGCATCGTCGGCGAATCCGGCTCCGGCAAATCGACGCTTGGCCGCGCGTTGGTGCGGCTTCTGGAGCCCAGTGCCGGCAACGTCATCTTCGACGGCCGCGACATCACACATCTGCCTGAGGCCGAGCTCCGGCCGCTGCGCCGTAATCTGCAGATGATCTTCCAGGATCCGATGTCGTCGCTCAATCCGCGCCGCACCATCTTCAGCATCATCGCAGCACCGCTCAAGCAGAACGGATTTGGCGACAATCTCAAGGGGCGTGTCGCGGAGGCATTGCAGCGCGTCGGCCTGCCGCAAAGCTTTGCCAGCCGCTACCGCCACGAACTGTCGGGCGGCCAGCGCCAGCGCGTCGGCATTGCCCGGGCGCTGGCGCTGTCGCCGAAATTCGTGCTGGCCGACGAAATCGTCTCCGGCCTCGACGTGTCGACGCAGGCGCAGATCCTGACGCTGCTGGAAAAACTCGCCGCCGAAATGGGCCTGACCGTTGCCTTCATCAGCCATGATCTGTCGGTGATCCGGCGGCTGTGCCGGCAAGTGATCGTCATGCGCGAAGGCGCGATCGTCGAAGCCAGCGCGACGGATACTTTGTTCGAGCACCCGCAGCAGGCCTACACGCGCGACCTCCTCGCCGCCATTCCGCTGCCCGAGATCGATGACGGCTGGCTACTTCCCGCCGCAAAGGCGCCGGCATGAAGCACAATCCTATTCGCACGCCGAAGAGCGGGCCTCGGGCGTGCGTCGACAAGTCAGCTCACGAAACGGAGGAGAACTGGAATGAAATACGCAGTCAGAAATACAATGCTTGCGGCCGCTCTGCTCGGCTCGATGGGAGCAGCCTCGGCTGATTCGATACCCGGCATGCGTGGCCACGACCACACCGGCGTCACCGTCCCCGACATGCAGCAGGCCGTCGGTTTCTTTACCGAGGTGGTCGGCTGCAAGAAGGCGATGTCGTTCGGCCCGTTCGCCGACGACAAGGGCACGTTCATGCAGGATCTGCTGGGCGTCGATCCCAAGGCGGTGATCGAGGAGATCACCCTGGTCCGCTGCGGACACGGGTCGAACATCGAGCTGTTCAAATACACAGCGCCGGACCAGAAGGACCTGACGCCGCGCAACAGCGACATAGGCGGCTTCCATATCGCCTTCTATGTCGACGATATCGCCGCCGCAAAAGCCTATCTTGACGGCAAGGGCGTCAAGACGCGAATGGGGCCGCTGCCGGTTACCGAAGGCCCGGCCGCCGGCCAGACCATCCTCTACTTCCAGGCGCCCTGGGGCTTGCAGTTGGAAGCGATCAGCTATCCCAATGGCATGGCCTATGAAAAAGATGCGGAGACGGTGCTGTGGAGCCCGAAGAACCCGGAAAAATAGCCCGGGACGTCCTTGGCCTGCGCAAGCCGACTGCCGGCGAGCTGGGCTTCTGAGGCAGATTGTTTCAATCCTGAAACTTCAAGCTTGAATTAATCCGCCTCAGGCGTAAACTCGACGGACAGAAGCGAAGAGGAGATCGCACGATGAAAGTTGCGGTTCTCGGCGGCGGACCAGCCGGGCTCTACTTTGCCATCTCGCTGAAGCTCCGGGATGCCGCGCATGACGTGACGGTGTTCGAGCGCAACCGTGCCGATGATACGTTCGGCTGGGGCGTCGTGCTGTCGGCCGAAACGCTGGAGAACCTGACCAAGAACGACCCGGTCAGCGCCATCTGGATCCGCAAGCATTTCGCCTATTGGGACGATATCGCCGTCATCCATGACGGCGTGCGCACGGTCTCGACCGGTCACGGCTTTTGCGGCATCGGCCGCAAGCGGCTGCTCACCCTGCTGCAGCGGCGGGCGCGCGAACTCGGCGTCAAGCTGGTGTTCGAGACCGATATCGCCGATCCCAAGCCATATATGGAGACGCACGACCTGGTCGTCGCCGCCGACGGGCTGAACTCGAAAGCGCGGGGCGCCTTCGTCGACGTGTTCAAGCCCGATATCGACATCCGTAAATGCAAGTTCGTCTGGCTCGGCACCCGTCAGAAATTCGACGACGCCTTCACCTTCATCTTCGAAAAGACCGAAAATGGCTGGGTGTGGGCGCATGCCTACCAGTTCGACAGTGATACCGCGACCTTCATCGTCGAATGCAGCGAGCAGACCTGGCAGCGCTTCGGCTTCGGCGCGATGTCGCAGCAGGAATCGATTGCCGTCTGCGAGCGCATCTTTGCCCGCCATCTCGGCGGCCACGCGCTGATGACCAACGCAAATCATATCCGCGGCTCGGCCTGGATCAATTTCCCGCGCGTCTTGTGCGAACGCTGGTCCTACAAGAACCTGGCGCTGATGGGCGACGCGGCGGCGAGCGCGCATTTCTCGATCGGCTCCGGCACCAAGCTGGCGCTGGAAAGCGCGGTGGCGCTGGCCGACTATGTCGAGTCCGAGCCGGACCTCGAGGCAGCCTTCCGCAAATATGAGGACGCCCGCCGCACCGAAGTGCTGAAGCTGCAGTCGGCGGCGCGCAATTCGCTCGAATGGTTCGAGGAGGTCGAGCGCTATCTCGGCCTCGATCCGGTGCAGTTCAACTATTCGCTGCTGACGCGTTCGCAACGCATCAGTCACGAGAATTTGCGGCTGCGCGATGCCGAATGGCTGGCCGGCGCCGAGGAGTGGTACCAGCGCCAGGCCGGCGCCGGCGGCAACAATCTGCGTCGCGCGCCGATGTTCGCGCCGTTCCGGCTGCGCGAGATGGCGTTGCAGAACCGCGTCGTCGTCTCGCCGATGGCACAGTACAAGGCGGTCGACGGCTGTCCGACCGACTGGCATTTCGCCCATTACGCCGAACGGGCCAAGGGCGGCGCCGGCCTCCTCTACATCGAGATGACCTGCGTCAGCGCGGAGGGCCGCATCACGCCTGGCTGCCCCGGTTTCTATGCGCCCGAGCATGAGGTCGCCTGGAAGCGGCTGGTCGAGTTCGTCCATGCCGAAACCGAGGCCAAGATCTGCGCCCAGATCGGCCATTCCGGTGCCAAGGGGTCGACCAGGCTCGGCTGGCAAGGAACCGACGTGCCGCTGCCCTCAGGCAATTGGCCGGTCATGGCGGCGTCTTCCGTGCCGTGGTCGCCGGAGAACCAGGTGCCGAAGGCGATGGACCGCGCCGACATGGATATGGTGCGCGACCAGTTTGTCGCCTCGGCCGAGATGGCGGCGCGCTGCGGCTTCGACATGCTCGAAATCCACGCCGCGCACGGCTATCTCCTGTCCTCCTTCATCACGCCCCTGACCAACCGGCGCACCGACACCTATGGCGGCTCGCTGGAAAACCGCATGCGCTATCCCTTGGAAATCTTTCATGCGGTGCGCGCCGCGTGGCCGGCCGAGAAGCCGATCTCGACGCGCATCTCCGCCAATGACTGGCTGGGCATCGAAGGCGTGACGCCGGCCGATGCCGTAGAGATCGCGCGGCTGCTGCATGAGGCCGGCGTAGACATCTGCGACGTATCGGCCGGCCAGACTTCGGCCGTGGCAAGACCGGTCTATGGCCGCATGTTCCAGACGCCGTTTTCCGATCGCATCCGCAACGAGGTCGGCATGGCGACGATGGCGGTCGGCAATATCTATGAGCCGGACCACGTCAACTCGATCCTGATGGCGGGCCGCGCCGATCTCGTCGCACTGGCTAGGCCGCATCTTGCCGATCCCTATTGGACGCTGCACGCGGCCGTCACGCTTGGCGATCGCGGCGCCAAATGGCCGGATCCCTATCTGCCCGGCCGCGACCAGCTCTTCCGGCTGGCCGAGCGCGAAGCGGCAGCGGGGTTGAAAGTATGAGTGCCGCGGCGACGATTTCGGGGCGGCATGCGCTGGTCACCGGCGGCGGCTCCGGCGTCGGCCGCGCAATCGCGCTGGCACTGGCCGGCGCCGGTATCGACGTGACCATCTGCGGCCGGCGTGAAGAACCGCTTGCCGAGGTCGCCGCCGAGAACAACCGCATCTTCGCCGTTTCCGCCGACGTCACCGACGAGGCATCGATGGCGTCGCTCTACGAGGCCGCGGAAGCGGCACGCGGAGCGTTCGACATCGTCGTCGCCAATGCCGGCATGTCCGGCAGTGCCCCGGCGCAGCGGACCTCGCTGGCAGACTGGCAGCGCACGCTCGACGTCAACCTGACCGGTGCGTTCCTGACGATGAAGCCGGCGTTGGCCGGCATGGCGGTGCGCAAGGCTGGCCGTCTCATCTTCGTCGCTTCCACCGCCGGACTGAAAGGTTATCCCTATGTCGCAGCTTACGTTGCCGCCAAGCATGGCGTCGTCGGCCTGATGCGGGCACTCGCCGTCGAGACCGCCAAGTCCGGCATAACAGTGAATGCCGTGTGCCCAGGGTTTGTCGAAACCGAGATGCTGGAGAGCGCCGTCCAGCGCATCGTCCAAACGACCGGCCGCTCGTCCGAGCAGGCACGGACAAGCCTAGCCGCGAGCAACCCGCAAGGCCGCTTCATCCAGCCGGAAGAAATTGCGGCCGCGGTACTTTATCTGTGTAGCGACGCCGCCCGGTCGATCACCGGGCAGACGATTTCGATCTCCGGAGGTGAGACATGGTAGCCGGTCCCCTGCCCGCCCCGTCCGGACCCGGCAAGGACCGCCTGCGGCTGTGGATACGCCTGCTGCGCGCCTCGCGCACCATCGAGGCCGAGCTGCGCGAACGCCTGCGGCAAGAGTTCAACACAACGCTGCCACGCTTCGACGTGATGGCCGCGCTCTACAGGGCGCCGGAGGGCATGCTGATGAGCGATCTTTCGCGCTTCCTGCTGGTGTCCAACGGCAATGTCACCGGCATCATCGACCGGCTGGTCTCGGAAGGGTTGGTGATGCGAGCCCGACGCAATGGCGACCGCCGCACCTCGATGGTGCGGCTGACCGAAGAAGGGTCGAAGACTTTCGCCGTGATCGCCGCCGCGCATGAGAAATGGGTCGGCGAATTGCTGGGCAATGTGAGCGAGGACGAGGCGCGCCGGCTGACCGGCATGCTGACCTCCTTCCGCAGCAATTGGGAGGGACGGGAATGACTGACATGGCGGGCCGCAAGCCGAAGCATTTCCTCTGGCAGGTCGAAGGCAAGGTCGCAAAGATCCGGCTCGATCGGCCGGAGCGCAAGAACCCGTTGACCTTCGACAGCTATGCCGAATTGCGCGACATTTTTCGCGATCTCGTCTATGCCGACGATGTCGATGCGGTGGTGTTCCTTCCCAATGGCGGCAATTTCTGCTCGGGCGGCGATGTCCACGACATCATCGGCCCGCTGGTCGAGATGGATATGAAGGCGCTGCTCGCCTTCACCCGCATGACCGGCGATTTCGTCAAGGCGATGCTGAATTGCGGCAAGCCGATTATCGCGGCGGTCGACGGCGTGGCGGTTGGCGCCGGCGCGATTATCGCCATGGCTTCCGATATCCGCATCGCCACACCTCAAGCCAAGACGGCATTCCTGTTCACCCGCGTCGGCCTTGCCGGCTGTGACATGGGCGCCTGCGCGATCCTGCCACGCATCATTGGCCAGGGTCGCGCCGCCGAGCTGCTCTATACCGGCCGCACGATGAGCGCCGAGGAAGGCGAGCGCTGGGGCTTCTACAACCGGCTGGTCGATGCCGCAACGCTCGAGGCCGACGCGCTCGACATGGCTGCGCGCATCGTTTCCGGCCCGACCTTCGCCCATGGCATGACCAAGACGCAGCTGAACCAGGAATGGTCGATGGGGCTTGACCAGGCGATCGAAGCGGAAGCGCAGGCGCAGGCGATCTGCATGCAGACCCGTGACTTCGAGCGAGCGTACACGGCTTTCGTGGCCAAGGAGAAGCCGGTGTTCGAGGGGGATTGAGGATGATCGTTTCCGTGGGCACGCTGGCGGGACAGAACCCCCCTCTGGCCTGCCGGCCATCTCCCCCTCAAGGGGGGAGATTGGATGTCAGGCCCGCTTTCGCCAATCTCCAACATCGCAGGGAGAGCCGTGGCAGCGAAGCCGCCAATCTCCCCCCTAGAGGGGGAGATGTCCGGCAGGACAGAGGGGGGCGCCGTGGAGCGCCAGGGCCGGAGAACTGTGGAGGCAGCAATGCCTGACCGTTCCTTCCTCTCCTGGCCGTTCTTCGAGGATCGCCACCGCGAGTTGGCGGAGCGGCTGGAGGCATGGTGCGCCAAGAACCTGCCGGTCGCGCATGACGACGTCGACGCCGCCTGCCGCGAGCTGGTGGCCAAGCTCGGCAAGGACGGCTGGCTGAAGCCGACGGCGCTCGATACCGACAACCCCTCACCGCTCGACGTGCGCACGCTCTGCCTCACACGCGAGACGCTGGCCCGGCATGACGGGCTGGCCGATTTCGCCTTCGCCATGCAAGGGCTCGGCACTGGTGCGCTCAGCCTGTTCGGCTCGCCCGACCAGCAGCATTGGCTGGCGAAGACACGGGCTGGCAAGGCGATTTCGGCTTTCGCGCTGTCGGAGCCGCGTTCTGGCTCGGACGTTGCCAATATGGAAATGACGGCCACACGTGACCGCGACAGCTATCTCTTGTCTGGCGAAAAGACCTGGATCTCCAACGGCGGTATCGCTGACTTTTATGTTGTCTTTGCCCGCACCGGCGAGGCGCCCGGCGCCAAGGGGCTTTCCGCCTTTGTCGTGCCTTCCGAAACCGAGGGGCTGATCGTCGCCGAGCGGCTGGAAGTGATCGCGCCGCACCCGCTCGCCCGGCTATTTTTCGACAATGCACGCGTTCCAGCCTCGGCGCTGATCGGCAAACCCGGTGACGGTTTTCGCATCGCCATGTCCGTGCTCGACGTGTTCCGTTCGACTGTCGGCGCAGCGGCGCTCGGCTTTGCCCGGCGCGCGCTGGACGAAAGCATCAAAAGAGTGGCCGAGCGCAGGCTGTTCGGTGCACCGATGGCCGAGCTGCAGATGGTGCAGGGCCACATTGCCGACATGGCGCTGGATGTCGATGCCGCCGCCTTGCTGGTCTACCGCGCCGCTTGGACCAAGGACATGGGGGCCGCTCGGGTTACCCGCGAAGCCGCCATGGCCAAGCTGTTCGCTACCGACAAAGCGCAAGCGGTGATCGACAAGGCTGTGCAGCTGCATGGCGGCGACGGCGTCCGCAGGGGCCATATCGTTGAAAGCCTGTATCGCGAGATCCGGGCGCTGCGCATCTACGAGGGGGCGTCGGACGTGCAGAAGGTGGTGATTGCGCGACAGGTATTGGGAGCGGCCTGAGACCGGAGTTTATGTGGAAGAATTGATTGTCTTCGAGTTTTGAGCGACCGGATTTGAGCATTGGGAGGCTTTGATATGCACACCATCCTGCAGCCGGAAGGCTGGGCGAAACCCGTCGGCTACGCCAATGGCGTCGCCGCGCGTGGGCAGCTTGTCTTCGTCGGCGGGCAGGTCGGCTGGAACGGGCAGGGCCGCTTCGAGACCGATGATTTTGTCGGCCAGGTGCGGCAGACGCTGGCCAATATTGTTGCTGTGCTCGCCGAGGCCGGCGCCAAGCCGGAGCATATCACCTCGATGACCTGGTACTTTACCGACAAGGCAGAATATTTGGCCAATCTCAGGGGGATCGGCGAGGTCTATCGCGAGGTGATCGGCCGGCATTTTCCGGCGATGGCCGCCATGCAGGTGATGGCGCTGGTCGAGGATCGCGCCAAGGTTGAGATCCAGGCCACGGCGGTTATTCCGGACTGACGGCAACATGCGCAATTTTTTAAGCTTAAAACTTTCGCCTTGAAAAGCGCGGTACTTTGGATAGCATCCGATGTCTTGCGACTGCCGTGCCGGGAGGGCTTTCCAGCAGTCCGGTCACTTGGCGCATCAAAACCGTGCGGGGCCAAACCCGCCCGATCACAACCAGAGGGAACGAAAATGAACTTCACCCGTCGCAACCTGCTTCTTGTTGCTGCCGCTATCGGCATCGCCGGCGGCCCGGCCTATGCCGAAGGCACGCTGAATGTCGGCGCCTATCCGACCAATCCGCCTTTTGAATACAAGAACGAGAGCGGCACATTCGAGGGTTTCGAAGTCGACATCATCAACGAAGCGGCAAAGCGTATCGGCATGACCACTGATATCGCCGACCTCGGTTTCCAGGCGCTGTTCGCCGCCACCACCTCGAAGCGCATCGACGTCGCCATCTCGTCGATCACCATCACGCCGGAGCGGCTGAAGTCGCAGTCGTTCACGCAGCCCTACTATGATTCCGACATGGGCATCGCCGCGAAGGCCGACAGCCCAATCAAGGCCGAGGCCGACCTCAAGGGCAAGATCGTCGGCGTGCTGTCCGGCTCGACTGGCGAAGCCTGGGTCAAGGCGCACCAGGAAGCGGACGGGTTCAGTGACGTCAAGGGCTACGACACCCAGCAGAATTTGCTGCTCGATCTCGGGTCAGGCCGCGTCGATGCGGTGGTCAGCGATATTCCGGGCCTGGAATATTCCTTCACCAAGATGAAGGATCTGGCGGTAAAAGAGCGCATCAAGACCGGCGAGCAGTACGGCCTGATGATGACCAAGGACCACCCGCTGCTCGGCAAGCTGAACGACGCGCTGACCGCGATGAAGACGGACGGCACGCTGGCCGCGATCCACAAGAAGTGGTTCGGCAGCGACGCACCGGCCGATTCCTCGACCGTCAAGGAAATGCCTATGCCGAAGGCCTGAACGGCAGTTCGCGCTTAAATGTCGTGCCGGCTTTCGTGCCGGCACGATTTCGGATTTCGGGCTCGGGCTCGAGCGTCGCGGGACGCCAAACGTTTCGGGAATGCTGCGATGTCGCTGCTGGACACCTTCTTCAACGCCGACGTCATGGTCTCCAGCCTGCCGGCGCTGCTGCGCGGCTTCCTGAACACGCTGCTGCTCGGAATCATGAGCATCGGCATCGGTATTCCCGTCGGCCTCGCGGTCAGCCTAGTGCGGCTCTATGCGCCAAAGCCGCTTCGGCTGCTGGCTGTCGGCTACATCGACATTTTCCGGGCGATGCCGGTGCTGGTCGTGCTGATCCTGATCTACTATGCGCTGCCGTTCCTCGGCATTCGCCTGTCATCGTGGACGTCCGCGGTGATGGCCTTCGCCATCATCATGGCGGCCTATTCGGCCGAGGTGTTCCGCTCCGGCATAGAAAGCATTCCGCGCGGCCAGTTCGAGGCGGCGCAGGCACTCGGCCTGCCGTTCTTGCTGACCCTGCGCAAGGTGGTACTGCCGCAGGCGATCCGCGTCGTCATTCCACCGATGACCAGCAATTGCGTTTCGATGTTCAAGGACACCTCGCTCGCCTCCACGGTAGCATTGCCTGAACTGCTGAAGGAAGCGACCAATGCGCAATCGCTCTATGCCAATCCTTCACCGCTGATCGGCGCGGCGCTGGTCTACCTGATCTTTCTCTGGCCGATGGTCCGTCTCGTCAGCCTCCTGGAACGCCGCTTCCAGACCGAAAAGACCCGCTGAGGGCGCGAACGATTTCCATCGGCCAATTCTCCTAAATATCAACTTTCCTATCCGTTAGGCACTTCGCAGGAGACGACCTTGAACCAGCATCAGATTTCGAAAACCGGCGATGCCGCAGCGTTCCCGGTCGAGACGATCCGCGCGATGTTTCCCGCCTTGCAGAAGGCGGGCGACTTCGTCTTCATGGACAACGCCGCCGGCGCGCAGATCCCGCAAAGCGTGCTCGATGCGGTCACCAACCATTTGGTCGCGCATAATGTGCAGCGCGGCGGCCGCTATGGCCGCAGCGTCACCGTCGACCAAGCCGTCGCCGGCGCGCGCGAAAGCGTGGCCTTGCTGATCAACGCCGCCAACCCGGCGGAGATCTGTTTCGGCATGAACGCCACTTCGTTCATCCGCCTGGTCAGCCTCGGCATCGGCCAGATGCTTTCTGAGCGCGCAAACGGGGACCGTGACGAGATCGTCATCACCGACATGGATCACGACGCCAATATCGCGACGTGGCTGGCGCTGGCGCCCGCCGGCGCCAAGTTCAAATGGTGGCGGATGCGCGATGACGGCAATCTGCATGCCGATGATTTGCGCCCGCTGGTCTCCGAGCGCACCCGGCTCGTCGCCTGCACGGTGACGGCGCATTCGATCGGCTCGATTGTCGACGTTGCCTCCGTGGCTGGGATTGCGCATGCGGCAGGCGCTGAAGTGTTCCTCGACTGCGTGCATTACGGGCCGCACGGGCTGATCGATGTGCAGGCCTGGGACTGCGACTATCTGGTCTGCTCCGGCTACAAGAATTTCTCGCCGCACATGGGCTTCCTGTGGGGCCGCTTCGAAACGCTGAAGCGCTTGCCGACCTTCCGCGAGGATTTCATCCCCGACGAGCCGCCTTACAAGATCGAGGCCGGCACGTTCATCTACGAAAACGTCTCCGGCATGGATGCCGCGGTGCGCTACCTCGAATCGATCGGCCGCAATTTCGCTCCAGCCAATAATCGGTCGCGCCGCGACAACATCGTCGCCGGCATGAATGCCATCCGCGACTACGAGCAGGTGCTGGCGCGCGAAATGCTGGCGGTGCTCAAAGATTGCGGCGCGACGATCTACGGCGTGGCCGAAGAGGCACGCCTCAGCGAGCGCGTGCCGACCTTCTGCTTCAACATCGGCACGCTGTCGCCGCAGAGGATCGTCGAGGAGATGGCCGAGATGCAGATCGGCATTCGCGACGGCCACATGTATGCGCCGCGCCTGATGAAGCGGCTCAACCTCAGCATGGACAGCGGCGCCGTGCGCGCCTCGCTGGTGCATTACAATACGATCGAGGAAGTCCGGCGCTTCGGCGAGGCGCTGCGCACCATCATTGCCCGGCTGTCCTGATCGGGCTGGCCGGCGGCGCCGGCGCGATCCTCGTGAAGCGCAAAGGCGTTCGCACCCGGGTTCTCCAAGCCGGGGCGCAATTGCATGCTTGGGATCAAGTAATCGCCGCCATTCTGCTGCCGATAAGGAATGGGCCGGATTGTCTCGAGCGTTCGCATCCTTTCGCGCAGTCGCTCCGCGACAGGCTCGAAATCCGCCTCCCCGAAACGGTCCACCCTGTAGACCACGAACGGCGGAAGCACGTCGTAGCCCGGATAGTAGAGAATTCCGTGATTGATCGGAAACAGCAGGTCGTCGATCGGGCCGTTGACGCCGCGGGCGGAATAATGCTCCTCCCAGCCGCCGGTGGTCACGATCAGCATCGCGCGCTTGCCGGCGAGCGTTCCCTCACCAAAGCGGTCACCCCACCGCTTGTCGCTGTGCTCGCCGACGCCATAGGCGAAGCCGTAGGCGTACACCCGATCGACCCAGCCCTTGAGGATCGCCGGCATGGCGTACCACCACAACGGGAACTGGAGGATCAGGGTATCGGCCCATAGCAGCTTGTCGATCTCGGCTTTGACGTCACCGGTCAGAGTGCCGCTCGCAAAAGCCTTTTTGGAGGCGCCGGCCGGCAGGAAACGTGCTTCGGGCGGCCACGACGGAAAGTCGGCACGGTCTACCTCGGATTTCCAGCCATCGGCATAGAGGTCGGACACCCGCACCTCGTGGCCCTGGGCCTCGAGTTCCCTGATGGCGACGTCACGCAACGCGCCGTTGAGCGAACGCGGTTCAGGATGAGCAAAAACAAGCAGGACTTTCATGGGTCTACTCCGAAGAAGGGCGATAGACACCAAAGGTATCCAGCCGTGGGCTGATCCGCTATATGTAGTGAATGTATAAGATAATGCCGAATAATGGATAGATCGGACGTCACCCTCGAACGCATGCGCACCTTCGTTCGCGTCGCCGAGCGCGGCAGCCTCTCGGCGGTGGCGCGCGAGCTCGGAGTTGGGCAGTCGACGATCACACGGCATTTGCGGGAACTCGAGGAGGCCGTCGGCGTGCCCCTGCTCAGCAGGACCACCCGGCGTGTCACGATGACCGATGAAGGCAGCCGTTACTACGCCGACAGCGTCCAGATCCTGCGCCTCGTTGAGCAGGCCGGCGATGAGGCGCGGGGCACGCGCGGCGCGTCGGCCGGCACGATCCGGATATCCTGCACGGCGGCGCTCGGGGTCTTGCATGTCAGCCGGCTGATCTTCGCCTTTCAGGACCGCTATCCCGACATCGGCATCGATCTCAGCCTCACCGACGAGCGCATCGATCTCGTGCGGGAGGGAGTCGACATCGCGCTTCGCCTCGGTCCGCTCACCGACAGCTCGATGAAGCTGCGGGCGCTCGGCCAGTCCCGGCGTTTGCTGGTGGCGGCGCCGGCCTATCTGGCGGCGCAGGGCAGACCGGCTGTCCCGCAGGATCTGCCTGGCCATGACGGCATCCGGATGTCGAACATCGCGGGAAGCGACATGCTCGTCCTGCAGGGGCCGGACGGCGAGAGCTTTGCGGTGCCCTTTGACGGGCGATTTCGGGTCGACCATGGGCTTGCCGCGCGCGAAGCCCTTGTCGCCGGACGCGGCATCGCACCCGCGCACCACTGGCTTGTCGACGATCTTCTGACGGCCGGCCGGCTGGAGGTGGTCATGGGCTATTTTCCGCCTCCCGTCCCGCTGAACATGCTGATCGTTCCGGAGCGTGCGGGCATTGCCCGGGTGCGGCTGCTGGTCGACTTTCTCGTCGAGCAGATTGCCGGCATTCCGGGGATCGAGAAGCGGTAGCCGGCCGGCAAACCTCGCCGGATCAGGCGGCCTTCTTTTTGGCCAACCTTGCCTTGATGCTGGCGACGTCGGCACGCGGCGTCGCCGCGAACAGCGTCCTGGTGTAGCTGTGCTTGGGGTCGGCGAAGACCTCGTCGCGCGAGCCGTATTCGACCGCTTCGCCGAAATACATCACCATCACGTCGTCGGCGATATAGCGCACCACCGACAGGTCGTGGCTGATGAAAACATAGGTCAGCTGAAACTCGTCCTGCAGGTCGGCGAGCAGGTTCAGCACCTGCGCCTGCACCGACAGGTCAAGCGCCGAGACCGGCTCGTCCAGCACCAGGAGGCTGGGGTTGAGCATCAGCGCGCGGGCGATGGCGATCCGCTGGCGCTGGCCGCCCGAAAACATATGCGGGTAGCGATTATAGTGCTCGGGGCCGAGACCGACCTTCTTCAGCATCTTCATGGCAAGATCGCGCCGCTCGTCGGCCGTGCTGTCGGTGTTGATGAGCAGCGGCTCGCCAAGCACGTCGCCGATCTTCTGGCGTGGATTGAGCGAACCATAGGGGTTCTGGAAGACGATCTGCACCTTGCGACGCATTTCCTTCGACAGGCCGTCCCTGCCAATGTCGACCTTCTTGCCGTCGATGAAAAGCTCGCCAGAGGTCGCCGGGTCGATCAGGGTGATGATGCGGGCGAGTGTTGACTTGCCGCAGCCGCTCTCGCCGACGATGGCCAGCGTCTTGCCCTTGTTGACGCTGAACGAAACACCCTTGACCGCATGAACCGTACGGGAGGGGCGGAAAAGCCCGCCGCCGACATGATAGTCGCGCACGATGTTCTTGCCTTCGACTACCGTCACGCTCATGAGGCGGTTCCTCCTGCGGACCGGGCTGCGACTACAGATGGGGCCGGCTCGAACAGCATGTCGGAAACAGTAGGCAACCGGTCGCCGACGGCGTTTTCCGGCAGCGCCGACAGGAGCGCGCGCGTGTAGTTGCTCTTGGGGGATTCGAACAGCGACAGCACGTCGGCCTCTTCCATCTTGCGGCCCTTGTACTGGACGATGACACGGTCGGCGGTCTCGGCAACCACCCCCATATTGTGGGTGATCATGATCAGGCCCATGCCATATTTGGCCTGCAGGCCGACCAGCAGATCGAGGATCTGCTTCTGGATGGTGACGTCGAGGGCCGTGGTTGGCTCGTCGGCGATCAAAAGCTTCGGATTGCAGGCGATGGCAATGGCGATCATGACGCGCTGGCACTGGCCGCCCGACATCTGGTGCGGGAAGGAGCCCAGCCGTTCCTCGGGGTCGGCGATGCCGACGAGCTTCATCAACTCGATGGCGCGCGCCCGGCGCTGGGCGCGGTCCATGCCCATGTGGAAGCGCAGCACCTCCTCGATCTGGAAGCCGACGGTGAAGCACGGGTTGAGGCTGGCGACTGGTTCCTGGAAGATCATCGAAATGTCCTTGCCGACGATCTTGCGCCGCTCGGATGGGCCGAGCTTGAGCAGGTCGATGCCGTCGAAGGCCATGCGGTCGGCCCTCACTGTGGCGGTGTTGGGCAAAAGCCCCATCACCGCCAGCATCGCCACCGATTTGCCGGAACCGGATTCGCCGACGATCGCCAGCACCTCGCGCGGTTCGACCGACAGGTCGATACCTTGTACCGCCATGAATGGTCCGGCGGCGGTGTCGAAGGAAACGGTCAGGTTCTTGATCTCGAGAAGAGGCATTGGATTATGACCTCTTCAGTTTGGGATCGAAGGCATCGCGCAAGCCGTCGCCGATCAGATTGATTGCAAGCACAGTGATCAGGATGGCAAGGCCGGGGAAGGTCACCACCCAAGGCGCGCGCAGGATGAACTCGCGCGCCGAGGCGAGCATCGTGCCCCATTCCGGCGTCGGCGGCTGCGCACCGACACCGAGGAAGCCGAGCGCCGCAGCCTCGAGAATGGCGTTGGAGAAGGACAACGTCGCCTGTACGATCAGCGGCGCCAGGCAGTTCGGCAGGATCGTCCTCACCATCAAGCGAAGATGACCGGCGCCGGCCACCTTGGCGGAGATCACATATTCGCGGTTCTTTTCGGCCATCACGGCGGCGCGGGTGAGACGCGCGAAATGCGGCTGCAGCACCAGCGCGATCGCCAGCATGGCGTTGAACAGGCCGGGGCCGAGGATCGCCACCAGCACCAGCGCCAGAAGCAGCGACGGGAAGGCCAGGATGATATCCATGATGCGCATGATCAGCGTGTCGACCCAGCCGCGGAAATAGCCGGCGAGCACGCCAAGCACGATGCCGCTGGTAAGCGAGAAGACGACGACCACCAAGCCGATGAACAGCGAGAAACGCGCCCCGAAGATCAACCGTGAAAGCATGTCGCGGCCGACCGCATCGGTGCCGAGCAGGAACATCGATTTGCCGCCTTCCTGCCAGGCAGGAGGTGCCAGCAGCGCATCGCGAAACTGCTCGTCGGGCGAATGCGGCGCGACGAACGGCGCAAAGATCGCCACCAGCACCAGCGCCGAAAACACGACAAGGCCGATGACGGCCCCGGTGTTCATCGAGAAGTAGTGCCAGAACTCGGCAAACGCCCTTTGCCTGCCGCCTGTCGGGATGGAGGCAGCGGTGGCTTCGGCGGCGGATTCGTCGGTCATCTCACTGCACCCGGATGCGCGGATTGATGACGGCGTAGAGCACGTCGACGATCAGGTTCACCGCCATGACGATCAGCGCGATGATCAGCAATCCGCTCTGGACGACGACATAGTCGCGCTTGCCGATGGCGTCGATCATCCATTTGCCAATGCCTGGCCAGGAAAAAATGGTTTCGGTCAGAATGGCGCCCGCCATCAACGTGCCGACCTGCAAGCCAATGGTGGTGACCACCGGGATCAGCGCGTTGCGAAAAGCGTGCAGCCCGATGACGCGGCGCGGCGCCAAGCCCTTGGCGCGCGCGGTGCGCACATAGTCCTCGCCCAGCACCTCGAGCATCGCCGAGCGCGTCTGGCGCGCTATGACGGCAAGCGGGATCGTCGCCAGCACGATCGACGGCAGGATCAAATGGCTGACGGCAGATTTGAAAGCGCCGCTCCTGCCGGAGATCAGACTGTCGATGAGCATGAACCCGGTCGTCGGCCTGAAGAAATACTGCAGGCCGATGCGGCCGGAAACCGGCGTCCAGCCAAGATAGCCCGAGAAGAAGATGATGAGCAGCAACCCCCACCAGAAGATCGGCATCGAATAGCCGGTCAGCGCCACACCCATCGTCGCCTGGTCGAACCACGAGCCGCGCTTGACCGCGGCGAAGATACCGGCGGGAATGCCGAGCAGGATGGCGATGATCAACGCCACCGTCGCCAGTTCCAGCGTGGCCGGAAACAGCGCCTGGAATTCTCCGAGTACTGGCCGCTTGGTGGCAATGGATATGCCGAAATCGCCGGTCAGGACCCTGCCGATATATTCGAGGTACTGGATGACATAGGGCCGGTTGTAGCCAAACTGCTCGATGAGCTGGGCATAGCGCTCGGGGCTGACGCCGCGCTCGCCGGCCAGGGCCAGGATGGGATCGCCAGGCAGAAGCCGGACGAAAGCGAACGCCGCCAGCGATATGCCGAACACGGTCGGGATGATCAAAGCGAGCTTGTGGAGGAGATAACGGAGCATCTTGCTTCATAGAACGGCGGCGCGGGAAGTCCAGCGCCGCCGTTCAATTTCTCGGGCTTATTCGGTGACGTCGACGCCGTCAAACCGATGAATGCCGAGCGGGTCCATAACGAAGCCCGACACCTTCTTGTTCATCGGCATGAAGACCTTGGAGTGGGCGATGGTCAGCCACGGAGCCTCACGCTTGAACACCACCTGAGCTTCCTCGTAGATTTTGGTGCGCTCGGCGACGTCGGTCGTCGCCTTGCCCTTCTTCAGCAGGCCTTCGAACTCCTGATTGCACCAGATTGCATAGTTGGACTGGCCGATGGCATCGCAACCGAGCAAGAAAAAGAAGTTGTCCGGATCGCCATTGTCACCGGTCCAGCCTAGTTGGAAGGCGCCGTCGCGATCCTTAGCCTTGCCGCGCTGGCGGTACTCGGTCCATTCGTAGCTGACGATCTCCGCCTTGACGCCGACGGCGGCATAGTCGGCCTGGATCAACTCGGCGACGCGCTGGGCGTTCGGGTTGTAGGGACGGCTGACCGGCATAGCCCAGATCTTCATCGACAGATCCTTGACGCCCGCGTCGGCCAGCATCTTCTTGGCCGCCTCTGGATCATAGGGATCGTCCTTGATGTCCTTGTTGTAGGACCACATGGTCGGCGGGATCGGGTTGATGGCCGGCGCGCCGGCGCCCTGATAGACCGCGTCGATGATCGCCTTCTTGTTCACCGCCATGTTGAGAGCCTTGCGGACCTCGACCTTGTCGAAGGGCGGCTGCGTCGTGTTGTAAGCCATGTAGCCGATATTCAGGCCTTCCTGCTCGTCAACCTTGAGGTTCGTGTCGGCCTGCAGTCCGGCGATGTCGGCCGGCGCCGGGTACGACATGATATCGCACTCGCCGGCCTTGAGCTTCTGCGCGCGCACGGCCGGATCGGGCGTGATGGCGAAGATCAGATCGTCGATCTTCTGGCGGCCGCCATAGTAGCCGTCCCATGCCGCGTAGCGGATGACCGCATCGACCTGATAGTCGACGAACTGGAACGGACCGGTGCCGATCGGTTTCTGGGTGAACTGCTGCCGAGTGCCGGCCTTGTCGAGCTGGTCGGCATATTCCTTGGAGACGATCGAGGCGAAATCCATGCCGAGATCCGGCAGGAAGGCAACCTCAGGCTTGTTCAGCACGAATTTCACGGTCAGATCGTCGACCTTGACGATTTCCTTCAGAAGTTCCGGGAAGCCCATGCCGGCAAAATATTCCCAGCCGGTACCTTCCAGATAGCTAAACCACGGGCTTTCCTTCTTCCACTGGCGTTCGAAAGAAAAGATCACGTCGTCGGCGTTAAGGTCGCGCGTCGGCGTGAAATAGTCGGTCGTCTGGAATTTCACACCCGGGCGAAGCTTGAACGTGTATTCGAGACCGTCGTCGGAAACCGTCCAGCTCTCGGCGAGGCCGGGCGAGATGGTGGTCTTGCCATGCTCGAACTCGACCAGGCGCGAATAGATGGTGCGCGACGAGGCGTCGAAGTCGTTGCCGCCGCTCCATGGTGACGGGTCGAAGCCGGCCGGCGATGCCTCCGAGCAATAGACCAGTTGTTTTGCATTGGCCATGCCGCCGAGGACGCTTGCAGCCAGCAACGCGGCTGCAAAAGTCAGTTTCTTTTTCATTGAGCACTCCCTGATGTTCTTCCAAGCCCCTCTATCAGGCTCGCGAAGGCCGCATATAAGCACCGTTTTTCTAGCTTTGGAACTGCTCGTTTGCCTAACCCACGGGAAGCAGAAAAAAATTCCGGCACGCAGCAAATTGTGGAAAAAACGAGCGGAATCCGCAGATCACGACATTATTAGCGACTTCAATTTTTTGTTGATCGGCGATGCCGCCAATTGGGGGAATCGAGCCGTTCGGTTCAAGAGATGCGCGTCCGAAAAGCAGTCGCGGCCGAGAGGTTTGACAGCAAGTCTTGCCGCACTGCCAGGTGGGCGAGGCTTGCACGGCCGCCGCTAGTGGCAATACATAGATAGATGGACGGCGTGCTGGATTTCCCGGGTTCCGGACATTGCGGCAGCGTGGATACCTTTGTTCGTCAGGGGCGGCGGTGGCGCTCAAGCGTGCCGAAACAATAAGAACGATTGAGGGAGCGACAGGTGGCAAAACCGGCAAAGACAACGACCGCGGCGAAAGCAAAGGCCGAGGCAACATCGAAAGTGGTCAAGCCAAAAGCAGCCGCAACCAAACCGAAGGCTACCGCCAGGCCGGCGGCGAAAACCGCGGCTGGAAAGGCTGCCAAGCCGACAGCCGGCAAGACGGCGCCTGCCGCAAAGTCCGCCGCCGCCAAGCCGGCGGCGAAGGCAGTGCCGACAGCGCCCAAACAGGCGGCAGGTCCAGCCAAGAGATTACCGAAGGCGATCACGTCGCTGGCCGCCGGCCTGCCGGAAAAACCGTGGCTCAAGAGTTACCCAAAGATCGTGCCGGCTGAGATCGGCAACCTGCCCTCCAGCTCGATCGGTGACTTTCTCGTCGCCGCCTGCAAGCAGTTTGCGAATCGGCCGGCCTTCGTCTGCATGGGCAAATCGATCACCTATGCCGACCTCGAGCGACAATCGGCGGCCTTCGGCGCCTATCTGCAATCAAAGGGGCTGCAGAAGGGCGCGCGCGTCGCGGTGATGATGCCGAATGTGCTGCAATATCCAGTGGCGATGATGGCAGTGCTCCGCGCCGGCTATGTCGTGGTGAACATCAATCCGCTCTACACGCCGCGCGAACTGGAGCACCAGCTCAAGGATTCCGGCGCTCAAGCCATTGTCATCCTCGAAAATTTCGCCTGCACCTTGCAGGCGGTGATCGCCAGGACCGCGGTCAAGCATGTCGTGGTCGCCACGATGGGCGACATGCTCGGTGGGCTCAAGGGAACGATCGTCAACTTCGTTGTACGCCGCGTCAAGAAAATGGTGCCGGCATGGTCGCTGCCCGGCCATGTCAAATTCAACGCCGCGCTGAAGGCCGGCGCCGGCATGGCCTTCAGGCCCGCAAAGGTCGCGGCCGACGACATCGCCTTCCTGCAATACACGGGCGGCACGACCGGCATCTCCAAGGGCGCGATGCTTTTGCACAGCAACATTTTGGCGAACGTCGCGCAGAACGCGCTATGGGCCGAAGACGCCTTTACCGTCAAACCGAAGCCGGCGCATATGAACTTCCTCTGCGCGCTGCCGCTCTATCACATTTTTGCGCTGACGGCGAACGTGCTGGTAGGCATGCAGCAAGGCGCGCAGAATGTCCTCATCCCCAATCCGCGCGACATTCCCGGCTTCGTCAAGGAGCTGCAGAAATACCCGATCCACATCTTTCCGGGCCTCAACACGCTGTTCAATGCGCTGCTCAATAATGAGGATTTTCGCAAGCTCGATTTCAAGCCGCTGATCCTGACGCTGGGTGGCGGCATGCCGGTGCAGAGGGCCATCGCCGAGCGCTGGAAGGCGCTGACCGGCTGCCCGATTAGCGAGGCCTACGGGCTCACCGAGACCTCGCCGGGGGCAACCATCAACAAATTCAGCGACGGCGTTTACACCGGCACGATCGGCCTGCCGCTGCCCTCGACCGAGCTCGCCATCCGCGACGACGACGGCAACAATTTGCCGCTCGGCGAAGTCGGCGAAATCTGCATCCGCGGACCGCAGGTGATGGCCGGCTACTGGAACCGGCCGGACGAGACCGCCAAGGTGATGACCGAGGACGGCTTCTTCAAGTCGGGCGACATGGGCTTCATGGACGAGCGCGGCTACACCAAGATCGTCGACCGCAAGAAGGACATGATCCTGGTTTCCGGCTTCAACGTCTATCCGAACGAACTCGAGGAAGTGGTGGCGCAGCATCCGGGCGTACTCGAAGTGGCGGCGATCGGCGTGCCGGACGAGCATTCGGGTGAAGTGCCGAAGCTGTTCGTCGTCAAAAAGGACCCGGCACTGACCGCCGAGATGCTGACGGCTTATTGCCGCGAAAACCTGACCGGCTACAAGCGCCCCAGATATATCGAGTTCCGCACCGAGCTGCCGAAGACACCGGTCGGCAAGATCCTGCGCCGGGCGTTGCGGGGCTAGGCGCAGCTTGAGTCATTGCATCGCCGGCGCCAACGCCATGGATACAGGTGCGCGTCCGGACCCGGCAGAGTTCATCCGGGCGAACATGCGGATCGCGGCAGTGCCTGCGATTCCCGACATTCGGCTTTACACCGCCCATCCGGGAAGCGGGCTCAGGCGGCTTGTCGAGTGGAACCAACACGCGACCGAAGAAGACGGGCCTGAACCGGAGCCACCGTACTGGGCCTATGTCTGGGCCGGCGGCGCGGTGCTCGCCCGCTACATATTCGACCGGCCGGAGACCGTGGCCGGCCGTCGCGTGCTCGACCTCGGCGCCGGTTCGGGTCTCGTCGGCATCGCAGCGGCAAAAGCCGGGGCAAGCGCGGTCGTCGCGGCCGAGATCGATCGCAATGGTGTGGTTGCGCTCGGCCTCAATGCGACGGCAAATGATGTTGTGATCGCGACGATCGGCGAGGACATCACCAGCGGTCCGCCGCCACCGGTGGATGTCGTGGTGGTCGGCGACCTGTTTTATGCCCATGATCTCGCCGGCCGGGTCGTTCCCTTCCTCGACCGCTGCCTTGCAGCCGGCATCGCCGTGCTGATCGGCGATCCGGGCCGCGCCTATCTGCCCCGCTCGCGGCTTCGCCTGCTGGCCGAATACGAGGTGACGGATGTCGGCGAAGGCAGGAATGCGGCGATGAAGCCGAGCGGCGTGTTCTCGTTCGGACCAGCCAGCTGCGAGTCTAGACCGTCTCGCTGACCCGGGCCGCAAGAAAATCGGGCAGATCGGCAACCGAATCCAGGATGACGTCGGCGATCTGCGACAGCGATTCACGTGTGCCGGTGCCGGACAGCACGCCGATCGCCAGGCCGCAGCCGCCGGCGCGCGCCATCTCCAGATCGTGGCGATTATCGCCGATCATTGCGATCGTCGCCGGCCTGAGCCCGGTCAGATCCGAGAAGGCAAGGATCGTGTCCGGTGCCGGTTTTGGATTGGCCACCGCGTCGTAACCATAGGCGGCTTCGAAAAGCTGCGCGACGCCCAGCGTTACCAAGGTCTTTTCCGCGCCGCTGGTCGAGTCGTTGGTGGCGACGCCAAGCCGGTAGGATTTCCTGTGAAGCAGCCCGAGCGTCTCGACCACGCCCGGCAGCGCCACCGCCATTGCCGATCCTTGCGCCGAAGTGATGGCGTTGAAGCGGGCGACGGCAAGCATCTGGTCCTCGTCGGAAAGCCGTGGAAACCACAGCTCGACGACGTCCATGTTTGTGCCGGAGGCAAAAATCGAATCCGGCTTGAAGCGCTTGGTGGCGAAGTCGAAGCCCGCTGCCGCAAGCAGCCTGTCTGCTTTCCAGCGATCGCCTTCGGCCGCATCCATCGCCATGAAGTCGGCGATGCCCAGCCATGTCGCGTTGAAATCTACGAGCGTGCCGTCCTTGTCGAACAATATTCCCTTGATGTCCGCCAAGCTTTTCACTCCGGGCCGCGCAAGCGGTGAATGTATTCCACCAGTCCGGCAGTCGAGGCATCCCGCTTTGCGGCATTCTCCTTGCCTTCAACGACGGGCAGCAGCCCGGTCGCCAGTTCCTTGCCGAGCTCGACGCCCCACTGGTCGAAGGAGTTGATGTTGAACAGCGTGCCTTCGACGAAGACGCGGTGTTCGTAGAGCGCAATCAGCCGTCCGAACGTGTGGGGGTCGAGTTTCCTGTAGAGGATCGTCACCGAGGGGCGGTCGCCGGAGAAGACGCGGTGCGGAGCAATCCTGTCGACATCGGCCGGCTTCATGCCTTTCGCCAGCATCTGCGCGCGGGCTTCCTCAAGCGTGCGGCCCTTCATGAAGGCTTCCGACTGCGCCAGGCAATTGGCGAGCAGAAGGTCGTGGTGATGCTTCAGTTCCGGCTCGTGGCCGACGGCAGCGGCAAGGAATTCGACCGGAATGAAATCGGTGCCCTGATGCAGAAGCTGGAAGAAGGCATGCTGGCCATTGGTGCCGGGCTCGCCCCACACCAGCGGGCCCGTCGGCGTCGTTACAGCGCCGCCGTCCAGGGTGACGCTCTTGCCGTTCGATTCCATGTCGAGCTGCTGCAGATAGGCCGGCAGCCTGGACAGACGCTGGTCGTAAGGAATGACGGCGCGAGCGGGGTATTTGCAGACCACCCGGTGCCACCAGCCGATCAGCCCCATCAGCGCCGGCAGGTTCTTCGCCAGGGGCGCGGTGCGGAAATGCTCGTCCATCTCATGGGCGCCGTCGAGAAAGGCGCGAAAATTCCTTGGCCCGACGGCGATCATCACCGGCAGGCCGATCGCACCCCAGACGGAATAGCGGCCGCCGACCCAGTCCCAGAAGCCGAAGACGCGATCGGGCGCGATGCCGAATTTGGCGACCAGGTCGAGCGCCGTCGAGACGGCGGCGAAATGCTTGCCGACCGCTTCCTTGCCGAGCGCCTTCTCGACCCATCCGCGCGCGGTCTCGGCATTGGTCATCGTCTCGACCGTGGTGAAGGTCTTGGAGGCGATGATGAACAGGGTGGTTTCGGCGGAAAGACCCTTCAGCGTGTCGTGGATGTGGGCACCGTCGATATTGGATACGTAATGCGCGCGCGGCCCGTCATGATAGGGCGCCAGCGCCAGCGTCGCCATGGCCGGACCGAGATCGGAGCCGCCGATGCCGATGTTTACGATGTCGGTGATCTTCTTGCCGGTCGCGCCGGCCGCCTTGCCGGAACGCACCGCGTCGGCGAAGGCGCCCATCGCGTCGAGTACGGCAAGGACTTCCGCCTTCACGTCCTGGCCGTCGAGCACGATGCCCTTGCCGGTCAGGTTGCGCAGCGCCGTGTGCAGCACGGCGCGGCCTTCGGTGACGTTGATCTTCTTGCCAGCAAACATCGCGTCGCGCCGGCCTTCGAGGTCGGCGGCCTCAGCTAGGTTCTCCAGCAACTCCATCGTCCGCGCATCGACCGCGCATTTCGACCAGTCGAGCAGCAGGTCGCCGTCGCTGGCGGAGAATTTCTCGAAGCGCTGCGGATCGGTAGCGAAAGCCTCGCGCATCGAGCCCGATTTGGCCGCACGATGATCGCGCAATGCGTCGAGCTGCTTTTGAAAGGACGATTGATCCACTGCTTCGCTCCGGTCTCTTGAGATGCATCTTATCAGGCCGGATGTTTCCGGCGCGTGTCGTCGCGGCAAACTATCGGGTCGTATTCGATCTGTTTCAATGCGCAGCGATGCCGCAGCGCGGCGCGGGCCAGCGCAAAGGATCACTGGCATAAATCCCAGCGATCAGAAAAATTGATTGGCGCAACACCTTGTGCCACCGGTACATTCGACTGGTCCAGCCAAGTGAAAAAAGCTGGCCATCGAGGAACATCTCCCATGCCACAGCGAAACGACACGGCCATATGGTCCGGCCTGTTCCGGATTTCGGCGGAATCCGGTCAGACCCTGCAGGCGCAGATCCGTCAGGCGATTGTCGCCGCCATCCTCGACCGGCAGATCGCGGCTTCCATGCCGCTTCCGTCCTGCCGGATTCTTGCCGAAAAACTCGGCGTAGCGCGCGGCACCGTGGTGCTGGCCTTCCAGCAGCTGGTCGACCAGGGGTTCCTGGTGGCGCGCGAGCGCCGCGGCCATTTCGTCAATCCCGAAGTGCTGGCGACGCCGGCCAAGCCGCACCAGAAAGCGCCCGACCAGGCCAACGAGATCGACTGGAAGGCGCGCCGGCAGATCGCGGCGAGCGACATGCCACCGCCGGCCAAGCACGACAACTGGATCAAGTCGTCCTATCCCTTCGTCTATGGCCAGTTCGACCCGGCGCTGTTCCCGACCGCCGAATGGCGCGAGTGCAACCGCATGGCGCTGGCGGTGCTCGAAATCCGCAACTGGGCGTCCGACATGGTCGACCGCGACGATCCGCTCCTGATCGAGCAGATCCAGGCACGGCTGCTGCCGCGACGCGGTATCTTCGCCAATCCGGACGAGATCATCGTGACGCTGGGCGCGCAGAACGCGCTTTACATGCTGGCGACGCTGTTAATGACCAAGGGCTCAAAGGTGGCGATGGAGGACCCGGGCTATCCCGATGCACGTTCGATCTTCCGGCTGGCCGGCGCCGACATCCAGCCGGTTCCGGTCGACCACTCCGGCATCGTAACCTCGGCCATTCCCAATGATTCCGGCTTCGTCTTCGTCACGCCCAGCCACCATTGCCCGACCATGGTGCCGCTGTCGGCAGAGCGGCGGCAGGATCTTCTGGCGCGCGCCAACCGCTACAACCAGATCATCATCGAGGACGGATATGACAGCCAGCTCCTGGACGAGGCGCCGCAGCAGGCGCTGAAGAGCCTCGATCGGTCCGGCCGCGTCGTCTACGTCGGCTCGATGTCGAAGACGCTGGCTCCCGGCCTCAGGCTCGGCTACATCGTCGCCTCGGCCGGGCTGATCTCCGAGCTTCGGGCGCTGCGCCGCTTCATGCTGCGCCATCCGCCGGCGAACAACCAGCGCGCCGTCGCATTGTTCCTGTCGCTCGGCCATCACGAGGCGCTGGTGCGGCGGCTGTCGAGCGCCTTCGATGAGAGGCGCAAGCGTCTGGTCCATGCGATTTCCGCCTTCCTGCCGGAGTGGCGCTCGACCGATTCGGCCGGCGGCACGTCGCTCTGGCTCGAGGGGCCGCGCGGCACCGATTCGCGCGGGCTGGCGGAGGCCGCAGCCTCGCGCAGCGTCATCATCGAGCCTGGCGACCGCTTCTTCGACCGCACCGAAAAGCCATCGCGTTTCATGCGCTTGGGCATTTCCTCGATCGCGTTGCAGCACATCGAACCCGGCATCCGCGAACTGGCGACGGCAGCTGGACGCAGGCCGGCAGCGGCTTGATCACCCTCCCCCGACCGGAGCCGGCGCATGTGGTGCGGCTCCGGTTCTTTAGCACCTTGGCATATGCGACGGGATCAGCTGGCACATAGGCTGTGCCAATGCCGGCGGCATAGTCGGATATATAGGGGACGAAGCAGGCAGATGGTGGACCAACCGCCGCGCCCGCTCCGCAGCTAAAGTTGGAGTGCCTTCATGCCAGTGGCCCATGAGAAGCAGGACGTGTCCGCAGACCAGCGTTCGCGGCGGTCCGGCGGGCGCGAGGCGCGCCGCGCCATGCGGGCGGCACCGCTCGCCGACGACGTCAAGCCGGTGCGCGCTGGCCTCGAAGGCGGAAGCTACAGCCCGCTCAGCGGCAATGATTGCGAACGTATCCACGAGGCCGTGCTTACTCTTTTGGAGACAGTCGGTTTCGCCAACGCCATCCCCTCCTGCATCGAGGCACTGACCAAGGCCGGCGCGACCCTCGGTGAGGACGGCCGCCTGCGCTTTCCCCGCGGTCTCGTGCTCGACACCATCAAGAAAGCGGCACGGCATTTCACCCTGCACGGCCAGGATCCGAAGCATGACATGGTGATCCAGGGCAAGCGCGTGCATTACGGCACGGCTGGTGCTGCGGTGCATCTCGTCGATGTCGAAAAGCGTGAGTATCGCGAGTCGCTGCTGCAGGACATTTACGATGCCGCGCGCCTGGTCGAAGGGCTCGACAACATCCATTTCTTCCAGCGGCCGATGGTGCCACGCGACATTCCCGACCCGCTCGATATGGATTTCAACACGCTCTACGCCTGCGTCATGGGCACGTCGAAGCATGTCGGCACCTCGTTTACCGTGCGAGAGAACGTCAAGCCGGCGCTCGACATGCTCTATGCGATCGCCGGCGGCGAAGAGAATTTTCGCGCGCGGCCTTTCGTCTCCAATTCGAACTGCTTCGTCGTGCCGCCGATGAAGTTTGCCGAGGACGCCTGCGGCGTTCTCGAAGCCTGCGTCGAGGGCGGCATTCCGATCCTGCTGCTGTCGGCAGGCCAGGCGGGTGCGACGGCACCGGCGGCGATTGCCGGCGCCGTGGTGCAGGCGGTCGCCGAAGTGCTCGTCGGCCTCATCTACGTCAACGCCATCAAGCCAGGCCATCCAGCGATTTTCGGCACCTGGCCGTTCGTCTCGGATCTCCGGACCGGCGCCATGTCGGGCGGTTCGGCCGAGCAGGCGGTGCTGACCGCGGCCTGTGCTCAGATGGCGCAATTTTACGACCTGCCGGGCGGTTCGGCCGCCGGCATGACAGATTCGAAACTGCCTGACATTCAGTCCGGCTACGAAAAGGGCATAACCGACGTGATGGCCGGTCTTGCCGGCCTCAACCTGGTTTACGAATCGGCCGGTATGCATGCCTCGCTGCTCGGCTTTTGCCTTGAGAGCCTGATCATCGACAACGACATGCTCGGCCACTGCCTGCGCTGCGTGCGCGGCATCGAAGTGACGGACGAGTCGCTGTCGATCGACACCATTGCCGATGTCTGCCTGAAAGGCCCGGGCCATTATCTCGGCAACGAGCAGACGCTGCGGCTGATGCAGACCGAATATTTCTATCCGGCCGTCGGCGACCGCTTTTCGCCGAAGGAATGGAATGAGAAAGGCAGGCCTGACATCTTGCAGCGGGCGATCATCGAGAAGAAACGCGTGCTTGCCGAACGCTTCCCGCGCCACGTGCCGAAGCCGGTCGACGACAAATTGCGCGCCCGCTTCGGCGATATGATCAAGCTGCCGCGCGGCAGAATGGGCGGCTGAGCGTTACCCGCTCACCGCCAGTAACAACACACCGGCCAGCGCCGATCCGGCAAGCGTCGGCAGCATACCGATCTTCAGCCTCAGAATGGCGATCATCGAGGCACAGGAAAGCAGCGCCGCGCGCCAGTCTATCGATGAAAGCACCGGCACGTCCATTCCAAGCCCGACATTGCGCACTTCGCCGAAGATGACGTGCAAGCCAAACCATAGAGCGAGATTCATGATGACGCCGACGATGGCGGCGGTGATCGCACCGAGCGCCGCCGACAGCGCCTTGTTGCCGCGCAGCGCTTCGATGTAAGGCGCGCCAAGGAATATCCATAGGAAACATGGGGTAAACGTCGCCCACAACGTGAATAGCCCGCCAAGCAGTCCGGCAAGCAGCGGCGCCAGCAAGCCCGGCTGGCGGAACGCGGCAACGAAGCCGACGAACTGCAAGACCAGGATGAGCGGACCCGGCGTGGTTTCGGCAAGCCCAAGGCCGTCCACCATTTCACCGGGTGCCAGCCAGCCGAAGGACTCGACCGCTGCCTGCGCGACATAGGCAAGCACGGCGTAGGCACCGCCGAAGGTGACGACCGCCATGACACTGAAGAAGCCACCGATTTGCGTCCAAACGCTGGCAGGGCCGGTGACAGCCCAGACCAGCAGAACAGGCCCCAGCCAGATCGGCAGCCAGATCGCCAAAGTGCGCGGCGCGTGCCATCGTGTCGGCCTGACGTGGGTCAGTTCGCCGCGCTCGAACATCAGATCGACCACGCCCTTTATGTCGGGAACATCGCCCTTGCCATGCGAAGCGCCGGAAAAAAATGCCGGCGCACTACGGTTGCCGATCCAGCCTGCCAGGCCGGCAAGCAGCACGATCAGCGGAAACGGCACGTTCAACGCGTAGATGGCGATGAAGGCGGCGAGTGCGATCGACACCATGACCAGGTTTTTCAGCGCGCGTCTGCCGATCCGGATCACCGCCTCGATGACAATGGCGAGCACGGTCGCCTTGACCCCGAAAAACAGCGCCGCGACGAGTGGTACATCGCCATAGAGCGCATAGAGGCTGCTCAGGACGAACATGACAAGCGCGCCCGGCACGACGAAGAGAATGCCGGCAACAAGGCCGCCGACCGTTTTGTGCAGCAACCAGCCGATATAGATGGCGAGTTGCTGGGCCTCGGGGCCAGGCAGCAGCATGCAGTAGTTCAACGCATGCAGGAAGCGCTGTTCGCCGATCCAGCGCCGTTCCTCGACCAGTTCCTTGTGCATGAGCGCGATCTGCCCGGCCGGGCCGCCAAAGCTGAGCACCCCGATTTTCGCCCAGACTTTCACGGCCTGCCGGAAGCTCGGCACCACCGGCTCCTGGATCTCCGCCGGCTTTTTCGAAAGGACGGCGCTCACGATGGTTTGCCCGCGCCGAGACTGACTGCGCCTGCGACCGGCCAGTTATGCGTCTCCTCGGTGGCATCGCGGCACCAGCGGAAGAACGCATCGTAAAGCAGCATGCCGGCCTCGAGCTGCTCCAGATCGTCGCGAAACATCCGTGACAGGCCAAGCGAGGCGGCCAGGAACCCGGCCGCCTGTGGAACAAGATCGAGGCTCGCAGTATCGGCAGCGCGTATGATCGTGGCCAGGCGATCGAGCGCTTCGGATTTAAGCCCGAACTCCTCGATCATGGTGTCGAAGGTGCAGCGTTCGCCGCGGTGGCTCCAGAACACGTTCGCGATGTCGAAAGGCACGGCCTGAAAGCGATCGGCGACCGCCGCCACTTCGGCCGGCTCGACGAAGAGAAAGACCGCGTGAGGATCGATGAAGCGCCGGATCAGCCAGGGGCAGGCGATGCGATCGACCTTCGGGCGCGTACGCGTCACCCAAACGGTGCGGCCCTTGGCATCGGCGGGCGGTATCTTGTCCGCGTGAACGAGAAGGCCCTTGGCATCGCGCCATGCTTCAAACCCGCCGTCGAGCGATTCGGCGGCAATGCCCTCCTGCCGCAGCCATGCGGCCACGCCTTGCGAGAGCTTTTTTCCCTGCTGGCAGACGACTGTCACTTGCCTGTCGGCGAAGTCGGCAGCCCAGTTCGAGACAGTCCTGAAATCACGCCGATCCGACCCCGGCAGCAGTCGCGGGTCGGCGTTGTAGTCATCATCGATGCGGACGTCGATGATTGCGGGTGCACCCGGCAGCCCAATCAGACGGGACAGTTGCGATACAGTGATAGCGGTTGTTGACGGCATGGCGTCCACCTCCTTGAAAGAGAAGCTTGGACGCGAACGTTGGGCTGACGCCTCACGGGGTCGTCGCGATGCACCCCTTACGATGATCGTGGATTTGTCACGCCCGCTTGTCAAGCATTTGTCCCTGCTGTCGCAGGGCAATCGCTTTTGACAAATGATCGCATCCAACTCTGTGGCGGGCATTTCTCCCCGTTAGCGGGCTGTTAACGGGGAGAACTGAGGTGACCGCAAAATTGGCGACCTGACGGCTGGCTCGTGCGACGGACCCTGGTCAGTGATTGTCCCTCGGCACGCCGCTTGTATGTGCCACATCCTGGTATTTCACCGCCGGCTTCAGCACCATGCCTTCGGAAAACTGGTCGACCATGCCGCGCTGGATTTCCTGCCAGGGCGTCTGGTGCTTCGGATAGTGATAGCCGCCATTGTTTTGCAGCTCGGCGCGGCGCCGCGTGATCTCGTCGTCGCTGACGAGGATGTCGGCGGTACCCTTGCGCAGGTCGATGCGGACGCGGTCGCCGGTCTTCAGCAGCGCCAGGCCGCCGCCGATGGCGGCTTCCGGCGAGGCGTTGAGGATCGATGGCGAGCCCGACGTGCCCGACTGGCGACCGTCGCCGATACAGGCCAGCGCGTGGATGCCCTTTTTGATCAGATAGGCAGGCGGCTGCATGTTGACGACTTCGGCGCCGCCGGGATAGCCGATCGGGCCGGCGCCACGCATGAACAGGATGGTGTGCTCGTCGATGCCCTGTGCCGGGTCGTCGATACGGGCGTGATAGTCCTCGGGGCCGTCGAAGACCATGGCGTTGCCCTCGAAAGCTTCGGGGTCCTTCGGGTTCGACAGATAGCGCTCGCGGAATTCGGGCGAGATGCCGCTGGTCTTCATGATCGCCGAATCGAACAGATTGCCCTTGAGGTTGATGAAGCCGGCATTGGCTTTCAGCGGCGCGGCAACCGTGCGGATGACGTCGAGGTTCTCGTTAACAGCGCCGCTACAATTGTCGCCGATGGTCTTGCCGTTAGCCGTCATGGCTTCCGGATAGGGCAGCAGGCCGCCCTTCATCAGTTCGGCGACCACGGCCGGCACGCCGCCGGCATGGTGATAGTCCTCGCCGAGATATTCGCCCGTCGGCTGCAGATTGACGATGAGCGGTATGTTGAGGCCGACCTTCTGCCAATCGTCATTGTCGAGCGGCACGCCAAGATGGCGGGCGATGGCGTTGAGGTGGATCGGCGCATTGGTCGAGCCGCCGATCGCCGAGTTGACGACGATGGCGTTCTCGAAGGCCTTACGGGTCATGATGTCGGAGGGCTTCAGATCCTCATGCACCATGTCGACGATGCGCTTTCCGGTCTCGTAGGCGATCTGGCCGCGTTCGCGATAGGGGGCGGGGATAGCGGCCGAGCCCGGCAATTGCATGCCGAGCGCCTCGGCCAGCGAATTCATCGTGGTGGCGGTGCCCATCGTGTTGCAATAGCCGGTCGACGGCGCCGAAGAGGCAACGATATCCATGAACTCGTCATAGCCAATCTCGCCGGCCGACAGGCGCTGGCGCGATTCCCAGACGATAGTGCCGGAGCCGGTGCGCTTGCCCTTGTGCCAGCCGTTGAGCATCGGGCCGACCGAAAGCGCGATAGCCGGAATGTTGACGGTGGCCGCGGCCATCAGCATGGCCGGCGTCGTCTTGTCGCAGCCGATGGTGAGCACCACGCCGTCGAGCGGATAGCCGTAGAGCACCTCTACCAGGCTGAGATAGGCAAGGTTGCGGTCAAGTGCAGCAGTCGGCCGCTTGCCGGTTTCCTGGATCGGGTGGCAAGGGAACTCGAAAGGAATGCCACCCTTCGAGACGATGCCTTCGCGCACGCGCTTGGCCAGTTCGATGTGATGGCGGTTGCAGGGCGACAGGTCCGAGCCGGTCTGGGCGATGCCGATCAGCGGCTTCCCGGACATCAGTTCGGCCCGCGTCAGCCCGTAGTTCAGGTAGCGTTCCAGATAGAGTGCCGTCATGCCCGGATTGTCGGGATTGTCGAACCACTCCTGCGAGCGAAATTTTTTCTTGTGGGTGGGGGCGCCTGCCATCGTGGTCTCCGTATTTGTATGACAAATCGATATGACAACGCGCGGAAGCAGGCAAGGGGCACACGCCATCCGAATCCGCACTTTGGTGCGATAGACATACATCTGCCCCCCACGCTAGACGGGATCGCGGTTTGTCAGCCCGCTATCCCGGAAAAGTTGGAGCGTGTCGCCGCGGACCCTACCTGACCCTTCCGGCCACCCTCCCCCTCAAGGGGCCCACTTGGGGAGGGACATCCGCCTCACTCGAATACGATGCTCGGCACTGCAGCCTCGGCCGCGCCCCGCTCTTCATTGACGCGGTCCCAGACCTTGGCGGCGATGTCGCGATAGATTTTCGCCTCAGCGCCATCCGGCTTGGAGACCACCACCGGCGTGCCGGCATCGGAGCTTTCGCGGATGCCCATCTCGAGCGGCACTTCACCAAGGAAGGTGACGCCGAGACGCTCGGCCTCGCGGCGCGCGCCGCCATGGCCGAAGATGTCGTAGCGTTTTCCCGTATCGGGGGCGAGAAAATAGCTCATGTTTTCGACGATACCCAATAGCGGCACGTCGACCTTTCTGAACATGTTGAGGCCTTTGCGCGCATCGATCAGGGCCAGGTCCTGTGGCGTCGAGACGATGACGGCGCCGGCCAGCGGCACCTGTTGGGCCATGGTCAGCTGGGCGTCGCCGGTGCCGGGCGGCATGTCGACGACGAGCACATCGAGCGGTCCCCATTCGACCTCGCGCAGCATCTGCGTCAATGCCGACATCACCATCGGCCCGCGCCAGATCATCGGCGTCTCCTCATCGACGAGGAAGCCCATCGACATGACCTTGAGGCCATAATTCTGCATCGGTTTCAGGATCTTGCCGTCGACGGTCTGCGGCCTGCCACGAATGTTGAGCAGACGCGGCATGGAGGGGCCATAAATATCGGCATCGAGCACGCCGACCCGCAGCCCGTTGGCGGCAAGCCCAAGGGCGATATTGACGGCGGTAGTCGACTTGCCGACGCCGCCCTTGCCGGAAGCAACAGCGATGATCGCCTCGATGCCGGGTACGCCGCGCTTGCCCTGGCTGTGTGAGGCCGGCGCCTGGGGCATGGGACGCGCAGGTGCGGCCGGTGGAGCGGGCCTCTGAGCCGGTCTTTGCGGAACCGGCGCCTCCATGCCGCCGCCCTTCTTTTCCGCCGTCAGCGCGACCACGGCGCCGGCGACACCGGGGATCGCCTTGACGACACGTTCGGCCGCCGCACGCAGCGGCTCCATCTCCTGGGCACGGGCTGCGGGAACGGTGATCGAAAAGAACACCTTGGCATCGGCAATGAAAATCTCGGAAACCATGCCGAGGTCGACGATATTGCCGGTGAAATCCGGCCCATTGACCGTTTTCAGGCGCTCGATAACGATTTCCTTGGTCACGTTTTCATGGGCGGCGGGCATGAGTTTTTCCTCTACTTTTCCGCTCCAGATAATGCAGTTCCGGAATAGAACCAAGCGATGGACTAACAAGTTGCAGCGGCGTACCGGGGAGGCAGCGAACATATGACGGCATTTCCAGTGGGAGTAGCCGTCGCCAAATCGTCAACGCAGCCTATTTCAATGGACATGGAATGACCGTCAGGGAAGGAGACGAATCATGCTCGCAAACAGCAACGCAACGGCCAATCTCGCTGTGAAGGACCTGGCCAAGGCCAGGGCTTTCTACGAAGGGACGCTCGGCCTCAAAGAGGTGCACAATGAGGGTGGCGAACTGATCGTCTATGAAAGCGGCGATACCGCCATCAACGTGTACCGTTCGAACTTCGCTGGGACCAACAAGGCGACGGCTGTGACCTGGACGGTCGGCGATGAACTCGGCAAAATCGTCGAGGCATTGAAATTGAAGGGCGTGACCTTCGAGCATTACGACATGCCGGGCCTGACGCTGGAGGGTGACGTTCATGTCGGTCAGGGCATGAAGGTCGCATGGTTCAAGGATCCGGACGGCAACATCCTGAACCTCGTGGATAGGTAGATACGGCGCATCGCCTGCCGCGCAGTGCTGCGGTGCTGTCACCATGCCAGGCCGACCGCGAGGTAGGTGAGAGCCGCGATCGCCGCGGTTGCCGGCAGGGTGACGATCCATGCCACCACGATGTTGCCGGCAATGCCCCAGCGAACGGCGGAGACGCGGCGGGCGGCGCCGACGCCAATGATGGCGCCGGTGATCGTGTGCGTGGTCGATACCGGAATTCCGAGCCAGGTGGCGGCGAACAGGGTGATCGCTCCGCCGGTCTCGGCGCAGAAACCCTGCATCGGGTTCAGCCGGGTGATCTTCGAGCCCATTGTGTGGACGATGCGCCAACCGCCGAGCAACGTGCCCAGCGCCAGCGCCGACTGACAGGTGATGACGACCCACAGCGGCACGTAAAAATTCGCGCCGAGCATGCCTTGCGAATAGAGCAGCACGGCGATGATGCCCATGGTCTTCTGCGCGTCGTTGCCGCCATGGCCGAGCGAATAGAGCGAGGCGGAAAAGAACTGCATGACGCGGAACGTGCTGTCGACTGCGAACGGTGTCTGCCGCACGAACAGCCAGGAAACCGCAAGGATCAAGATGAGCGCCAGCAGAAATCCCGCCGCCGGCGATAGTACGATGGCTGCCGTGGTCTTGCCCAATCCGGCCCAGACAATAGCGCCGGTGCCTGCCTTGGCAACGCCGGCGCCGACCAAACCGCCGATCAGTGCGTGTGAGCTGCTGGACGGGATGCCGATGAGCCAGGTGACGATATTCCAGACGATGGCGCCGACAAGTGCTGCGAAGATCACTGCCGGTGTGACGATGCTGGCGTCGATGATGCCGGTTCCCAGCGTCTCCGCCACGTGGAGACCGAAGAACATGAAGGCGATGAAATTGAAGAAGGCCGCCCAGAACACCGCATAATGCGGCCGCAGCACCCGGGTGGAGACGATGGTGGCGATGGAGTTGGCGGCATCGTGCAGGCCGTTAAGGAAATCGAAGAACAGCGCGACGACGACAAGGCCGACCAGCACGGGAAAGGCTATTGCGGCTTCCACTATACGTTCTCGATGACGATGCCGCTGATTTCGTTGGCGACGTCCTCGAAGCGATCGACCACCTTTTCCAGCTCGCCGTAGATCTCGCTGCCGATCAGATAGGCCATCGGATCGCTGCGGCCGTGCCGCTTGAACAGGTCCTTCAGGCCCTGCTCGTGCAGGTCGTCGGCCCGGCCTTCCGCGCGCATGACCTCCTCGGCGATGGCGTTGAGGCGCACCGTATGCGCCCCGACCTCGCCGAGCAGCGGGATCGCCTCGGCCACCAACTTGGCGGCCTCGACGATGACGGCCCCCATTTGCTGCATTAGCGGGTCGAATTCCTTCTTTTCGAACAGCCTTACCGTCTTGACGGTCTTGTGCATCATGTCGATGGCATCATCCATCGACTGGATCAGGTCCTTGATGTCGCCGCGGTCGAAGGGCGTGATGAAGGAGCGGCGCACGGCCAGCAGCACTTCCGCGGTGATCTGATCGGCTTCGTCCTCGAGATCGATGATCGTCTGGCACCAGCGGTCGATCTCGTTGCCCTGCAAAAGCTGCTGCAGTGCCTCGGCGCCAGCGACCACGGTGCGGGAATGCCGCTCGAACAGGTCGAAGAAGCGATCTTCGCGCGGCAAAAGCTTGCGGAACCAGCCCAGCATGTTCGGTCTCCCGTCGTGTCGGTCCACGACCCCGTCCCATCCACGACCCCGTCCCATCCACATAGCGCTGCATGCCATTGCGGGAAACAGTAAGCCGGCTGAAAGATGTGGATGCGGGCGATTGCACAGGCGGCTTGCGGCCGAAGGCGATTTCCCCGACCTTGCGCGCTAAGATTGGACATAGCGTCCGTGACAGGCTCCCGACGGCATGATCGACAAGCTGGAATTCTTCATAGCACTTGCCAGGGAAGAACATTTCGGCCGGGCGGCGGAGGTGTGCGGCGTCACCCAGCCGACGCTTTCGGCCGGCATCAAGCAGCTGGAGGGCCAGCTCGGCGTGATGCTGGTGCTGCGCGGCTCCCGCTTCCAGGGGCTGACTCCGGAAGGCAAGCAGGTGCTGGTGTGGGCGCGCCGCATCGTCGGCGATAGCAGGACCATGCGCGAGGAGATGCGGGCGGCGCGCCACGGCCTGTCAGGGCGCATCCGCATCGCGGCGATCCCGACGGCGCTGGCCATGGTGGCGCGATTGACGACGCCGTTCCGGGCAAAGCATCCCGGCGTCACCTTCTCGGTGCTGTCGCGGACCTCGATCGAGGTGCTGTCGCTGCTCGGCAATTTCGACATCGACGCCGGCATCACCTATCTCGACAACGAGCCGCTCGGACGCGTCACCAGCGTGCCGCTCTACGACGAGCGCTACCAACTGATCACCGCTGTCGGGAACCCCTATTTCGACCGCGACAAAGTGACATGGGCGGAACTCAGCCAGCTGCCGCTCTGCCTGCTGACGCCGGACATGCAGAACCGCCGCATCATCGACCAGCATCTGGCCGAAGCCGGCGTGCAGGTGCGGCCGACTTTGGAATCTAACTCGATGATCGTGCTGTTTTCGCATATCCGCACCGGCAAATGGTCGTCGATCATGCCGCTTAACCTTGCGGAAACGTTCGGCTTTTCCGAGCCGATCCGGGCTATCCCGATCGTCGAGCCGGATGCCAGCCACACCGTCGGGCTGGTGGCGGCGCCGCGCGAACCGCACACGCCACTGGTCTCGGCGCTGTTGGACGAGGCAATGGCGCTGGCGGACGATTTCCGCGCCCGTCGCTAGGCTAGAAAATACAGGTGACCGCGAACGATAGAAAATTTCTATCGAGCAACGGATCGGCTTTATTGATTTGGCGGGTTTCCTCTGATTTCCTAAGCACTTAGCGGAAGACCGCCACGACCAGGGAGGGCGCTGCATGACGATGCAGCCTGCAAGTACCGAGATCGCATCTCGCACGGCGGCGATCATCCAGGAGCTGAAAGGCCTCGAAGGCCCGCTGTTGCCGATCCTGCACGGCATACAGGAAGAGTTCGGCTATGTACCGCAGGACGCGCTGCCGGTCATCGCCGAGGCGCTGAACATCTCTAGGGCCGAGGTGCATGGCGTCGTCACCTTCTATCACGATTACCGCAGCCAACCGGCCGGCAGGCATGTGCTGAAGCTCTGCCAGGCGGAAGCCTGTCAGTCGATGGGTTCGGATGCGATTGCCGCCAAGCTCAAATCATTGCTGGGCATCGGTTTCCACGAGACAACCCGCGACGGGTCGGTGACGCTGGAGCCGGTCTATTGCCTCGGCCTTTGCGCCTGCTCGCCGTCGGCGATGCTGGACGGCGAGGTGATCGGGCGGCTCGACGACGAAAAGCTCAATGAAATCGTAGCCGAGGTGCGCTCATGATCCCGCGCATCTATATTCCCGGCGATTCCGGCGCGCTGGCGCTCGGCGCGGAAAAGGTCGCCAAGGCGGTTCGGGCGGAATTGGCCGAGCGCGGCATCGAGGCCAAGATCGTGCGCAACGGCTCGCGCGGTGCCTATTTCCTCGAGCCGATGGTCGAAGTGGCAACAGCCACTGGCCGCGTCGCCTACGGGCCGGTCAAGCCATCCGACGTCAAAAGCCTGTTCGACTGCGGCTTCCTCACCGGCGGCCACCACAAGCGCTGGCTGGGCGCGCCGGACAAGATCCCGTTCCTGGCCAGGCAGACGCGGCTGACCTTTGCGCGCTGCGGCGTCACCGATCCGCTGTCGCTCGATCATTACAAGGCGCATGGCGGCCTGAAGGGCCTGCAGAATGCAGTGGCGATAACGCCGGCGGACATCGTCAAACAGGTGACCGAGTCCGGGCTGCGCGGTCGTGGCGGCGCCGGCTTCCCGACCGGCATCAAGTGGAAGACGGTGCTCGACACGTCGGCCGACCGCAAATACATCGTCTGCAATGCCGATGAAGGCGATTCCGGCACGTTCGCCGACCGCATGATCATGGAAGGCGACCCCTTCGTGCTGATCGAAGGCATGGCGATCGCCGGCATAGCCACCGGCGCGACCAAGGGCTTTATCTATATCCGCTCCGAATACCCGCATGCGGTGGCGGTGATGCAGAAGGCCGTCGAGATCGCCCGCAAGGTCGGCGTGCTCGGCGTCAATGTGCTCGGCTCGCCCAATTCATTCGACATGGAAGTCCGCGTCGGTGCCGGCGCCTATGTCTGCGGCGAGGAGACCGCGCTGCTCGACAGCCTCGAAGGCAAGCGCGGACAGGTGCGGGCCAAGCCGCCGCTGCCGGCGCACAAGGGCCTGTTCGGCAAGCCGACGGTGATCAACAACGTCATCTCGCTGGCCTCGGTGCCGGTGATCATGGACAAGGGCGCCGCCTTCTACAAGGATTTCGGCACGGGCCGTTCGCGCGGCACCATCCCGATCCAGATTGCCGGCAACGTCAAGTATCCCGGCCTCTACGAGGCGGCGTTCGGCATGACGCTGGGTGAGATCGTCGACGATATCGGCGGCGGCACGGCGACGGGGCGTCCGGTCAAGGCTGTGCAAGTGGGTGGCCCGCTCGGCGCCTATTTCCCGCGCGCCCTGTTCGACACGCCGTTCGACTACGAGGCGTTTGCCGCCAAGGACGGGCTGATCGGCCATGCCGGCATCGTCGTTTTCGACGACAGCGCCGACATGCTGAAGCAGGCACGCTTTGCCATGGAATTCTGCGCCATCGAAAGCTGCGGCAAGTGCACGCCGTGCCGCATCGGCTCGACGCGCGGCGTCGAGGTGCTGGACCGGCTCGCCCAGAACGTCGAACCGGAAAAGCAGATCGCGCTGGTCACCGACCTTTGCAACACGATGAAGTTCGGCTCGCTTTGCGCTCTCGGCGGCTTCACCCCATATCCAGTGATGAGTGCACTCAACCATTTTCCGGACGACTTTCGGCCGACGCCGGTCGCCGAAGCAGCGGAATAGGAGCGGACAGGCATGAACGCGGCATTCGACATCAAATCGCTGGTCCAGGAAATCGACTACGGCACACCCGCCTCTGAAGCGGAACAAAAGGTAACGCTGACCGTCGACGGCAAGTCGGTGACGGTGCCGGCGGGGACCTCTATCATGCGCGCTTCGATGGAAGCGGGCGTTGAAATCCCGAAACTCTGCGCCACCGACATGCTGGACTCGTTCGGCTCCTGCCGGGTCTGCCTCGTCGAGATCGATGGGCGCGGCGGCACGCCGGCCTCGTGCACGACGCCGGTCGGCGAAGGCATGGTCGTGCATACGCAGAGCGACCGGCTAGGCGCCATCCGCCGCGGCGTGATGGAACTCTATGTCTCCGACCACCCGGCGGCGTGGGGCGAGAAGGCCGGCACCGGCGCCAGCGAGTTCGACAAGGTCGTCAGGACGGTCGGCCTGACCGAGAACCGCTATGGCGTGGACGGCCGCAACCACGTCAAGCAGGAAAACGGCGTGGCGCCCGGCCATGGCTCGCTGACCATCGACTACATCGCGCGTGATGAATCGAACCCCTATTTCACCTACGATCCGGCGCAATGCATCGTCTGCTCGCGCTGCGTGCGCGCCTGCGAGGAGGTGCAGGGCACGTTCGCGCTGACCGTCGAGGGACGCGGCTTCGAATCCAGGGTCGCGGCCGGCATGCACGAGGCGTTCGTCGATTCCGAATGCGTGTCGTGCGGTGCCTGCGTGCAGGCCTGCCCGACCGATGCGCTGAGGGAAAAGACCGTGCTGGCGAAAGGCCTGCCCGAGCGCTCGACCGTCACCACCTGCGCCTATTGCGGCGTCGGCTGTTCGTTCAAGGCCGAGGTCAAGGGCGACGAGGTCATCCGCATGATGCCCTACAAGGCAGGCAAGGCCAACCACGGCCACTCCTGCGTCAAGGGCCGCTTCGCCTATGGCTACGCGACGCACAAGGACCGGATCCTGAAGCCGATGATACGCGAGAAGGTCAGCGATCCGTGGCGCGAAGTGTCGTGGGAAGAGGCGCTCACCCATACGGCGAATGAATTCCGCCGCATCCAATACCAGTACGGCCGCACGTCGATCGGCGGCATCACCTCGTCGCGCTGCACCAACGAGGAGACCTACCTCGTCCAGAAGCTGGTCCGGCAGGGCTTCCGCAACAACAATGTCGATACCTGCGCCCGCGTCTGCCATTCGCCGACCGGCTATGGCCTCGGCCAGACCTTCGGCACCTCCGCCGGCACGCAGGATTTCGATTCGATCGAGCAGACGGATGTCATCCTGCTGATCGGCGCCAATCCAACGGATGCGCATCCGGTGTTCGCCTCGCGCATGAAAAAGCGCATGCGCCAAGGCGCCAAGCTGATCGTGCTCGATCCGCGCCGCACCGATATCGTGCGCTCGGCCCATGTCGAAGCACAGTTCCATCTGCCGCTGAAGCCGGGCACCAACGTCGCCATGCTGACGGCGCTCGCCCATGTCATCGTCACCGAAGGCCTGTTCGACGAGGCTTTCATCCGCGAGCGCTGCGACTGGGACGAGTTCCAGGACTGGGCATCGTTCGTGGCCCTGCCGGAAAACAGCCCGGAGGTGGTCGGCCAGCTTGCCAATGTCGATCCCGACGACATACGCGGTGCAGCCCGGCTCTATGCCCGCGGCGGCAACGGCGCGATCTATTACGGCCTCGGCGTGACCGAGCACAGCCAGGGCTCGACCACCGTCATCGCCATTGCCAACCTCGCCATGGCGACCGGCAATATCGGCCGGCCGGGCGTCGGCGTGAACCCGCTGCGCGGCCAGAACAATGTGCAGGGCTCCTGCGACATGGGCTCGTTCCCGCACGAGCTTCCCGGCTATCGCCACATTTCAGGCGACGCCGTGCGCGCCATCTATGAGAGCCTGTGGGGCGTCAAGCTCGACGACGAGCCCGGCCTGCGCATCCCCAATATGCTGGACGCAGCCGTCGACGGCTCGTTCAAGGGCCTCTATGTGCAGGGCGAGGACATCCTGCAGTCGGACCCCGACACCAAGCATGTCGCCGCGGGTCTCGCCGCGATGGAATGCGTCGTCGTGCACGACCTCTTCCTCAACGAGACGGCCAACTACGCGCATGTCTTCCTGCCCGGCTCGACCTTCCTCGAGAAGGACGGCACCTTCACCAATGCCGAGCGCCGCATCAATATGGTGCGCAAGGTGATGGGGCCGAAATGCGGCTATGCCGACTGGGAGACGACGCAGGAGCTCGCCAAGGCGCTCGGCCTTGGCTGGAACTACACGCATCCGTCTGAGATCATGGACGAGATCGCCAAGACGACGCCGAGTTTCGCCGGCGTTTCCTTCGACCTTCTCGACCGGGTGGGCTCGGTGCAGTGGCCCTGCAACGAGAAGTCGCCGGAAGGCACGCCGATCATGCATATTGGCGGCTTCGTGCGCGGCAAGGGCAAGTTCATCCGCACCGAATACGTCGCGACCGACGAAAGGACCGGACCGCGCTTCCCGCTGCTGCTGACCACCGGCCGCATCCTGTCGCAATATAATGTCGGCGCACAGACCCGGCGCACCGACAACGTGGTCTGGCATAGCGAGGACCGGCTGGAGATCCATCCGCACGATGCCGAAAATCGCGGCCTGCGCGATGGCGACTGGGTGCGGCTGACCAGCCGCTCGGGCGAGACGACGCTGCGCGCGCTGATCACCGAGCGGGTGTCGCCGGGCGTCGTCTATACGACCTTCCACCATCCCGACACCCAGGCCAACGTCATCACCACCGACTTCTCCGACTGGGCGACCAACTGCCCGGAATACAAGGTGACCGCGGTGCAGGTGGGCGCGTCCAACGGCCCGTCGGAATGGCAGCGCGACTATGACGAGCAGGCGAAGCAAAGCCGCCGCATCGCAAAGCTGGAAGCGGCGGAGTAGTCTTTGACCGCGCGCCGCAAAGCCATTGCGCAGATCTCGCGGCTGGCGCGCCGCGCCGGCGGCACCGCGGCCGCCAACCGCATGGTGCCGGAAGAGACGCCGGTAGCATTCTCCTTTGCCGGCACCACGCATGCGGTGATGATGGCAAGCCCGGCTGATTTTGAGGATTTCGCGCTCGGCTTCTCGCTGACCGAAGGCATCATTGCCTCGCCAGATGAAATCGAAGCGATCGAGGTCGAGGATCACGGCGCCGGCATCGATATCCAGATCAGGCTGAAGGACAGCGCCAACACCCGCTTCGAGGCGCGTCGCAGACGGCTGGCCGGCCCGGTCGGCTGCGGGCTGTGCGGCATCGAATCGATCGAGGAAGCAATGCGCTCGGTCGATCCGGTCGGCGCGTCAACACTTACGCTTCAGGCCGACGACATCGTTCGCTCGGTCAAGCTTTTGTCGAAAGTGCAGCCGCTGCACGCCGAGACCGGCGCGGTCCACGCCGCCGGCTTCTATATGCCCGGCAAGGGCATCGTCATGGCGCGCGAGGATGTCGGCCGTCACAATGCGCTGGACAAGCTGGCCGGCGCGCTGGCCAAAGCCGGTATCGACGGCAGGTCGGGGGCCGTCGTCGTGACGTCGCGCGTTTCGGTCGAGATGGTGCAGAAGACCGCGGCGATCGGTGCTGCCTTCATCATCGCCGTCTCGGCGCCGACGGCACTTGCCATCCGCACCGCAGACGACGCCGGCATGACGCTGGTGGCGCTGGTGCGCGGCGATGATTTCGATATTTTCACCCATCCTGACCGCGTGGTTTCCGGAGTTGCCAAGCATGTCGCATGACGAAGGCCACCTCATGAGCACCAGCGAAAAGCTGGTTCGCATGGCCAACCAGATCGCTGCCTTTTTCCACTCCAAGCCGCGCGAGCAAGGCATTGCCGGCGTCGCCGAGCACATCAACAAGTTCTGGGAGCCGCGGATGCGCCGGCAATTGTTCGAGATGCTGGACAGCGGCGGCGAAGGCTTCAACGAGCTTGTCGTCGCGGCCGCGCCACACATCAAGCGGCCGGGCGCGCCGGAGGGCGCAGGTTTCAGCGTCGGCGGAGCGAACACCGAGACTACCGCCGCGTCACAGAAGTAGGCGCCGCGGGCCTACATTCACACTCTCTATAGTTTCATCTGCCGCAAGCTGTGCGCCTCTGCTATGATCCGGCGATAAGAAATCGTCGGGTCGGGCGGACAAACCTCGTGAGGCCGATCGAAACTCGATACGCGCTTAGCGGCGACGTGCGGATCGCCTATCAGGTGGTCGGCCAGGGATCGCTCGATCTCGTCTTCGTGCCGGGTTTCATTTCCAATCTCGACCTGCACTGGGAAGACGAGGGCTACACCCGGCTGTTGGCGTTCCTTGCGGAACACCGCAGTCATACATCATCTCTTATGCAAGGTGGCGTCAGCCGGGGCAGCGCAAGCCTCCAAGATTACGAAGCGAAAAACCCCTACTCGCTCTCACCCTCCAGCGCCGGCACCGACACACCGGCAAGCTCCGCTGCCAGCAGCCGCGCGGCACCGGCGCGCGCGATCCTCAGCATCAGCGCCTTGCGCGTCGCCGCCGCCATGCGGTGCTCGGGCGCATCGCGCAAAATCTCGGCACCATAGCCGTCGGAGAGAATGAAGCCGCATTCCTCCGGAAAGATTTCCTGGGGCACGCCGGGATGCGTGGCGAAGAAGAAGCGGTCGGAATGCAGGCGGTAGTCCGGCCATTTGCGGTCGACCCTGAAATCCTCGATCGAGGATTTGATCTCGATGATCCAGATATCGCCCTGGCGGGTTAGGGCCACAAGGTCGGCACGTCTGCCGGTGGCCAGCGACAGTTCGGGCAAGACATGCGCGCCCATCTGCTTGAGCAGCCGCTGCACACCACGCCTGACCAGCATGGCACGCTCCGACTGGCGACCGTCTATGAGGGGGTTGAGAGGAATCGGTGAGATGATCGGCATGGCCGCACCATGCCAGATTTTGTTCACGGTTTGAACCCGGTTTTGCGGGTGATTATGTACTTTACAAACAGGAAGGTCTGAAGACGCGGGTAGCCCCCTCTTCGGGATCGATCACCAACACAACGTTTTCTGGGTTTTGCCAAGGCAGCGACATCACGTAGGCCGCAAAGTCGTCTTCGGGGAAATGGTTGAAGCCGCCGCCAGCTACAAACATTTGCGGGTGCTTGCTGCCGCCAAAGCTAGCCTCGACGCTGTTAAGTTGTTGGAAGGGGCCGGCGCGCTCCGCTAGCCACTCCTGTATGCGCTCGAAAAGAACGGGCTGACCGTTCGGGCTCGAACAATCTTCAGCAATAGATGTACAAAGCACCACACCGCTGACGACGCTCATTGTGACTCATCCATTGCCTAACGGGCCTTCTTGCCTTTCGGTTTTGGTTTTGGGGCGGGCGGCATGTGCGCCAGCTTGCCCATCAACGTGTACATAATCGCCTTTTTGAGGGGCGACTATCTGGCTGACAAACCTATCTGCAAAATACTGTGGAGCGGGCGCTACAAGGCCCGTCCTTCCACAAGGCGGGCCGCTCGCGTTATGAATGCGGTTCCTACTGGTGAGGGGAGCTATGTTTTCGCGAGGCGTCGCGGTTGCTCTAATATTCACCGCTGCATGCCCGATAGTGGTCGCAGCGTAATCAAAAAGGTGGCGAAGCATGGTTACTGAGAATGCAAGTTTGACGGTCGTGCAGACTAGGCTCAATAGGATGCTCACGCGGGGCGTCGTATTTTCCGTCATTTGGCTCGCCGGTTTCGGGTCTTCTTATGCACTCTACCAGGGCTTCTGGCGCGACGGATGATAAAAATGAATCCCGTGCTTCGGGGAAATGGCCGCGCCTGGTGGTGCATCATTGTGGGAGGGCTTGGGGCCGCAGTCTTATGTGCGATAGTTGGCGCCGGCATTTTCAACGCCATGACACAACCCTAGGTCACACTGTAACACCGCCTGCCGATCCGGTGTGGGGCCATATTGATGTGTAGGTCCCGTTCAATGAGTGCTTCCGGCGTCATCCTCCCATCGTTGGCCGTCATTTTCCGCCCGCAAGTTTGAAGCTTGCTGATTCATATCCTGTCCTGTCGCCCGACCGCACCAGATATGGCAACTCAGATTTGCCATTGTCATCGACCCGTCCCTCTAACTAACCGGCATCATGCCCTCCAGAGCAATGATCCTCGTCTTTGCGCAGCGTTCGCGGATGGCTTTGAGGCGGCCGTATTCTGGAGAGTCGTACCATGCCAGGAGGGAAGCCATATCAGGGAATTCGACAATGACGAGGCGATGAGGTTCCCAATCGCCTTCCAGAACTTTGGTGGCTCCGCCGCGAGCGATGTACCTCCCCCCGTAGCGGGCTTCGGTTGCCGGCACGTCCCGGCGGTATTCCTCGAAAACGGCGGCGTCGGTTATGTCTACATCAGCAATGAGATATGCGGCCATTGACCTTACTCCCTGAAAAAAACATTGAAACAGGTCTATTAGCGGCCCCGCAACTAAGCCAGCGGTACTACGCCTCGGAAACGACTCGCGTTCTCCCGGATTGCGGCGCTTAACTGTCTTGGTGGGGGCAGCTCTGGGAGGAGACGAACCATGCCAATGTATCTCACGCGATTCAGCTACAGGCCCGAAACCTGGGCGCGCTTGATGGATAATCCCGAGGATAGACGCGAGGCTGCCCGTTCCTACATCGAGTCGGTCGGCGGAAAGCTGCACGGGTTCTGGTATGCCTTCGGAGAGTACGATGGCTGGAACCTATGGGAGGCGCCGGACAACGTGTCGATGGCCTCTGTCATGCTCGCCATCGGTGCGGGAGGCGCGCTCAGCTCGTACGAGACCACCGTGCTGTTAAGTGTCGAAGAGACGATGGACGCGCTTGGGAAAGCGAAGTCGATCCGCTATCGCCCACCGGGATCGTGACGGCCGCCCCTGCTTTGCGGAGTGTCGAAGGCTGGGGAACGCTTGCTCTCGAACGGCGCCCGTTCCTACACTTTTGCGCAAAAAATGTCCGCTGCACCCTCTTGGCAGCGCCGGCAGCTTGCGCTTTCAATGTCGGCCACGGGATTTTTTACGAGGAGCACACCATGACGGAAGATGACGACCGGAAATCGGCGACGCCGGAGGAAATCCGCTCGGCCATCAGAGGCTGGGCGGTGCTTGGGGCAATCATCGTCGCCGTGTTTGGCGCCGCCTACGTCATGATCGATAGTTGAATGGCCGACGATCCTGGTCGCCCCGATGGACTGCCTGAAAAGATCGGCACGGTCCTTGGTGCATTGGTGGTGATCGGCACGTTCGGGCTTCTGGCCTGGACCGTGCTTCGCGGCGTCCTTTATTAAACCCGGCCCGTCTGGACTTTCCCCTGCAGCGGCCGCGTCACAGGCCGATCTTCTCGTAGGGGCGGATGAGCGCCACCGACATTCACGGCGATTTCCTCGTCTCCCGGCTCTTGTTCTTGGCCCATTGATTTTGCAGCATAATCCTGCGGGAGCTGTTGCCGAAATGCCATAGTCGCAGGTTTACCAGCACGCAACCCCAAGGATATAGGCATCGCCCGCTTGGCAAGCAAAGCAAATGCCAGCATGAATGAAGATGAAAAAGCGGCCGACTCGAGCCGCTGTTGTTTGGGCAGGGCATCGGACCTTTTCATGCGCATGAAGTCACTTGCAATCGTCGCGGCCCTGGCGCTGTCGACGGCTGTCGCCGGTTGCAGCACCATCGGCTCGCAGATCTTCACCAACAACTACGGCGCGGTAACCGACGCCGGCTATCACCTGCCGCGCGTTCCGATCGAAAAGGTGCCGTTCAAATACCGCCGGCAGATCGTCGACTACGACACCAAGGAAAAGCCGGGCACCATCATCGTCGATACGCAGAACAAGTTCCTCTATTTCGTCATGGGCGACGGCGAAGCGATGCGCTACGGCATTGGCGTCGGCCGTGAAGGTTTCGAATGGCACGGCACCGCCCATATCGCACTGAAGCGCGAATGGCCGACCTGGACGCCGCCTTCACAGATGATCAAGCGGCAGCCGGAGCTGGCCAAGTTCGCCGGCGGTATGGAGCCGGGATTGAAGAACCCGCTCGGCGCGCGCGCCATGTACCTGTTCAACAAGGGCGGCGACATGGGCTACCGCCTGCATGGCAGCCCGGAATGGAATTCGATCGGCAAGGCGATGTCGTCGGGCTGCATCCGGCTGATGAACCAGGACATTATCGACCTCTACGACCGCACCTCGGTCGGCGCCAAGGTCATTGTAATATAAAGCCCCTTATACGCGGACCGTCTAGGCAACAACACAGACGTCGCAAGCAGAAAACCGGGCACTTTGGCCCGGTTTTTTGTTGTCTATCGATGTTGACGATGGAACGGCGCGTCAGGAAACCTGTTCGACATGCTGCACTTCCGGCACAAAGTGCCGGAGCAGGTTCTGGATACCGTGCTTCAGCGTCGCGGTCGACGACGGGCAGCCGGCGCAGGCGCCCTTCATGTGCAGGAACACTGTGCCGTTCTCGAAACCGCGGAAAGTGATGTCGCCGCCATCCTGGGCCACGGCCGGGCGCACCCGCGTGTCGAGCAGCTCCTTGATAGTGAGGACCAGCTCCTCGTCGGCCTTGTCGTAGAATTCGCCGGTCTGGCTGGTCTCGGCGGCGGGGCCGGCCTTGGCCATCACCGGGGCGCCGGACATGAAATGCTCCATGATGGCGCCGAGGATAGCCGGCTTCAGATGCTGCCAGTCGGGGCCGTCCTTGGTCACGGTGATGAAATCATAGCCGAAGAAGACGCCGGTGACGCCGGGGATCTCGAACAGCCGGCCGGCCAGCGGCGAAGCCGTCGCCGCGCTGTCGGCATCGCGGAAATCGGCGGTGCCTTCTTGCAGCACTTCCTTGCCGGGCAGGAATTTCAGCGTCGCCGGGTTTGGCGTCGACTCGGTCTGGATGAACATGGCCGTCTCCGTGCCCGTTTCGGGCAGCTAGTTTGGAATAATTCTAATTAGGCTTTATCCGCCCGACATTCAAGCGAAAGGCATCGCGGGGAACGGCTGGCTGGTGAAATGTTTTGCTAGCTCGCTGAAACAATTGGAGATGTGTTGAGATTCAGGTCAGGCCGAGCCGAAAATGGTGGTTTCCGAGAACCAGAGCGGAGCGTACTTTTGGTACGTGTTGGGGTGGACGGCCCCCGACGGCATCGTGATGTGCCAGAATGAGGTCGTTGCAGATCTCAATCAAGGGAGACCGTCCGTGGATAAACTTA
>NZ_JAMYTU010000022.1:0-93172 GCF_040322615.1 Mesorhizobium sp. M0119
CCGGAGAGGGGGCCTTTTCGTAGAGCGCGGTTCCCCCTCTCCGTCTCGGCTTCGCCGAGCCACCTCTCCCCCACTTTCGTGGGGGCGAGGAACCCAAGCTGGAGTGAAGCCGCAACCCTTTCCCTCTGCCGGGCCGAGGCAGATCGGCAAATTCGTCGAGGGCGCCACATTTTGTTCTTGCTTTGTGCCGGCAGCTATGCTACTAATTCCGGTATGGTGCCAATTGGCTCCAACGACCCGCCCGCCGAGGCGGGTTTTTATTTTGGCGGTCGACCAGCCCCAGCGTTTCCTGCCGACGCCGCCCTTCACATTAAGGCCGGAATTCAGCCTATAAGCGGTCGCACAGGGACATGCCACACCGGAGCCGCCCCGTCCGGTCGACAATCAAGGACCCGCCATGCCTCGTTCTTTCCTCCATGCCCTGATCGCGCTGTTGGCCGTCGCACTGCCGACGGCGGCTTCGGCCGAGCCGCAATCCTTCACGGGCGAGTATTCGGTGTCGTTCCTCGGCCTTTCCGTGGCCAAAGCGAAATTCTCCAGCCATTACGAGGGCGACACCTATTCAATCGAGGGCAGCGTTTCCGCCGCCGGGCTCGCCACTCTGTTCGACGATACGCGAGGCACGATCTCGTCGAAGGGCAAGATTTCGGGCAAGCAGTTGCAGCCGCAAGCGTTCCACGCCGACTACACGTCCGGCAAGAAGGCATCGATGATCGACATCCAGTTTGCCAACGGCGTCGTCACCTCGACCAAGGTCGTGCCTGAGCCGAAGAAGCGCAATCCCGAGAATTGGATACCGCTGGCCGGCAGCCATCTCGTATCGGTCCTCGATCCGATGGCCGCCACCGTCATCCATGCCGACAGCCTCGACCAGGTCTGCGGGCGCACGGTGAAGCTCTATGACGGCGAAATGCGTGCCGATCTGAAACTGACCTACGATTCGAAAGGGTCGATCTCGGTGAACGGCTACAAGGGCGATACGGTCACCTGCAGGCTGGGTTTCGAGCCGGTGGCCGGCTACCGCAAGAACCGCAAGGCGCTGAACTACCTCAGGAAACGCAGCCGCATCATGGTGACGTTTGCACCGGTCGGCCAAAGCGGCGTATATGCGCCGATCCGCGCCACGGTCAGCACGCAAATCGGCCCGTTGACGATCAGCGCGGAGCGGTTCGAAGCGAACGAATAGGCGTGATGGTGCGCCGCCAACGGGCATGGGGGCGACGGATATGGCGCGCGCAACACTGATCGGCTTCTCCGCGGTTGCCATGTGGGCGCTGCTGGCGCTGCTTACGGATGCTTCGGGCGCCGTGCCGCCGTTCCTGCTTTCGGCAATCACCTTTACGATCGGCACCTGCGTCGGGCTGTTTGCCCGGCTGTTGATGCCGGCAGCCGACGGCGCCGCGAAGATACCGCGCCAGGTCAAAATACCACGCAAAGTCTGGGCGATCGGCATTGCTGGCCTGTTCGGCTACCACTTTTTCTACTTCACCGCGCTGCGCAATGCGCCGGCCGTCGAGGCCAGTCTGATCGCCTATCTGTGGCCGCTGCTGATCGTGCTGGGATCGGCGCTGATGCCTGGCGAGCGGCTGGCCTGGAACCATATCGTCGGCGCGCTGCTCGGCCTTGCCGGCACGGTCCTGATCGTCACCAAGGGCGGCGGGCTTGCCTTCGATGCGCGTTATGCCTTCGGCTACGCCATGGCCGGCGTCTGTGCGGTGCTGTGGTCGTCCTATTCGCTGTTGTCGCGGCGCTTCCCGTCGGTACCGACCAGCACCGTCACCTGGTTCTGCGCCGCCACCGCGGCCCTTTCGCTCGTCTGCCATCTGTTGCTTGAACAGACGGTGCTGCCCGACGGCGCCGGCCAGTGGCTGGCCGTGCTCGGCCTCGGTCTGATGCCGGTGGGGGCGGCGTTCTATGCCTGGGACATCGGCGTCAAGCGCGGCAACATCCAGGTGCTGGGGGCGGCGAGCTATGCCGCGCCGCTGCTGTCCACCCTGGTGCTGATCGCCGCCGGCTTCGCCGAGCCGTCATGGCGCATCCTCGCCGCCTGCGTGCTGATCACCGGCGGCGCGGCACTGGCGGCGAAATCGCTGTTCCTGCGCAAGAGGGCCACGAGCGAGGCAAACGCATGATGCCGTTTCCCGGCGGCATCGATGCCAATGCCAATGCGACGCTGGTATTTTCGCTGGCGGCGGCGGTGATTTACGCGTTCAGCCTCGGCATGCGGCCGCGTCTTTCGCAGTCGGCGGCAAGGACATTGGCGGCGGCGATGCTGGCGGTGCTGGTCGTGCAGCAGGGCGGCCCATGGCTGCTCGTCGCTGCGCTCGGCGTCAGCGCCGTCGGCGACGCCTTCCTGTCGCGCGACGGCGAGAAGGCATTTCTTGGCGGCACGGCCAGTTTTCTTGCCGCGCATGTGCTTTACGTCGTGCTGTTCCTGCGTGCCGGCGGCGGCCTCGGACTGCTTTCGGCCGAGCCATGGCGGGCAGCGATCGTGCTGGCGATGGTCGTGTCGGTGCTGGCCATGCTTTTCGCGCTCCGGCGCCGCGTCGGCCCCGCCTTGCGTTTGCCGATCGGTGTGCATGCCGCGGCACTGCTTGCCATGAGCATTGCGGCGCTCACCCTGAACAGCGTCTGGGTCGTCGTCGGCGTCGTCCTGCTCATCCTGTCCGACGGGCTGCTCGCCGCGGAAAAGTTCCTGCTGCCCGCCATCTCGCCGCATCGCATTTGGGTGCGCCATGCGGTCTGGGCGCTGTATTACGCCGGCCAGCTCGCGATCACACTGGGTTTCCTGCTGGGCTAGGTGCCTAGGGCGTGCCCGGCAGCCAGCCTGGTTCGGCCAGTTCGAAGGCGGCGAAATCGAAGCCCGGCGCCACGGTGCAGCCGACCAGGGTCCATTCGCCGAGGCTGCGTGCCGACTGCCACCAGCCTGCCGGCACGACGATCTGCGGCCGCTCGCCCGCGGCAAGCGCCGTACCGAGGGCCTCCTCGATGACGGGACCGCCTTCTCGATGTATCGACAGCGCCAGCGGCGCGCCGTCATAGAAGTGCCAGACCTCGGCCGCGTCCCTGACCCGGTGCCAGGCCGACAATTGGTCCTTCTCCAGAAGGAAATAGATCGCCGTCGAATGGCCGCGGGCGCCTTCCGCCCCGTCGCGAAAGGTCTCGGCATACCAGCCGCCTTCCGGATGCGGCTTCAGGCCGAGCAGGGCGATGATTTCGGCGGAACTGGTCATGACCCTAGCTCCTGGCGCCGCTCAGAAATTGTCCTTGCGCTTGCGAATCTCGGCGAACACTTCGGCGTCGGAGGCCTTCTCCAGGCCGAGGTGCCTGCGGATCGCCGGATCGTGCCAGCGCAGGAACGGATTGGTCGACAGTTCCTCGCCGATCGTCGTCGGCAGCGTCGGCTTGCCGTCGGCGCGCAGCGCGTCGATTTTCGCGGCGCGCTCTTTCAGCGCCGAATTGGTCGGATCGATGGTGAGCGCGAAACGGGCATTGGCCAGCGTATATTCATGACCACAGTAGACGACCGTGTCGGCTGGCAGCGCCGCGAGCTTTTTCAGGGATTCGTACATCACCGGCGGCTTGCATTCGAGCAGCCGCCCACAGCCGAGCGCAAACAGCGTGTCGGCGGCGAATGCCACTTTCGACGCCGGCAGGTGATAGGTGACATGGCCGGCGGTATGGCCGGGTGTGGCGATGACCTCGATCCGCTCGTCGCCGAGGCGGAGGACCGAGCCTTGCTCGACGGTTTCGTCGATGCCGGGAATCTTTGCCTTCTCGGCTTCCGGCCCGACGATGCGCAGCTTGAAACGCTCCTTCAGCGCCAGATTGGCCTCGACGTGGTCGAGATGGTGGTGGGTGGTCAGGATCATCGTCGGCGTCCAGCCGGTGCGCTTGATCGCCGCCAGGATCGGCGCCTCCTCGGGTGCGTCAATGAGCGCCGTCTGGCCGCTTTTCGGATCATGCACCAGCACGCCGAAATTGTCGCTGCGGCACATGAATTGTTCGATCTCGACCGGCATCATATCTCTCCCTTTATTGCCGCAGACATAGGGCGCCTGCCAGCCGATGTCATCTGCCTTTGTTGAACTTGGACTGCTTCGAAGCTACCGTTCCGCGCATGCATTCAGACATTGTCGACCTCCGTTCCTTCTATTCGACCACGCTCGGCCGCCTGGCCGAACGCTCGATCACCATGGCGCTGTCCTCGATATGGGCCATCGTGCCCAACGAGCGGCTGGTCGGCCTCGGCTACACCTTGCCGTGGCTGGAGCGCTTCGGCAGCGATGCCGAGCGGGTCTTTGCCTTCATGCCGGCAACGCAGGGCGCGGTGGTCTGGCCGGCGACGGGGCCGACGGCGACCGCGCTGGTCTTCGACGAGGAGCTGCCGCTGGTCGATTCCTGCATCGACCGCATGCTGCTCGTCCATTCGCTCGAACATGTCGAGAACCCGCGCGAGACGCTGAACGAGATTTGGCGGGTGCTGTCGCCGGCCGGCCGTGTCGTCATCGTCGTGCCCAACCGGCGCGGCGTCTGGGCGCGCTTCGAGCACACCCCTTTCGGCAATGGCCGGCCGTTCTCGCGCGGCCAGCTGACCGAATTGCTGCGCGAAGCGAATTTCACGCCGGCGGCGTGGTCCGATGCGCTGTTCTTCCCGCCGTCGCCGCGACGTTTCATGATGCAGTTCCACAATGTGCTGGAACGTGCCGGCCGGCGCTTCTGGCCGATCTTCTCCGGCGTCATCGTCGTCGAGGCGCAGAAGCGGCTCTATCAGGGCGTGCCGGTTGCCCAGCGCGCGTCCCGCCGCGTCTTCGTGCCGGTTCTCTCGCCGCATGGCGCGCCGACGCTCGGCCGGGCGTTGCGGGCTAAACGCCCGGCGCCGCCAAGATGACGCGTTCGTGATCCGAGGCAGGCTTTTTCTCACCTATCTGTCGCGGACGGGTTGGCTGCCCGATTGAAGGCATACGCGGTCGATTCTATGACCGGGTTTCAGCGCCCCTTTCGAATGCAAGGATCCACTCATGGCTGATCATCCGGATGTCGAGGCCAGCGCCCAGAAGCTTGCCACCTCGATCGAAGCCAGCAGCCTGCGTGAGCAGCTGGCAGCGATCAAATTGGCGCTCACCACCTCGCCGGTGCGAAAGCAATTGTTTTGGGCCGCAATCGGCATCGTCGCCGTCATTGTCGCAACCTCGGTCGGGCAGGTTCTGCTCAATCGCTGGAACCAGCCGTTCTTCGACGCGCTGGCGCGGCGCGACATGCCGGCCTTCCTGCATCAGCTTCTGGTCTTTGCGGCAATAGCCGGCGGGCTGCTTCTGTTTAACGTGGGCCAGACCTGGCTCGACCAGATGCTCCGCCTCAAGCTGCGCGAGGCGCTGACGCTCGACCTGATCGGCGAGTGGATGCGGCCGGCGCGCGCCTTCCGGCTGGCCCATGCTGGCGCCATCGGCGTCAATCCCGACCAGCGCCTGCAGCAGGATGTCGCGCATCTGTCGGATCTTTCCACTGGCCTCGGCATCGGCCTGCTGCAGTCCTGCATCCTGCTTGCCTCGTTCGTTGGCGTCCTGTGGTCGCTGTCTTCCGGCTTCGTCTTCCACATAGGCGGCCATTCGCTGGCCATACCCGGCTACATGGTCTGGGCGGCGATCCTTTATGCTGGCACCGCCTCCTGGTTGAGCTGGCTGGTCGGGCGACCGCTGATCCGCTTCAACAACGATCGCTATACGCGTGAAGCGGAGCTGCGCTCCTCGGTGGTTCGCGTCAACGAGAATGTCGATGCCATCGCGCTGGCGCATGGCGAGGCCGATGCCAGGCGCCGGCTCGAATTCGATCTCGGCATGGTGCTGGGCGCCATGCGGCGCATCTACAGCGCCCAGATCAATCTTTCCTGGGTTACCGACACCTATGGCTGGATCACTGTCGTCGCGCCGATCCTGGTCGCCTCACCGGTCTATTTCGCCGGCGATATCAGCTTTGGCGGCTTGATGATGGCAGTCGGCGCTTTCAACCAGGTCCATTCCTCGCTGCGTTGGTTCATCAACAATATCGGCGGCATCGCCGATTGGCGCGCCACGCTGATGCGGGTCGCCGACTTCCGCATCGCGCTCGGCGACACCGACGCGCTGCACGATACGGAAAGGCGCATCGCCTTCGGCGAAAACCCGGACGGCAGTCTCACCTTCGAGAAACTTGAGATTGCCTCGCCGGAAGGATGCACCAAGCTTGCCGAGCCGCATGTTGAAATCCGCGCCGGCGACCGCGTCATGATCACCGGAGATCCGGGCGCCGGCAAGACGCTGTTCTTCCGCGCCATTGCCGGTTTGTGGCCATGGGGCAGCGGCCGCATCGGCATGCCGGCCGGAGAAGCGCCGATCTTTGTTCCGCGTACCCCCTATTTCCCGCTCGGCAAGCTGCGCGAGGTGCTCAACCATTCAGACGGCGCGGCGGAGGCGAGCGATGCCGAGATTTCGGAGGTGCTGGCCGATGTCGGGCTGCAGCGCCTGTCGTCCTCGCTCGATCGCTCGGCGCGCTGGGAGCGTGAACTCAGCGACGACGAGCAGCGTCTGCTGGCCTTTGCCAGGCTCGCCTTGCGACGGCCGAAATGGGTGATCATCGACGAGGCGCTGGACGCGTTCGACGGCCCGACGCTGAGGCAAGTGCTGTCGATGCTGGAGAAGCGCCTTCCCGACGCCGCGATCCTCAATATCGGCCGCGGCCAGCACAATGCCCGCTTTTTCCGGCGGGCGTTGACCATCGTCAAGGATGCCGGCCAACCGCCACTCAAGCCGGCCCGTATCAGGGCAGGTGCCATCGAACCGCCCCCGGCTATCGCCTCGGCCGGCCGAAAGAAATAGAAGGCAAGCTTTATTTCGCCGCGATCGCGGCGAAAAACTGTCGCGATCGTTTCAGATGGGAACGTTCCGATCGGCCATGCTTGACGCTCTCGCCCTGCTCGCCTGCCTTGCCTGCACCCCGGCGGCACCTGCGGCCGCGCCCGCCAATGCAATTGCCGTCGATGTCGAACTGGTGCTGGCCGTCGACATCTCGCAGTCGATGGATGAAAGGGAGTTTGCCCTGCAGCGCGCCGGCTATGTCGCGGCGCTGCGCCACCCCGACTTCATCAACGCCGTGCGTGCCGGCACCTCCGGCCGCATCGCCATCGCCTATTTCGAATGGGCCGGCACGATCCGCGACGATGCGGTCATTGCCTGGCAGGTCGTCGACAGCAAGGAGAGCGCCAACGCTTTCGCCGACAAGATCGCGGCCCGCCCGTTCAGGAGCTTTCGCGGCACCTCGATTTCCGGTGCAGTGGCCTTCGGCGCCGAGCTTTTCGACGGCACGGCCTTCACCGGCAAACGCCGCGTCATCGACGTCTCGGGGGACGGCCCAAACAACACCGGCCTGCCGGTCACAACGGCACGCGATGCGGCGCTGGCGAAGGGCATCGTCATCAACGGCCTGCCGATCCTGATCAGCCCGTCACCTACCTTCAGCCATCTCGACCGGTATTATGCCGAATGCGTTACCGGCGGGCCGGGCTCGTTCGTGCTGCCGATCTACGCGGCTTCCGAATTCGCCACCGCCACTCGCCGCAAACTGATCCTCGAGGTCAGCGGCATCGAGTATCCCAAGGTGGATCCGAGGACGATCCGCATCGACGCACCGATCGACTGCCTGCAAGGCGAGCGCGACCGGCGGTTTTTCTCGGACCCGTATTTCCCGGAACTTGACCGATGAGGCTGGCCCAGGGGTAGGCTAGGCTGGTGGCAGGCCGAAGGCCGGGAACAGAGATGGCCCGAGCGGCCCTATGAAGATCGTCAAGGAAGCGATCCCGCCCTCGGCCGCGTCGAACACATGCAGGGAATGGGCCCGCCATTCAGGGCCATCGTGGCTGCGGGAATAAACCCCGACCGCCGGCTGGGCATTGGCGCGGGTGGCCAGCGTGCGGAAGCCGCCAAACTTCGGCCAGACGGTCTCGAAGAAACCGCGGATCGCTTCGCGGCCTTCGTACCATTCGCGCCAGGGCGGCATTGTATAGATGGCGTCCTCACGCAGAAGCTCGATCAAGCTGTCGAGATTGGCGGCCTGCCAGGCCTGCATGTAGCGTTCGAGCAGCAGGCCTTCTTCGGGGCTGGGCCGTGATCGGCTGGCCGGCCGTCCCTGAGGATAGCGCGCCGCCAGCGTTGCGCGGGCGCGCTGCAACGCGCTGTTGATCGAAGCCGTCGATCCACCCAGCAAACGCGCCGTCTCGACAGCCGACCATCCCAGGACGTCGGCAAGCAGCAGCGCGGCGCGCTGCCTGGGCGGCAGATCCTGGATGGCGGCGACGAAGGCGAGCTGGACGGCCTCGCGGCTCTCGTAACGGGCTTCCGGACCTGCCTCGCTGCCGGCAATGTCTGGAAGCTCGGCGTCGGGGTAGGGCTCCAGCCAGGCGATATCAGCTACGGGCCCGCCTATGGCCGCCCCGTGCGAGGGCGGCCGTCCCGGTTCCCGGAGAATGCGACGCGCCCTCGACCTCGCCTTGATGGCATTGAGGCAAGCGTTGGTCGCGATCATGTAGAGCCAACCGCGAACCGAACCCCGCCCGTCGAATTCCGACCTGGCGCGCCAGGCGCGAAGCAACGTGTCCTGGACGAGGTCGTCGGCCTCGTGCAGCGAACCCATCATGCGATAGCAATGCAGTTTGAGCTCGCGGCGATGGGCGGCCGTGACCTTCTCGAAAGCCAGCCGATCGAGGATCGGCTGGCGTGCTGGCTCCAGAGGTGGTTGAGCGTCTGTCATGGGACTTCCGGGTTAGGTTCGCATTACGCGCGCCTCAGGCGGCCGGTGCAAGGCCGCTACCGCTCACCATGAAGGAACTGCCTTGCGGCTGGCTGGTGGCAAGCGCGACCACCGCCCGTCCGACATCGGCCGGCGTTTGCATGTCGGTCATGGCGGCGATGAAGTCCGCCGGCTGGATGCCCATATAGGCCGCGATGCTGTCGACGCCGGCCTTGCCCACGCCGGTTTCCGGCATGATTCGCATCGGCGCGAGCGCCATGAAACGCAGGCCGAGGCCAAGCCGATCGGCCTCCTTCTGGCTATGACCGGCCAGGAACATCTGCATGCGTTTTGCGCCGGCATAGCCGCCGGCGTTCGGTGGTCCGCCGGTCAAGGCCGCGCCGCTGGAGATCAGAACGATCCGGGTTCCCGGCTTGAGCGGACGCCGCAGAGCGGCACGGCAAAACAGGAACGACGCCTTGACGTCCGTGTCCCAATTTGCGGAGAACGCCTTCCAGTTCTGTTCATGCACGGGCGCGGAAGGCGCCAGCGCACCTGCACAGATCACCAGCACGTCCGGCTCCAGCGCGGCGAAGACCTTATCGGGGGCGGAGTCCACCGTCGCATCGACCGCGAGCGTCTTCACGCCCGAGACCTCCCAGGCAAATTGCGCCAGGGCCTGTTTTCCGCGGGCGACGGCCAGCACCGTCGCTCTCTCCTTGAGGGCGGCCTCCGCGATCGAGCGGCCGACCCCACGGCTGCCTCCGACAACCACGACATTCTGATTTCGCAACGATCCCATGGATCACCTCTCTGTTCCCGGCCGCCGGACCATCCAGGCGCGCTCATCGATAAGGACAGCGCAGGCGAGGAGAAATCATCGGTGCTGGTCGGAAAAGTCTCTCAGGTGACAGGCAGGCCTCCCGCAAAGCCGCGAAGGCTGCGCGTCGTCTTGCTTGAATAGAGGAGGAGCGGCTAAGGGCAGCTTCTATTTCTATGGTGTCGCCGTTTGGCCGGCGGCACCGAATTTGGATCGCGTCCGCATCATCGGCTTCACCGCCCCTGCAGCACCTTGATCGCGTTGGACATGTCGCCGTGCGACAATGCAGCGAGGTAATCCGAGTAGTTGATCCTGCCGTTCGCGAAGCCGTTCATCAATCGCGTGCAGAACGTGTGTTCCAATCCGGCATCCGGGACGTTCATGAGCGCAGCGAGGTTTGCCCTTTCAACCTTGCCGAACCGCATCTTGAACTTGGTCATGCACCGCTGGATCGCTTGTCGTTTCAGCGCCGGGCTGCCGCTCAACGCGACTTGTCCATTCTGGAAATCGGTCTTCGATGTCGTGCATCCGGAGATCAAAGCGACCGATATCAAAGCTGTCGCTAATATTATTGTCTTCATTGCTTCCCCCAAACCAACCGATAGACCCTGTTAAAGCAACAAAAACTGCCGGGCAACTTCTTTGGATGGGAAATTGAAAATATGGTTTCTTGCGCAGATGGGGGATCGTTGCTTCTGCCTGTCAAACCTATCGTTTCAGCAGAAATACCGCCTGCTGGCCGAAAAAATTCCAGAACCACCACGGCATGGAGAAGCCGATCCGCTGGCCGTTGGCGTCGAGCGCGGTTGCCTTTTCCACCGTCGCGCCAAGCTCGTCGCACAGATTGACGAAGTCGCGAATGGTGCAGAAATGGATGTTGGGGGTGTCGTACCAGGAATAGGGCAGGTCCCTGGTCACCGGCATGCGGCCGTTGAAGAGCAGCGAAAAGCGCACCCGCCAGTGGCCGAAATTCGGGAATGAGACGATGGCGCGGTTGCCGATCCTGAGCAGTTCGTCGAGCACCAGCTTCGGATTGCGGGTCGCCTGCAAGGTCTGCGACAAGACGACAAAGTCGAAGCCCTTATCGGGATAGAATTGGAGATCCTTGTCGGCATCGCCCTGGATGACCGACAGGCCGCGCGACACGCATTCGTTGACGCCGCGCTGCGACAGCTCCAGCCCGCGGCCATCGACCTTCTTGGTCTCCTGCAGCAATTCGAGCAGCAGGCCGTCGCCGGAACCGACGTCCAGCACCCGCGACTGCGGCGGGATGAGATCGGCGACGACTTCGAGGTCGACGCGCTGGGCGCGGTTGACGCTCATGCGTTCGGCTCCTGCCTGGCGCATGATCCTGATCCGAAAAGTCTGCCACTTGTCGGGGTCATGCGCTGATGCCTGGCGCATGGTCCTGATCCGAACAGCCTGCAACTTTTCGGGGTCATGCGCCGAGCCCTCTCGCCCGCGCGGCCGAGGCGATGAAGCCTCTGATGGCGGCGAACAGTTCCGGCTCGTCGAGCAGGAAGGCGTCGTGGCCGCGGTCGGTCTCGATCTCGACGAACGAGACCGAGGCGCCGGCCGCGTTCAGCGCATGCACGACCGAGCGGCTCTCCTCGGTCGGGAACAGCCAGTCGCTGGTGAACGAAACCAGGCAGAAGCGCGTCTTGGTGCCGGCGAAGGCATCGGCCAGCCGGCCGCCATGGTCGGCGGCGAGATCGAAATAGTCCATCGCCCGGGTCATGTAGAGATAGGAGTTGGCATCGAAGCGGTCGACGAAGGTCATGCCCTGATGGCGCAGATAGCTCTCGATCTGGAAGTCGGCATCGAAACCGAAGGTCAGGGCTTCGCGGTCCTGCAGGTTGCGGCCGAACTTGCGGTGCAGCGCTGCTTCCGACAGATAGGTGATGTGGGCGGCCATGCGCGCCACCGCCAGCCCTTTTTCCGGCCGCTTGCCATGCTCGAAATACTTGCCGCCATGCCAGTCGGGGTCGGCCATCACCGCCTGCCTGCCGACCTCGTGGAAAGCGATGTTCTGCGAAGAATGGCGGGCGCCGGTGGCGATCGGCAGCGCCGAGAAGACGCGCTCGGGATAGCTGGAGGCCCATTGCAGCACCTGCATGCCGCCCATCGAGCCGCCAAGCACGCTGAACAGCTGTTCGATGCCGAAATGCTCGACCAGCATCAGTTGCGCCCGCACCATGTCGCGGATGGTGATGATCGGCAGGTCGAGCCCATAAGGCTTGGCGGTGGCGGGATTTGTCGAGGCGGGGCCGGTGGAGCCGAGACAGCCGCCGATGACGTTTGACGAGATTACGAAGAAACGGTCGGTATCGATGATCTTGCCGGGGCCGATCAGCACTTCCCACCAGCCCGGCTTGCCGGTCACGGGATTGGTGTTGGCGACGTGCTGGTCGCCGGTCAGCGCATGGCAGACGAGGATGGCGTTGGAGCGCGCATCGTTGAGCGTGCCATAGGTCTGGTAGGCGATCTGGAACGGCGACAGCAGCGTACCGGCGTCGAGCTTGAGCGGCTTGTCGGCGCCGAAACGCAACACCGGGCTCGACGGCTGGTCGGCCTCGTTGTTGGTTTTTCGCGCGCGCAAAGCGACCATTCACATCTCCTTGCCCGGCCTTCAGTTGTCCACCAGTCTGGGCAACAGCCAGTCAGGGCAACAAAAAACCGGCCATGCCTTCGCAAAGCCGGTTACAAGATGCAAACGGCCCTTTAGCAAGTTGTTTAACGTGGCTGCAAGCCGACCGGCCAAATCACCACGGAACTTTCGCTGCTCTTCTAGGACTGACGCATGGCTTCGTCAACGGCAAGTTCTTGATCCCGAATTGCCGCCCCTCGACATTCCGGGCCACGGCTTGTATTTCCGCTGCGGCCTCCGGATGGAGGCACTCTCGACGGATTTCATGGAATGAGCCAGACACCGGATCAGACACGTCCAAGGCCCCGCGCCGGCATCATGGACATCGAAGCCTATGTGCCCGGCAAGAGCGCGGCGCCTGAAGGTGTCGCCAAGGTCCATAAATTGTCGGCGAACGAGAACCCGCTCGGTCCTTCGCCAAAGGCGATAGAGGCCGCGCGCGCGGTCGCCGACAAGCTCGCGGTCTATCCCGACGGCAGCGCCAGGCGCCTGAGGGAAGCGATCGCCGAGGTGCACGGGCTCAACCCGGCGAACATCGTCTGCTCCAACGGCTCCGACGAGATTCTGGGCCTGCTGGCGCAGACCTACCTCGCGCCCGGCGACGAAGCCATCATCACCGAACACGGCTTCATGGTCTACAAGATCTACATACAGTCGGCCGGTGCCGTCCCGGTAACGGTCAAGGAGACCGATGAACGCGCCGATATCGATGCGATCCTCGCCGCGGTGACGCCGCGCACCAGGGTCATCTTCCTTGCCAATCCAAACAATCCAACCGGCACCTACGTGCCGTTCCAGGAGGTGCGCCGCCTGCATGCCGGCCTGCCGCGAAACGTGCTTCTGGTGCTGGATGCAGCTTACGCCGAATATGTCCGGCGCAACGACTATGAAGCCGGCGTCGAGTTGGTGGGCAGCGCGGAAAACGCGGTCATGACCCGCACTTTCTCCAAATTGGGCCTGGGCGGGGCGCGGATCGGCTGGATGTATGCGCCAATGCACGTCATCGACGCGATCAACCGCGTGCGGGGACCCTTCAACGTCAATGCGACGGCGATCGAAGCCGGCATCGCGGCGATCCGCGACCGCGCCCACATCGAACGCAGCGTCGCGCATAACGCGACCTGGCTGGCTTGGCTGAGCGAGCAATTAAGCGGGCTTGGGCTGCGGGTGACGCCGAGCGTCGGCAATTTCATCCTCATCCACTTTCCCGAGGACAAAAAGCATTCGGCGGCGGCGGCCGACGACTACCTCAGCCGGCGCGGCTACATATTGCGGCGCGTTTCCGGCTACGGTTTTCCCAACGCGCTGCGCATGAGCATCGGCACCGAAGAGGCCAATCGCGGCGTTGTCGCAGCACTCGCGACATTCCTGAAAAGCTAGAATACCATGACCTCACCTATGTTCGAAAAGATCGCGCTGGTCGGCATCGGCCTGATCGGCTCGTCGCTGGCCCGCGTCATCCGCCGCGAGGGGCTCGCCGGCCAAGTCGCGATTTCGACGCGCAGCGAAGCGACGTTGGCACGCGCGAGGCAACTCGGCCTCGGCGACATCTACACGACGGACGCAAAAGAAGCGGTTCGCGACGCCGATCTGGTCGTCGTTTCGGTGCCGGTCGGCTCTTCGGGTACCGTCGCCGCGGAGATCGCACCGGCGCTGAAGAAGGGCGCCATCCTCACCGATGTCGGCTCGACCAAGGCGTCGGTCATCGCGCAGATGCAGCCGCATGTCCCTGATGGCGTGCACTTCATCCCCGGCCATCCTTTGGCCGGCACCGAAAAATCGGGACCGGATGCCGGTTTTGCCGAACTGTTCGAGAACCGCTGGTGCATCTTCACGCCGCTACCCGGCACCGATCCCGCGGCACTGGAAAAGCTCTCGGAATTCTGGCGCCGCAGCGGCTCCAACATCGACACGATGGACCCGCAGCATCACGACATGACGCTGGCCATCGTTTCGCACCTGCCGCACATCATCGCCTACAACATCGTCGGTACCGCCGACGATCTGGAGTCGGTGACCAAGTCCGAGGTCATCAAATACTCGGCTTCCGGCTTTCGCGACTTCACCCGTCTCGCGGCGTCCGACCCGACCATGTGGCGCGACGTCTGCCTGCACAACAAGGACGCCATTCTCGAAATGCTGGCGCGGTTTTCCGAGGATCTGTCCTCGCTGCAGCGGGCGATCCGCTGGGGCGACGGCGAAAAGCTGTTCGACCTGTTCACCCGCACCCGCGCCGTCCGCCGCTCGATTATCGAGGCCGGCCAAGACATCGACGTACCGGATTTCGGCCGCCAGGCAGTCGAACACCCGCCGAAGGGATAAGCCGCGGCAAGCCGATCGCAGGCCGTACCGCCTAATCGACCGGCTTGATCTTGCCGAGCGGGATGAAGCCGAGCGAGGCCTTGCCCCTGACGATCTTCAGCGGCATCGACGGCTGGTTGCCGAGCAGCGCCAGTCCGGCAAAGCCGGTTTGGATCTCTTTCTTCTGCTCGGGGATGGCGGTGGCAAGGATCGCCGCCACGGCCTTTGGATCATTGAGCCTGATCGTCAGGTCGGCATTTAGGAGACCGTCGTCATCGACCGACAGCGGTCCGGAAACGGTGATGCGCGCAGTTCCGGACGACAGATCGAGCTCGTGGATTTCGGCCGCCTGGCCACGCAGGCTCTTCGGATTTGCCTTGATCAGCGTCACGCCGTTCTTCAGCGTCACGTCGCCGCTGCCGTCGAGCGGCGGCAAGACGCGCCCGTCGATGGCCGCTGCGTCGATTTCGAGATCGGTGAAATTGCCGGCATAGTCGATGTCCGGGCCGTTTGGGCGCAATTGTCCGGTGGCGGTTCCGGCGCTGAACAGCGAGACGGGATCGGTGTCGTCTGCCGGATCGGTCTGGCCGGACAGGCCTTCTGCCTGCAGCGAGAGGCGCCTCGGCAGCGGCCAGGACAGCTTCATTTCGGCCCGCAGATTATCCCAGTCGATCCAGAGCGGGGTCATGCCGGGAACAGAGGTCCTGAGTGGCCCCCTGAGCTCGGCGGCAGGCGACAAAAGCCGGGTGATCTGCGTGGCGGCGTTGATCTTGCCTGTCGATGCCGCGACGTTGTGGCGGTCGTCCTCGTAAGCCAGACTGTCGCAGGAAAAGGTGAAGCTGAAGGGATAGCCCCTAACCGCGAGATTGGCGCACTCGGCCTTGATACCGTTGTCGTCGAGATCGGCGACCGCCTTGTCGGTCGCGCTCTCGACCAGGTCCGCCAGGTAGAACCAGCCGGCGCTGTAGATGCCGAACAGCACGAGAATGAAAGCGGCAAGCCACAACAGGCGGCGACGTTGGCTGGGCGGCGGGCGCTCGTCACTTGACGTCATGCTGCGGCTTTCGTTAACGCGGGTGGCACGGGCGGGCTGTCGCTTGCGGCAACAACAGGTCGACGGACTGAAACACCACCGGTGGGGTGGTTCGTCACAATCAGGCTTGGCGATATGGGCGATTTTTGGGTTTTTGGCTACGGCTCACTGATCTGGCGGCCGGGATTCGCGCATGTCGAGACGCGGCGTGCCCGCCTGCATGGCTACCGCCGTTCGCTCTGCGTCTATTCCTTCGTGCATCGCGGCACGCGCGAACGGCCGGGCCTGGTGCTCGGCCTCGACCGCGGCGGCTCCTGCATCGGGCTGGCGTTCCGGGTTCCAGGCGAGCTGCGCAACGAGGTCATCACCTATCTGCGCGAGCGCGAACTGGTCACCGACGTCTATCTCGAACGTGTGCTCAGCGTTCGCCTCGACAAGAGTGAAACGGATGGGGGCGAGATGGTCGAAGCCGTCGCCTATGTCGTGGACCGCAGTCATGAGCAATATGCCGGTGCGCTCGACCCGGCCGAGGCGGCGACCGTCGTTCGCGGCGCCGTCGGCCAGTCGGGGAGGAATGAGGATTACGTGCTCAGCACGCTGGAGCACCTCGAAGCACTGGGTATAAGCGATCACTGGCTGGAAGACGTGACGAGACGGATCGCGACGTAGCTTCGGTGTCGTGGCCTGGGCTATATCCTGAAAATCTGTTTTCCAAGATCGGCGCGATCCAGGCTGTTTGCCACGGCAAGCTTGAACTCGGTCAGCGCGTGGAGACCGCCGACAGGAACGTGGAAGCCCGGCTGGCCGAAGATGTCGATGATCTCGCGTAGGACAGGCCGGTCGGCTTCGGCAGGCGGCGAAAAGAAATAGCGATAGATATTCGCCCTGATCTCGACGCCGCTCAGCAACACATCGAAATTGTGCAGTTCGAAGCGCTCGGCACTCATGCCGCCATTGATCACCATCTGCCCGCCGAGCGCCAGGGTGCGGATCAATTCGCCGCTGACAGGTCCGCCGACATTGTCGATAATCCCGTTCAATCCGGCGCCGCCGGTGATATCCATCACCGCTTCCCGGATACTTGCCTTCAAGTCCGAAAGGTCAAGAATGGCAGCGGCGCCAAGCGTTTTCAGGTCGAAGCTTTGGTGCGAGCGCCGCACAAGCGCGATGACGTTGATGCCGCGTCGTTGGGCGAACTGCATCACCATTGTCGAAATCGACGAATAGCCGGCCGTGACAGCCAGCCACTGGCCGGGCCGCACACCGGAATCCACCAGCAGATCCCACGCGGTAATGGGGTTCACCATCTGCCCGGCGCGTTCGACAGGATAGCCGGCAGGCAACGGGATCAGCCAGTCGGCGGGAATGGCCGCGTACTCGGCCCAGCTGCCATAGTAGCTGAACGCGACAAGCGTGCCCGGTTCCAACCGGACGTTTGCGCCAACGGCTTCGACGATGCCGGCACCATGGTTTCCGGCGATCTGCTGGGGAAAATGCGGCTTCTTCGGTTCGGGATAGAGGTTCTGGATAAACAGGAAGTCGCCCGGATTGATCGAGGCCGAGACCATCCTGAGCAGCACATCGTCGTCGCCGATCCGCGGCATCGGCAGGTCATCCACATAGAGCACGTCGCGCGGCGAGCCGATGGCGTCAAATACAATTGCTTTCATGCCGGTCTCCATAACAAACGATCGGGGGCAAACAGTCTGGGCCCGGCCAGACCGTGCCGAGACTTGCGTCGGCGCCGCGGAACCTATGGTCGGCCGGCAAAAGTCAGAATTGGCAGATTTGACAATCTATGTGCTAAACTTGCCAGATCGTTTCTTCAGAGGCTGCTGGTTTGGATATCCCGGACGCGGCGCGGCGGTCGCGGTTTTGTGAAGCGCCGGCGGGCTGGAAAGGAGGCTATGCGTTTGACGTCGCCGCGGCGCGACATAGGTTAGCCCGGTCGGCGGCTCCCACCCGCCCCAGCATAAATCATCATGAAGATCAGCCTTGCAGAAGCGTCGTCTCGGTCGCACCGACCTATCCATCGCGCCATTGGTTCTGGGCGGCAATGTGTTCGGCTGGACCGCCGATGAGAAAACCTCGTTCGACTTGCTCGACCGCTTTGTCGACGCCGGTTTCAACGCCATCGATACGGCCGATTCCTATTCGCGCTGGATTGCCGGCCACCAGGGCGGCGAATCCGAAACCATCATCGGCAAATGGATGAAGAGCCGTGGTGACCGCGACAAGGTTGTCGTCATCACCAAGGTCGGTTCGGATATGGGACAGGGCAAGAGGGACCTGTCCGCCGCCTATATCGAAAAGGCCATCGATGCTTCGCTGAAGAGGCTGCAGGTCGACAGCGTCGATCTCTATCTGTCGCACTGGCCCGACCCGGCGACCCCTTATGAGGAAACGCTCGGCGCTTACCAGAAACTGCTCGACAAGGGCAAAATCCGCTATACCGGCGCTTCCAACCTCGACGCCGCCCAGTTGCGCGCCGCACTCGACGTGGCAAGCCTGCGCGGCCTGCCGCGTTACGAGGTGCTGCAGCCGGAATACAATCTCTACGACCGCTCGTCCTTCGATGGTCCGCTGCGCGATCTGTGCGTGGCCGAGGGCATCGGCGTCATCACCTATTTCAGCCTCGCCAAGGGGTTTCTGAGCGGCAAGTACCGCAGCGAGGCCGACCTCGGCAAAAGCCCGCGCGGTGGCGGCGTGAAGGGCTATCTCAACACCCGCGGCATGCTCATTCTCTCAGCGCTCGATGCCGTTTCAGCCAGACATTCGGCCAAGCCAGCGGAAATGGCACTTGCCTGGGTAATGGCGCGGCCCGGCGTCACCGCTCCGATCGCCAGCGCGACGACGCTCGACCAGCTCGACAGCCTGGTGCGTGCCGCGTCGTTGCAGCTCAGCCCGGACGATATCGCCGAGCTCGACAAGGCCAGCGCATAGCCGCGCACGATCGTTCAAGACCGGCGCCGCTGCCTTGCCCTACCGTCCCTGCATCATCGCAGGATGCAGGGACGCCGCATGGCCGGACAAGTTCTTCTCGATCAGCAGCTATGGCAGCAATTGCTGGCGCTTGTGCTGGCATCGGCCATCGTCATGGGCAGCCCGGGGCCGGCGACGATAAGCGTCACCGCGGTCGGCGCCGCGTTCGGCCTGCGCGATTCGCTCCGCTATGCCTCGGGGATCGTCGTCGGCACGGTCCTCGTGCTTTTGGTGGTGGCGACCGGCATCATGGCCGTTCTCGCCGCGTTGCCGAAGCTCGCAGCGCTGCTGGCGGTCGTCTCGGCAGCCTACATCCTCTACCTGGCGTTCAAGATAGCGACGGCGCCGCCACTGGCGGCACGCGTCGGTGGGGCGGCGCTTCCCACTTTCCTTGGCGGGTTCCTTCTGGGCGTTGCCAACCCGAAAGCCTATGTGGCGATTGCCGCCGTGTTCGCCGGCGCGTCTTCCGGCGCCGCCGCCGGTCTTGCTATTTCAGCCAAGCTGGCGGTTCTCGTCTTGATGATCGTTGCCATTCATCTCTTGTGGCTTCTCGCCGGCGCGGCTTTTGCACGTTTGCTGCACAAACCGCTTGCGTCGCGGATCATCAATCTGGTGTTTGCGGTGACGCTGATTGCAACAGCCGCCCTGGCTGCCCTGCCGTGAGCCCTTCCGGCATCCGCGGCCGTTGCCTCAGCCTTTCAATTCGGGTTTCCCGTCCAGCTCACCAAGCCGTTTCACCGCCGTCGGCGGCATCGGCGGCGGGTTCGGCGTCTGCGACGCCTCGACGAGGAGCTGGTCGCAGGCGGCTTCCGTCTCGCCGATCAGCCGCTGCATGAATTCTTCCTTGCCGAGGCCCGGCGGGATCGGCGGCAGGAAGCGCGCCTTGATCGTGCCGGGATAGCGCAGGAATTTGCGGCGCGGCCAATAGAGGCCGGCGACGTGAGCGACCGGCACGACTGGAATGCCGAGTTGCGCATAGAGTTCGACGATGCCGTATTTGTAGACCGGTTCGTCGCCCGGCGCCCGGCGCGTGCCCTCGGGATAGATGATGAGCTGGCGCGGATTGCGCGCCAATTCCTGTTTGGTCGCGGCGATCACCATCTTCAATGCCTTCGAGCGGCTGCCGCGATCGACCGGAATCATCCGCATCTTCAAGATGTACCACCCGAAGAACGGGATCCAGGTCAGCTCCCGCTTCAATATGTAAACGGGATCGTCGAGATACGGCAGGAAAGCGATCGTGTCCCAGAAGGACTGGTGCTTCGGCGCCAGGATGAAGGAGCCTTCGGGCAGGTTTTCCTGGCCGGTGATCTCACTTCTGGTGCCGGCGATCTTGTCGTAGAGCCACATGCTGGTGCGCGACCAGAATTTCGGCACGAACCAGGCGCGATGGCGCGGCGACAGGAAATAATACGGGGTCCAGAGGATCATCTGGACGATCAAATTGAGGTAGAAGGCGAGATTGAACGCCAGCGAGCGGAGATAGAGCATACAGCAAGTGCCCGGTGAGGAGATGTGCGTTGGTTACACCAAGCGCCGGCAAAAAGGAAACGCTGCGAGGCGGGCGATCGGCCCGGTCTTGCGATGGGCCGTCTTCGTCACGTTTGCCACGCCGCCTGCAGCAGGCGCTGTCTCAGGCGCGGGGCGGCGAAGTCGAGGAATGCGCGCAGCTTTACCGGCAGCAGCCCCTGGCCGGCATGGACGAGGCTCACCGGCCATGGGTCGGGCTCGAACTCCTGCAGCACCGGGCGCAGCGTACCCGACCGGACTGCGGCGGCGATCTGGTAAGAAAGCAGCCTCGTCACGCCGACGCCGGCAATCGCCGCATCGATTGCTGCCTCAGCCGTGTTGACCCGTAACCTGGAGCGGACCGGCACGGTGAATTCGGCCTTGCCGGTGGCGAAGCTCCAACTGGCGGCGGTGAGCCCTTCGAAGGTGATTGCACTGTGTGCTGCAAGCTCTTGCGGCGTTTTCGGTGTGCCGTGCTCGGTGAGATAGGCCGGGCTCGCGCAAATGACGCGGCGGATTGAACCCAGGCGGGTGGCGATCAGGCTCGAATCGGCAAGCTCGCCGATGCGGATGGCGAGATCGATGTGCTCTTCGACCAACTGAGTTATCCGGTCGGCGAGTGTCAGCCGCACACTTACCTCGGGATAGACGGCGAGGAAGCCGGTGACGATGGGCAGCACATGCAGGCGGCCAAAGACGATCGGCGCAGTGACGATCAGCTCGCCGGTCGGGGCGCTGTACTCGCCGGCGGCGATTCGCTCGGCCTCGCCGACCTCATCGAGAATGCGACGACAGGCGGCGAGATAGGCGTGGCCCGCATCGGTCAGCGACAGCTGCCGCGCCGAGCGGTTCAACAGCCGTGTCTTCAGGTGCTTTTCCAGGTCCGAAACCTTGCGGCTGACCGTCGTCAACGGAATGCCGAAGCGGCGCCCGGCAGCCGAGAGGCTGCCTGTCTCCGCTGCGGCAACGAAAAGCGACATGGACTGGAGGCGATCCATAGCTCTCGCGAAAATTTGCCCTTCCGAAAAATGGAAGGATAGGTTGCAGGTATGGCATCTGCATCTCGAAGATGGAAGGCCCTATTTCGTGAGTGAACAATGCAGCGCAACTAGGCGCGTAAGGAGGGTTTTCATGAACGCTCACACCAGCGATGTCGCCTTCACCCCGACGGTGAAGGCGATCCAGGCCCGCAAGGGCTCGCGCCAGGCCTATGCCCGTGTCGAGGAGCGTGGCGGCTGGCAGGCGGCAATCACGCCCGATCTCGCCGCCTTCATCGAGGCGCAAACCAGCGTCTTTCTGTCGACCGCCAATGCGGACGGGCAGCCTTACATCCAGCATCGCGGCGGGCCTGCCGGTTTCCTCAAGGTGCTCGACGAACGGACGATCGGCTTTGCCGATTTTTCCGGTAACAGGCAGTTCATCACCCAGGGCAACCTTAGCGACAACCCACAGGCTTTCCTGTTCCTTATCGATTATGCGCACCGGCAGCGCATCAAGATCTGGGGCAAAGCGCAGGTCGTCGAGGGCGATGCCGAGCTGACGGCAAAGCTGATGCCGCAAGACTACAAAGCGCGACCCGAGCAGGTCATCCTGTTTACGGTTTCGGCTTGGGATTCAAATTGCTCGCAGCACATCCCGCAGCGTTTCGAAGCGGCCGACGTGGCTGTAGCACTGGCCGAACGAGACAGGCGCATAGAACGGCTCGAGCAGGAGATCGCGCGCTTGCGCTCGGGTGCAGCAGCCAGAGAATAAAAAGTGTCGGTGCCGTTCAGTTTCCGCCTGCGGCGTCGGCCAGCGTGACGCTGTCGGTTTGCTTCACCGGCATGATGCCGCGCGCCAGCGCCAGCAGGTATTTGTTGTATTCGGTGAACAGCACGCGCAGCGCTTCCGGCTTGGTCAGCCAGCCACCATTCTCGAGGTTGGTGTTGACCACCGGATAGGGTTCGAGCCTGGCGCCGTGCAGCAGACGGCCCATTTCCAGCAGGCTGCGCGGCATGTGATAATTGTTGGTGACGAGGATGACGGTGCCGTAGGCGTGGTCTTCGACCCATTTGGCGCTTTCCTCGGCATTGCCGATCGTGTCGAGCGCGGCGCGGTCGATGTCCACGCAGCAGGAAAACAGCCTCTTGTCGCCGCCGGTCGCGGCCTGAAGCTGGCGACGGCTGGCGGAAGGATGGACGCCGCTGATCAGCAGCCGCTCGCCCTTGCCTGACGCAAGCAGGCCCATCGCAGCGTCGAGTCGCGACTGGCCGCCGGTCAGCACGATGATAGCGTCGGCCCTTGCCGGATTGGCGGGCGTAGTCAGACGGCTGACGGTATTGGCGAACCAGCCGAAGCCGGCGACAAACAACGCCACAAGGGCGAGCAGAAGGAGAGCCGAGAGGCGCAAGGAGCGGGCTGCCAGCAGCCGCCCATGTTTGGCGAATTGATCCGCCTTGGCAAATTCATCGGGCCCGGCGAATTCATGCGGACGCGCAACCAGCACTGGCATGCACCCAGCGGTATCGGTCGAGTCCCGAACGTCCATCATGAAATGGTTAATCCCGAAATACGGCCTTTGGTAGGGAAAAAATGCAATTTTCGTGACGTTGCGTTTTCATCCGTGATCGATCGTTCCTTTAGCCGGCGTCCGGCTGGCGAATGTCGATGTCGCTGAGATAGGTAACCACGGTGAAATGGGAGGTTGCCGCCGTCAGCGCGCCGATTACCAGCACCATGACAGCGACCCCGAGATAACCCGCCGAGCCGATGGCGAAATTGCCGAACAGGGCGGTCGCCTGATCGGCCTGCGGCGTTGCCATGTTGCGTGACGACCACCAGGAGAAGACGATGAAGACCAGGATCGCCGCGGCGCCGCCTGCCGCGGCGCCCTTCATGCCGGTGACCAGAAAATGCCGGCGGAATTCGCGCGCGATGAAGCGCGCCTCGGCGCCGACAAAATGCAGCACCTCGATGATGTGGCCATTGCCGGCCATGGCGCCGCGCGTCGCGAACACCACGGTCAGCACCGTCGCCGACAGCATCAGCGCCAGCACTGCGATGCCGATTGTTACCGTGGTGCGGGCCATGGCAACCAGCCGGTCGACCCAGGTGCGATGATCGTCGAGCGAGGCACTCGGCAGGTTCGGCGTGATCGCCGCGCGCAGTGCGGCGAAATCGGGCGGGTTGTTCTCGTCGATGGTGATGATGATCAAGCGCGGCACCGGCAGCTCATCGATGTTCAGGCCCGAGCCCAGCCAAGGCTCGAGCAGCCGGGCCGTTGCTTCGCGGTCGACGATCCTGGCGCTTTTCACGCCAGGGAATTCGCCGGCGATCTGCGAGGCCTGTGCAAGTGCTGCCTCCATGTCGAGGCCGTCGACCGGCTTGATCTGGATGGTCGCCTCGCGCGAGATCTGGTTCTCCCAGACGGAGGCGGTGTCACGCACCAGCGTGACTGCGCCAAACGTCAGGCAGGACAGAAACGTCATGATGGCGATGACCAGCACCAGCGCCCGGCCGGCGATGTTCTGCGCCGGCACGATCGGCGCCATTTTGCGCTGGACGCGGGGCTTTGCCGCCCCGGCGTCCTGACCCTCGAAATGTTCGACGGAGAGCTCAGTCATAGATGTCCAGCCTTCCGCCGGCCAGAATCATTCGCCGTGCGTCGACCTGTTCCATCAGGCCGAGGTCGTGTGTGGCGATCACCACGGCGGTGCCCAGCCGGTTGAGCTCGATGAACAACCGCAGCAAGCGTCGCGCCAGCGGCGGGTCGACATTGCCGGTCGGCTCGTCGGCGAGCAGGATCTCGGGCTGCTCGATCAACGCCCGGGCGATCGCGGCGCGCTGCTTCTCGCCGCCAGACAGCACCGGCGGCAGCACATGCATGCGCTCGCCGAGGCCGACCCATTTCAGCAGCTCGGTGACGTCGGTGCGGTAGGTCGCCTCCTCGCGGCCGCGCACGCGCAGCGGCAAGGCCACGTTCTCGTAGGTGGTCATATGGTCGAGCAGGCGAAAATCCTGGAACACCACGCCGATGCGCCGTCTCAGATGCGGCAATTCGGTGCGCGAGATGCGCGAGCGGTCCTTGCCGAAAATGGTGATCAGGCCGCGCGTCGGCTTCAGCGACATGAACAAAAGCCGCAGCAACGTCGTCTTGCCGGCGCCTGAAGGTCCGCTCAGGAACTGAAAGGAGCGCTCCGGAATGTGCAAGGAGATGTCGCGGAGAATCTCCGGACCCATGCCATAGCGGAGGCCGACATTTTCGAAGCGGATCACTTTCGACGACCTGAAATTCTCGGCGGCAAGATGCCAGCCCCTTCTGTAGAAAGACCATCGGCCGGCATGGTTAACCGACAGTTAATTTGGGGGCTTTTCGAGCGAGTCACAGAGGTTCCGGTGGGGAAGCGTTAACCATTTCCGTTTACCCAAAAGAAACGAACAGCGAACAGGTGCCGTAGTGTTGGGCCATGATGGCTGAGGATCGAACCGCGCGCCCAGTTTCCGGCGAAATCATGACCGATCCGGCCGCCGAGCCGGAACGCATCATGCGCGACGTGACCGCCGACGTCATCGATGCCGATTATGAGGTGCTGCCCCGCCATTTTACGCGTGCAGACTTTGCGCCGCCGCCTGCGCGCATGATTTCCACGCCTTCGATCGAAGGCATGGATATGCTGCGCAAGCCCGAAACCGCCGTCGAACGGCCGTTGTGGGTGCATGGTGGGCCGATCTTCTGGATTGCCGGCGTCGGTGCCGCTTTTGCAGCCTTCTGGATTTCGGGCGGCCATGCGCTGGTTCGTTAGAACGGCGCCAGAAAATCAACAGCTCACCAGGTAAACGATTCGCGACGCGCTGCGGACACCCGACCGTTCGCGGGCGCCTGCCAAAGATTTGGCCTTGCCAGCCGGCTCGACATGCCTAGAACGAGGTTGAAGACCGTTTCGGTCGGCTTCGCCTACAAGCCGATCATTTTCTGGAAGGGCAGCCAATGCCAGTTGTGCGCGGCAAGGACATCGAAGTCCTGTTTTCGGCGTCCGCCATCGCGCGGCGGAACCTGGAACTTGCCAAGGAGATCGCCGGGCACGACTACCACGACCTTCTGGTAATCTCTGTGCTGAAGGGATCGTTCATCTTCGCCGCCGATCTTATCCGTGCCATGCACGATGTCGGCCTGTCGCCGGAGGTCGAGTTCATCTTCATCTCAAGCTATGGCGCCGGGACGACCAGCGGTGAGGTGAGGGTGTTGCGCGACATCGACAACGAGGTCGCGGGCCGCGATGTGCTTCTCATCGACGACATTCTGGAATCCGGCAAGACGCTGAGCTTCACTCGCGACCTCATGCTGTCGCGCGGCGCGAGGAGCTGTGCAATCGCCGTGCTGCTCGACAAGCGCATGCGCCGCCAGACCACGCTCAACGCCGACTATGTCGGCTTCGACTGCCCCGATTATTTCGTCGTCGGTTATGGCATGGACGTCGCCCACGCGTTTCGCGAATTGCCCTTCGTCGGCATCGTCAAGGGCGACGCTTGAGGCCTTTTCAGAATTCTACTCCGGCGGCCACCTGACACAGTTTTCTGCGCTTCCTACAGCGCCGCGCGTCCTTTGGACGCGCAAAGGACGCTGTAGCACTTTTGATTTTGCGCATGATCCTTTCCGAAATCGAAACCGATTTCGGGATCGTGCGCGAAGCTCTCGGACTCGAACGGCCGCTCCGCTCCGGTTCTCGAAAACCACGCCATCTGACTCGCCGGAGCGAATTCTGAAAGGCCTCATCGAGCCTCAGCGCCTTCAGGAAACATCAACTTTTCCCCGCCAAATATTCTGCCCATGGCAAAGCTCCTGATCGTCGAGGACGATGAATCCGTCCGCACTCTCGCCGCTCGTGCGCTCGAACGCGCCGGGCATAATGTCACTGTTGCCGCCGACGGCGCACATGGCCTTTCTCTGATCCGGGCGGCGCAAGGGAGCTACGACCTTGTGCTGTCCGACATCCGCATGCCGGAAATGGACGGCATCGAGATGGCCAAGGCGGCAGCGGCGCTGTTCCCGGCGATGAAGATCATGCTGATGACCGGCTATGCCGACCAGCGCGAGCGCGCCGAGGAGTTGAACGGCATCATTCTGGACGTCGTGCAAAAGCCGTTCACGCTGGCTGAAATCCGCGCCCGCGTCGAACAGGCGCTCGCCTGCTTCGCCTAAAGCCCAAGGCCGACCGCCTTCAGGCAAGGTCGCAGGTCGCCGCAATGGCTGGCGCGCCGCTCCGGCGCCGGCTGGCATTGAGGGCAAACAGGCCGGCGCCGATGATGAGGGCTGCGCCGGCCGCCGTCGCTGGTCGCGGCACTTCGGCAAAGAACAGAAAACCCCATAGCGGCGACCAGATGATACCGGTGTATTCGAAGGTGGCGACGCTGTTGGCGGGCGCCAGCCGATAGGCCTGCGACAACAGGATCATTCCGGCCGAGGCTACGAAGCCGCATGCCCCCATCTTGAGGAGATCCGGCGTCGCCGGCCAGATCCATGGCCGGACGAGGAACTCGAGGCTCGGATGCACGGCGTGGTCAATGCCTGCCAGCCAAAACAATGCCGCCACCAAGGCGGCGCCGACCAGATAGGCGCCGTTCTGATAGAATGCCATGACGGTCGAGGATTCGGTGTCGCCGATCTTGCGTGCCATCAGCTGCGAGAAACCGTAGAGCAGAGCCGAGCCTAGCGACAGCAGCGCCGCCCAGTCGAACAAGCCGGCGCCCGGGCGCACCATCACCAGCACGCCGAGCATGCCGACCAGGACGGTGGCGAGCGCCTGCCAGGACACGCGTTCGCCGAGATAGGGGCCGGCCAACGCCATGATGAACAGCGGCGCCATGAAATAGAGCGCCACCGCGTCAGCCAGCGGCAGGGCGGCGATTGCCAGATAGTAGGCCGTATAGGAGGTGAACTGGATGAAGGCGCGCATCGTAAGCATGCCGAACCGCTTCGACAGGATCGCCTGCAATCCGACATCGGCGTGGACAAGGAAAACCAGGATCGGCAGGGCGACTATCGAGCGGATCGCCATCACCTCGGTGACGGGATAGTGGCTCGACACCGCCTTGACCAGCGGATCCTGCAGCGAAAAGACCAACACGCCGAGACAGAGGCTGAGGATGCCGAGCACAAGCCGATTCTGCATAGGCGCTCCTGTCTCCCGCTTGCGCGGCCGAAAGCAGGCCTGCATCCGGGTAAAAAGAACCCGCCACCGTTTCGGGCAGCGGGTACGAGTGAGGACTTTTGCTTGGTCCGCGGCCGATTTCGCGGCCGCATATCCAATGGGTGAGGCAACTATCGTCCGCCGTTTGACATGTTGCAAACGAATTGGAATGATGCCAGCTATCAGATTTTCTTATGGCGGGCACATGCGACCCAATCTCGACAGCGACCTGTTGCGCACCTTCGTGGCGGTCGCCGACACCGGCAATTTCACCAAGGCGGCGGAGCGGGCCGGCCGCACCCAGTCGGCGGTCTCGATGCAGATGAAGAGGCTCGAAGGCATGGTCGGCGACAGCCTGTTCGAGCGCGGCTCGCGCGGTGTGGCGCTGACGCGGCGCGGCGGCGAGCTCATCGCCAACGCCAGGCGCATCGTTTCACTGCTCGACGAGACGGCGGCATCGATGGTCGCGGCGCCGCTTGGCGGGCCGGTGCGCATCGGTATCCCGGAGGAATATGGCCACGCGATCCTGTCGCGCGCACTCGGCGTCTTTGCCAAGCGCCATCCTCAAGTCGACATCACCGTCCGCTACGCGCATTCCGGTGCGCAGATCGCGGCGCTCGCCGCCGGCGAGCTCGATCTGGCGGTGGTGTTCGAATGGCAGGATCTCTCAGGCGGTGAGGTGCTGATGCATGACCCGACCGTATGGGTGACGTCGGAGCTGCATCACATGCATGAGGAGCGGCCGGTGCCGATCGCGCTCTACAACCGTGCCGGCTGGTGCAAGGATTTCGCGATAAAGTCGCTGGAACAGCGCGATCTCGCCTATCGTGTCGCCTACACCAGCGATACCAATGGCGGCCTGCGGCTCGCCGTCACCTCCGGGCTGGCGATTGCGCCGATCTCGCGCAGCAACATCCCGGCCGGCTGCCGCGAGCTTACAGCCGCCGACGGGTTCGGCGACATCGATTCCTCGAACGTAGTGCTGCGGCGCAATCCGAACGCTTCCGGTGAGGCCATCGACGGCATGGAAGAGGCGATCCGCGAGGCGTTCACCAACCGTTAACACGTGCCGCTCAGTCCGGCGGTGGCGGCCACCACGGACCGCACGGCGATCTTCCGAATATTGGGGGGCAGCCTTACTTCAGCTCCAGCAACCGCTCCAGATAGCTGCGCTCGATATCGGGGCTGAGTGCATTGCCGAGCCGCTTGCGGATCGCTTCGAGGATCTGGCGGGCACGCTGCACGTCTATCTCGTCAGGCACTCTCACCGAACTTCCGTCATCGGGACCCTCGCTGGTGCGGGGCCGCCCGAGCGGGTCACGATCGGCATTCTGCTGGCGCCCGCCCTGCCCGTTGCCGCCCTGGTCGCCTTGCATCGCCTGCAATTGCTTCATCATGTCCTTGGCGCCCCTGCGCAAGGCTTCCAACGCGCGGCCCTGGTGACCGACGGCCTGGTCGCCTTCGCCCTCGCCGAGCGCCTGTTCGGCATTGCCCATGGATTTGCCGGCCTCGCCAAACCCTTCGTTGGGGTCGAGGCCCATGCCTTCGAGGCTCTTCCTCAATTGATCGAGCTCGCTCTGCAGCTTGCCCTGGCCTTCCTGCAATTGCTTCAGCGCATCAGCAAATTCCTGCGGCGTCATCGGCTTCGGCCGGCCGAGCGGATCGCGGTCGTCACCCGGGCCGGGCTTGCCCTGTTCGTCCATCGGGCCTGGCTCACCGTTCTCGCCGAGCTGCTCGTCCCGGTTCTGCCCGCGCTGTTGCTGGCCGCGCTGCATCTGGTCCATGCGGAAAGTGTCGTTCATCATCTCCTGCTGGCGCCGCATGATTTCGCCCAGCTTGTCCATCTGCTGGCGCATCTCGCTGTCCTGCTGACCGCCTTGTTGCTGGCGGCCTGCCTGCAGATTGTTCATCATGTCCTGCAGCTCCGACAGCAATTGCTGCGCCTGGTCGCGATTGCCGGATTTCGCCAGGTTCTCGATCTGGTCCATCATGCGGTCGATATCGCTCTGGCGCAGTTCCTGGCCGTTCTGCTGCATCTGTGGCGCATTCGGATTCTGCTGCGCCCGCGCCGCGAATTCCTGCAGGAACTGGTTCATCGCCTCGCGCAGTTCCTTCATCGCCTTCTCGATCTCTTGGTCGCTGGCGCCGTTCTTGATCGCATCCTGCAGCGCCTGCTGCGCCTGGCGCAGCCGCTTCTCGGCCGCCGACAGATTGCCTTCCTCGATGCCGAGCGCGATCTCCCAGAGGTACGCGACCTCGTCGCGCAACTGGTCGTCGCTGTCGGCCATCTTCAGCCGGGTGCGGGCGCTCATGATGGCGAGGTAGTGCGCCATGTTGTCGAACGTGTCTTCGGGCCTAAGCGTGATCGCATCCATCAGGTCGAGCACGCGGTCCTTGGCATAGGCGTCGAGCGCCAGCAGGCGGCGCTGCTCGACCACCGCCCGCGCCAATGGATTGGAGAATGGCCGCTCCGGCATCACCAGCGTCTTGGTTTCGCTGATCGCCGTGTGTCCGGCACCGTCGGTGGCGACAAGCGACAGCTTGACGTTGCCACCGGCCCAGACATGGTCGGTCAGGTCCTTCGTCGTCTTGGCGGCATTGGCCTTGCCGCCGCGGCGCGGCAACGTCAGCGGCATTTCCGGCGGGCCATAGAGCGGATGCGCCTTCGGCGCCTGCGGATCGGCCAATGCGAAAACCGCCTTGGCGGAGGCCGCGCCATAGTCGTCGTCGATCTGGTAGTTGAGTTCGAAGGCGCCGTTGACGGCGCGCTTCGGCTCGCCGACAAAGCGGATCTGCGGCGGCTTGTCGGGAATTATGGCGAAGGCCCAGCGGCCGAGCTCGCCGTCGCCGGACTGCAGCGTCAGCATGCCGTCGGCCGTCAACTTGCCGCTGAACTGGCGCACGGTGGAAGGCGTTGCCGGACTTGCCTCAGTCTTGGCGGCTTGCGGCCCGGTCGGATCGATGGCGCGGCTGTTGCCGCCGGTGTCGGCGTAGCTCAGCGTTTCCTCGCCCGAACCGCCGGTGACGCGCAGCGACACATCGCTGCCTTCCGGAACGGTGAAGGTCGGCGCCGCTTGAGTGGCGTTGTTGGCAAGGACTGGGGCGTTGAGGAATACCGGCGGCCTGCCGGTATAGGCCGGCGGCGTCACCCAGGCATCAATGCGCGGCGGCACGACGTCGCGGGCGGCACGGGCAACAAAACCGTCGCTCAGCCTGCCGCCCGACGGCCCGAAGGAGAAGGCAAAGGCAGTGACCAATAAAAGCGCGGCAACGGCGCGTAGCGCCCACGGGTCGCGTTCGGGCACGCGTGTGCGCGGCACGTCGCCGCCAAGCTCACCCAGCCGGTCCGCCATGCGCCGCTGATGCTCGCGCCACAGGGCTTGCGAAAAAATGCTTTCCTTGCCGCTCGGGCGATCGGTCTGGACCTGCACCGGGCTGTGCAGCAATCGGTTGGCCGCCTCGATGCGGCGGTCGACCTCAGCACTGGATGGCGTGCGGAAGAAACGCAGCGGGTAGAGTGCGGCAAGCGCTGCGACGCCGAATGCCGTGATGAGACCGATCCGCGCCAGATCGGGCAAAAATGGGAACAGGCCGAGCCACGAGATGCTGAGGAACAGGCTGGCGACGACGATCAGTGGCAGCAGCAATGGCCAGCCGCGTTCGACGATTATCGAGACCTGCGTTCCCAGCCGGCTCAAGGCAAGGCGCCTGGCCAGACTGCGATCGCTGGTGAAGATGGGTCGTTGTGTCATCGGCCCTTCCTGGCCGGGCGGATAGCCCGGGCCTCACGAGTCTATCGCATGGGCCCGAAAAGTCGATTTTCGGGAAGCACGATGCGAAGACCTAAAATCTTAGCGCGTACTTCGTGCGTCCAAGCGGATGCACATCGTCCTAAGGATACCAACAAACACGGCGAAGGCGAGGCGGTTCCCCAAAACGTGAACAATAATGCCCCGGATATTGTCAGAATTTCGCCGGATTGGCGTTTGCGCCGCAGACCAGTACGGCAACGCGCTCGCCTGCAGCCGGTGCGTAGCGGCCGGACAGGAGCGCCGCGCAGGCGGCCGCACCACCCGGCTCGGAGATGATTCGCACGCGGTCCCAGAGCGCCGCCTGGGCGGCGATAATGTCGTCGTCGCCGACAAGGATCGAGCGCTCGACGAATGCCTCGGCGATAGGAAACATCATTTCGCCGACACGCTTCGGCGCGAGCGAATCGGCGGCGATGCCCTCAGCCGGCGCGTCGACGGGTCGGCCCGCCGCGAAGGCGCGATGAAGCGTCGGCGCACCCTCCGGCTCGACCGCGATGATCCTGATGCGGCCGGAAAACCAGGCGGCGATGCCGCCGATCAGACCGCCGCCACCGACGGCGACCAGCAGGGTGTCGAGCTCCGGCAGGTCGGCCTCGATCTCAAGCCCGAGCGTGCCTTGCCCGACCAGCGTCTCCTCCTGGTTGAAGGCGTGGATCTGCAGCGCGCCGGATTTTTCGGCGAAGCTCTCGCTGGCGGCCAGTGCCTCCGCATAACGGGCGCCGCCGACGACCAGCTCGGCGCCGTAACCGCGGATGCGGTCCATCTTGGCCGGCGGGCTCACTTCGGGAACAAAGATGGTCGCCTTGTGGCCGAGCCGCATGGCGGCATAGGCGACAGCGGCACCGTGGTTGCCGCCCGATGCGGCGACGACGCCGGCCGCAGGAACCGGCCGTTCGAGGAGATTGGTGAACGCACCACGCGCCTTGAACGAGCCGGAATGCTGCAAGCACTCAAGCTTCAGGTCGACAGGCAGAGGCGGGCGGCCGAAATCGGCCATGTCGACGCGCAGCACTGGCGTGTGGCGCACGAAGGGCCGGATGCGCGGCTCCATTGCAGCAATGCGCTCGCGTGTGATCGTGTGGCCGTGCAGCATGCTTTCACTCCCAGAGTTGGCATTCAGAGTTGACATTACTTAGTAACTTGGCAAAGTGCCTAAATGCAAGAGGTCGATGTTTTCAAAGCGATCGCCAACGAGCGCAGGCTGCAGATCCTCGATTGGCTCAAAGACCCGCGCGCGCATTTTCCGCCGCAGGCGGACGGCGATTTGGTCGAGGACGGCGTATGCGCGCTGCTGATCGCGGAAAAGCTGGGGATCACCCAGGCGACGCTCAGCGAGCATATGCGCGTGCTCACCCAGGCAGGGCTTTTGCGCAGCAAGCGCATCAAGCAGTGGATATTCTATCGCCGGAACGAGGACAGAATCGCCGAAACCAGGGCGCTCATTCAGCACCGGCTGTAGCGCTGCAGGGTATCTATTTTTGTTTGATCATGATCTTTTCCGAAAACCGGGTTCCACTTTTCGCCTACGCGGACCTTCGGTTCGGGATCATTATCTACTTCAACCAGTCCGGCACCGAATCCAGCCCGATCAATTCGTCATAGGTCTGGCGCGGGCGCACAACGTGGAAGCGGTCGCCGTCGACCAGCACTTCCGGTACCAGCAGCCTGGTATTGTAGGTGCCGGCCTGGACGGCGCCATAGGCGCCGGCGGTGGCGACAGCGATCAGGTCGCCGGATTTCAGCCGGGGCAGGTCACGGTCTAGCCCGAGATAGTCGCCGGTCTCGCAAACCGGGCCGACGACGTCGACCTTCATGCGTGGTGCTGCGGCCGGCTGCTGCGCCACCGGCCTGATGTCGTGGAAAGCGTCGTAAAGCGTCGGCCGGATCAGGTCGTTCATCGCGGCGTCGACGACGAGGAAGTTCTTGGCGTCGCCCTCCTTCACGAAGATCACCTCCGAGACCAGGATGCCAGCATTGCCGACGATCAGCCGGCCTGGCTCGAACATCACTTTCAGCCCAAGTTTGGCGACATGCTTTCTGACGATCCGGGCATAGGCATCGGGCAAGGGCGGCGGGTTGTTGTCGACGCGGTAGGGAATGCCAAGGCCGCCGCCAACATCGATATGCTCGATGGCATGCCCGTCGGCGCGCAAGGCGCCGACCAGCTCCACCAGCAGCGCAAAGGCGTCGTCGAAGGGCTGCAATTCGGTGATCTGGCTGCCGATATGGGTGTCTATGCCGGTGACCTTGATGCCCGGCAGCTCAGCCGCGCGCGCATAGACCTTCCGCGCCTGCTGCCAGGGAATGCCGAACTTGTTCTCGGCCTTCCCAGTCGAAATCTTCTTGTGCGTCCTGGCGTCGACATCCGGATTGATGCGCAGCGAGATCGGCGCGATCTTGCCCAGCGCGGTGGCGCGGGCCGACAGCAGCTCCAGCTCCGGTTCGGATTCGACGTTGAAACAGAGAATGCCGGCCGAGAGCGCAAAATCCATTTCGCGCGCGGTCTTGCCGACGCCCGAAAACAAGATCTTGCTTGCCGGGATGCCGGCCGCCAAAGCGCGGCGCAATTCGCCCTCCGAGACCACGTCGGCGCCGGCGCCGAGCCTTGCCAGCACCTTCAGCACGGCCTGGTTGGAATTCGCTTTCATGGCATAGCAGACGAGGGCGTCGAGCCCGGCAAAGGCCTCGGTAAAGACGCGAAAATGCCTGGTCAGCGTCGCCGTCGAATAACAATAGAACGGCGTGCCGACGCTGGCGGCGATGTCTGATATCGCCACGTCCTCGGCATGCAGCGCGCCGTCGCGGTAGTCGAAATGGTTCACGAGATTTGGTCCGAAAAATCAGAGCAGCGGGTCGAGGATGAATTTCTTGTCCTCGACAGGTTTTTCCGGCTCCGGCGGCAAAGGTTGCTTGGCCTTCTCGGCGTCCTTGCGCGCCTGCACGGCTGCCGCGTAGGGCGTATCGAGCGCAGCCTTCCTGCCGCAAGCCGCAACGGTGGCCATTGCTGCCAGCAGCGTCAGCGTCACCAAAATCCTGCTTCCGGTCATCGTGCCATCCGTCCGAAACTGTTGCCCGCAGCCGCTTCTAGCCGAGTTTTGCCGCCATTGCACCCCGCGTTCTACGCCTGGACGAGCCGCTTTTTCCAGTGGCGGATCTGCTTGCGCACCTCGGACGGCGCGGTGCCGCCGAAGCTCGTGCGGCTCTTTACAGAATTCTGCACGGCGAGAACCGAAAACACGTCGGCGCTGATACCGGGGTGAATGGACTGCAGATCCTCCAGCGAAAGCCTGTCGAGCCCGATCTTCCTGTCCTCGGCCAGCGCCACCGCCCGACCAGTGATATGGTGCGCCTCGCGGAACGGCAGACCGAGCGTGCGCACCAGCCAGTCGGCGAGGTCGGTCGCAGTCGAATAGCCGGCGCCGGCCGCCTTCTTCATCGCCGCGGTGTTCACTGTCATATCGCGCACCATGCCGGTCATCGCAGCCAGCATCAGGTCGAGCGTCTCTGCCGCGTCGAAGACGGATTCCTTGTCTTCCTGCATGTCCTTGCCATAGGTCAGCGGCATGCCCTTCATCACCGTCAGCAGACCGACCAGATGGCCGGTGACGCGGCCGGTCTTGCCGCGAACCAGTTCGGCAGCGTCGGGGTTCTTCTTCTGCGGCATGATCGAGGAACCTGTCGAGAAACTATCCGACAGCCTGACGAAGCCGAATTGCGGCGTCGACCAGATGATGATCTCTTCGGCCAGCCGCGACAGATGCGTCGCGCAGATCGCCGCCAGGCCGAGGAACTCGAGCGCGAAATCGCGATCCGAAACGCTGTCGAGCGAATTGCGCATCGGCTCGCGGAAGCCAAGCGCCTTCGCTGTCTGGTGCCGGTCGATGGGAAAGCTGGTGCCGGCAAGGGCGGCAGCGCCGAGTGGGCTTTCATCCATCCGCTCGATCGCGTCGCGGACGCGAGACAGGTCGCGCGCAAACATCTCGACATAGGCCATGCAGTGGTGGCCGAAGGTCACCGGCTGCGCTGCCTGCATGTGGGTGAAGCCCGGCATGACCGTTGCCGCATGCTCCTCGGCCCGATCCAGGAATGCCGTGATCAGTCCCTTCAGCGCCTCGGCGACACGAAAGCATTCGTCCTTGACCCACAGCCTGAGGTCGACCGCCACCTGGTCGTTGCGCGAGCGGGCGGTATGCAGGCGGCCGGCGGCGGGGCCGATCAGATCGGCCAGACGGGCCTCGACATTCATGTGGATGTCTTCCAGCCTGGTCGAGAACTCGAATGTGCCGGCCTCGATCTCTGCCAGGATCGTGTTCAGCCCGTGAGCGATTTTTTCTTGATCGGCCGCCGAAATAATGCCCGTTTGCGCCAGCATCTGGCTATGGGCGATCGAGCCGCGAATATCCTGGGCATAGAGTTTGCGGTCGAACGAGATCGACGCGTTGATCGCTTCCATGATTGCGGCCGGACCCGAGGCAAAACGTCCGCCCCACATCTGGTTGCTGACCTTCTTGTCGTTCATCGCTATAACCCGTGCTCCGGAGCAGTTTTTCAAAAATGGCAGACAGTAATAGATTTTTCCCGGCTTTGCGTCTCGTCCTCGCCGCGTTGGTTGCGGGCGTGCTGGCCGGCGCGGTCGCGGTATATGTCAGGGAAAGCAGTTCTGGCAACAAGGCGCCCGCGCAAGTGGCCGCCGGCGGCGGCAAGGACGACGTCGCCTGCGCCGCCAAGACCGACCGTGCCAAGAGGATCGCCGCCGCTGCTACCGGCCAGGTTGCCGCGCTTTTGCCGGCGGATCCGCCGCAATCGCTGAAAAGCCTTGCCTTCAACGGCCCCGACGGCAAGCCGACGACGATCGCCGATCATGCCGGCAAGACGGTGCTGCTCAATCTGTGGGCGACATGGTGCGCACCTTGCCGCGCCGAAATGCCGGCGCTCGATGCGCTGCAGAAGGAGATGGGCAGCGACGCGTTTCAGGTTGTTGCCGTCAACGTCGATGCCGGTGACGATGCCAAGCCGAAGAAGTTCCTGGAGGACACCGGCGTCAAGTCGCTCGGCTACTATCGCGATGCCACCATGGCGCTGTTCAACGACGTCAAGACGCGCGGCCTGGCGCTTGGTCTGCCGGTCACCATGCTGATCGATGGGCAAGGCTGCCTGATCGCCCATATGAACGGCCCGGCCGAATGGTCGGGGCCGGATGCCAAGCGTCTGGTCGAGGCGGCGCTTCAGCCAGGATAGGCTCAGACCGTGCGCAGGCGCGGCTTGAGCACGGCAATGCTTGCACCGCGTCTGCTGGCGGTGCGGATTGCCGGAGCGGCCACGCCCGTCAGTTCGCCGAATGTCTCGATCGGAGCCGGTTTGCCGAGATAATAGCCTTGCCCGATCTCGCAAGCCTCGGCGTCCAGGAACTGCAATTCACCCGGCGTCTCGATGCCCTCCGCAAGGACCGGCAGGCCGAGACCGCGTCCAAGCCCCAGCACGGCGCGAACGATCGCCGCGAACTGGGCGTTCTTGTCGACCGATTTGATGAACGACCCGTCGATCTTGATCTTGTCGAAGGGAAAGGCGCTAAGGTTGGACAGCGAAGAATAGCCGGTGCCAAAATCGTCCATCGCCACATGCACGCCAAGCGCCTTGACCTGCCTCAAGGTTGCGAGCGCGCGCGGCATGTCCTTCACCAGGGCCGTTTCGGTGATCTCCAGTTCGAGCCTGCCGGGGGCCAGGCCGGATCTCGTCAATGCGTCGTGCACCTTGCGGCTGAAGTTCGGATTGTGAAGTTGCACGGCGGAGACGTTGACGGCGACCATCAGCGGGTTTGTCCAGCGAGCGGCATCGCTACAGGCTGTCGTCAGCACCCAGTCGCCGATCTGCGCGATCGCGCCACTGTCCTCTGCCACGGGGATGAAAACAGCCGGAGAAATGTCACCCCGCTCAGGGTGCTGCCAACGGACCAGGGCTTCGAAGCCGATCATCCTGCCGCCGCGGATCTCCTTCTGGGGCTGGTAGACGAGGTGGAACTCCTTGCGGGCGATCGCCTGGCGCAATTCATGCTCCATCACGCGCTTGTCGCGGGCCGCGGTGCCCATGGCTATCTCGAAAAACCGGTAAGTGTCCCTGCCTTCGGTTTTGGCGCGATGGAGTGCCGTGTCGGCGTGGCTGATCAGCCCGGCCTGGTCTTCGGCATCCAGCGGAAAGAAGGCGATGCCGATGCTGGCCGAGACAAGGCCGGAGCCGACCGAAACCCTGTTCTCCTCCCGGATCGCCGCCAGCAAGTCCTCGGCTATCCGGCCTGCGGCCAGGGGGTCGGGGAGGTTCGGAGCTATGATGGCAAATTCATCGCCGCCGAGACGCGCGAGCAACTGCCCTTGGCGCGGGATGCCGGCAATGCAGTGCGCCAGCTTCTGCAGCATGGCGTCGCCGGCGCCGTGGCCGTAGAGGTCGTTGACCTGCTTGAACCGGTCGAGGTCGAGCAGCAGGAGCGCCAGATATCCATCCTTGCCGCCACGATCCGTCGAGGCGAATTCTGCTTCCAGCCGGGAAGAAAAGCTCCGCCGGTTGGCAAGCCCGGTAAGTGGATCGAAATGCGCGAGGCGGAGGATCTCTTCTTCCGCCTTCTTGCGCTCACGGATGTCGCGAACGGCAAGCACCGTATGAGGCCTGCCGCAGTAAGTGATGTTCCTGGCGATCAGCTCGACAGGAATTCTCGTGCCGTCGCTGCCCCTTAATTTTGCTTCCTGCGCTTGTTCGCCGAAGCCGGACATATCGGCTGCGCTCTGTCCGTCGAAAAGCTCGCCGAGTTGCATCGTGTTGAGGGTAGCTGTCGCTGTTCCGGTCAGCTTCGCCATACTGTCATTGGCGCTGACGATGCGGGTGCCATCGCAAACGATCAGACCTTCCACCGCCGCATTGGCGAGATCGTGCATGCGATCGGCCTCGAGCTTCTGGCGGCGAAAGCGCAGGTCGATCCACAGCGCAGCACCCGACAGCACAAGGATTGCCAGGCTGGCGACCGCTGCGGCAAAGGCCTGGGAAATGGGCTCGATGGAATGTTCGGATATTTCAATCGAGGAATCCGGAATGATCGACACCGCGGCCATCGCGATGAAATGCAAGCTGCAAATCGCCAGCGTCAAAAGCGCGGCGCCGCCGAGAGTGGCGAGCGCTGACGGGCGGCGCAAGACGACAAGGAGCGCCAGTGCCGCGAGGGTCACGCCGGCCAGAAGCGATATCGCGACAAGGAGCAGGTTCCATACGACCCGGCCTTCGACCTCGAAAGCCGCCATGCCGATGTAGTGCATCGTCGCGATGGCGCCGCCCAGAATGGCGCCGCCGACGAGGAAATGGTCGATGCCGCGGCGCAAGGTGGCGACCCACATCCCAAGCGCGGTCAGGATGACGGCGGCGGCAAGCGAAAAGGCGGATAATCCCGGATCGTATGCGTTCGGTATTCCCGGCGTAAACGCAGTCATGGCGATGAAATGCGTCGCCCATATGCCGAACCCGGTCGAAGCCGCGGCGATCATCAGCCAGACAAGCCGGTTTCGGTCAGCCGATCGGCCGACATGCTTAAGGAGATTAACTGCTGAGAAACAAGAAATTCCACAGACGAGTGCGGCGAGCGCAACGAGTCTCAAATCGTGCTGATTTACGATACAATTATAGACCGTCAGCATCCTGGTTCACTCGGTCTGCCAAAACTAACAGGGGAGGTGTGACTGATTAGCAGTTGGAGATTTTAACGAATGGTTAACCCGTGGGCGGTGAGGCCGACCTTTTCAGGGGAAAAACGGCGCCGCTGCGCCGAAAAAGCGGTGATGTGGTTTCTGGTGCCCCGCTTTCGGTAGCGAGTGCACTTTAGGAAGAAATGATGTTCATTGATCCGCAACAAAACCGTTGTCCGATTGTCATCAGCGCCACATATTGGCTTTGCGGAAGTGCCCCTTTCGCCAATGATAAACTGGAGATGAAACATGAAGTTCTTCGGCTTCGCGGCCGGTATTGCCGCCACCTTGACCCTGCTTTCCACCACCTCCGCCTTCGCCGTCACGCAGATCAGCTGGTGGCACGCCATGACCGGCGCCAACGCCGAGGTCGTCGCCAAGATCTCCAAGGATTTCAACGCCAGCCAGAGCGACTATGAGCTCGTTCCGGTGTTCAAGGGCACCTATCCGGAGACGCTGAATGCCGGCATCGCCGCTTTCCGCGCCGGCCAGGCGCCCGATATCCTCCAGGTGTTCGATGTCGGCACCGGCGTGATGATGGCGGCCGAGGGTGCGATCAAGCCGGTGGCCGATGTGATGACCGGCGCCGGGATGACCTTCGACAAGAGCCAATATCTGCCCGGCATCGTCGGCTATTATTCGAAGCCGGACGGCACCATGCTGTCGTTCCCCTACAACTCTTCCTCACCGATCCTCTACTACAACAAGGACATCTTCCAGAAGGCAGGCCTCGACGCGAACAATCCGCCCAAGACTTGGAACGAGGTGTGGGAAGCTGCCAAGAAGATCAAGACGAGCGGCGCCGCCTCTTGCGGCTATACCTCGACCTGGCTGACCTGGATCCATCTGGAGAATTTCGCGGCGTGGAACGACGTGCCTTGGGCCACTCAGCAGAATGGCCTGGCTGGCGGTGATGTCGAACTCAAGATCAATGCGCCGATTTTCGTCAACCACTTCAAGGCGCTCGCTGACCTGGCCAAGGACGGCACGTTCAAATATGGCGGGCGCACCTCCGAAGCCAAGCAGATATTCCTCGCCGGCGAATGCGGCATCTTCACCGAATCGTCGGGCGGCCTCGGCGATATCGTCAAGTCCGGCATGAACTATGGCATCGGCCAGCTTCCCTACGACAGCGACGCCAAGGGTGCCCCGCAGAACACGACGCCGGGCGGTGCCAGCCTGTGGGTGTTCGGCAACAAGTCGGACGAGGAATACAAGGGCGTTGCCGCCTTCTTTGCCTATCTGTCCAAGACTGATGTGCAGGAATATCTGCACCAGAAGTCGGGATACCTGCCGGTGACGCTCGCCGCATACGAGGCGACCAAGAAATCAGGCTTCTATGACAAGAACCCCGGCCGCGAGACACCCATCCTGCAGATGACCGGAAAGTCGCCGACCGACAACTCGAAGGGCGTGCGCCTGCCGAATCTGCCGCAGGTGCGCGATATCCAGAACGAGGAGCTGGAGAAGATGCTGGCCGGCCAGCAAACCGCCCAGCAGGCGCTCGACAATGCGGTCGTGCGCGGCAACGCCGCGATCAAGGAAGCCCTGGACAACTAACGAGACCATCCCGGTTAGTCGGTTGGAATATCGCCCGCGCGAGCGCGCGTGGGCGATGCCTGGATAGCGAGGGAAATCAGCCTGTCTGCACGCATCGTCTTTCCCAACAAGATCCTGCCCTACCTGCTGGTGGCACCACAACTCGCCATCACCCTGGTTTTCTTCTACTGGCCGGCCGGTCAGGCGCTTTACCAGTCGATGCTCAGGCAAGACCCGTTCGGGCTGAAGAGCAGGTTCGTCTGGTTTGTCAATTTCCGGAAGGTGCTGGCCGATCCGGCCTACCTCAACTCGATCAAAGTCACGGTGGTGTTCTCGCTTGCGACCGCGATCGTTGCCATGGTTGTGGCCCTGCTTCTCGCGGTCATGGCCGAGAAGGCCGTGCGCGGCAAAGGCCTCTACCGCACACTGTTGATATGGCCTTATGCCGTGGCGCCGGCGATTGCCGGCATGCTTTGGCTTTTTCTGTTCAACCCTTCGATCGGCTCGTTGGCCTATTTGCTGAGAAGCCTCGGCATCGCATGGGACCCACTGCTCAACGGCACCCACGCGATGATCCTGCTGGTGTCGGCTGCTGCCTGGAAGCAGATCAGCTACAATTTCCTGTTCTTCGTCGCCGGCCTGCAGGCGGTGCCGAAAACGCTGATCGAAGCGGCGGCCATGGACGGCGCCGGCGAAACCAAGCGCTTCTGGACCATCGTCTTCCCGCTGCTTGCGCCGACAACCTTTTTCCTGCTGGTCGTCAACACCGTCTATGCCCTGTTCGACACGTTCGGCATCGTTCATGCCGTCACCGGCGGCGGGCCGGGCAAGACGACCGAGACGCTGGTCTACAAGGTCTACAATGACGGCTTCGTCAATCTGATCCTGGGCGACTCGGCGGCGCAGTCGGTCATCCTGATGGCCATCGTCATCGCGCTCACAGCGATCCAGTTCCGCTATGTGGAACGCAAAGTCCATTACGGCTGAGGGCAGCGATGATCGGCCAGTCCCCGCTCCGCACCTTCATCGCCCATGCCGTGCTCATCCTTGGCATATTGATCGTGGCTTTTCCGATCTACTACACCTTCGTGGCCTCGACACACACGCTGCAAACGATCCTCAGGCCGCCGCTGCCGCTCTTGCCCGGCGGCCAGCTATTGAACAATTACAGCGAGGCGTTGTTCGGCGGCATTGGTCGTATTGGCGGGGTCAGCGTCGGCAGGCTGCTCCTCAACACCACGATCATGGCGCTCGGCGTCGCGGTGGGAAAGATCTTCATCTCGATCCTGTCGGCCTACGCGATCGTGTTCTTCCGCTTTCCGCTGCGCATGACCTTCTTCTGGCTGATCTTCATCACCTTGATGCTTCCAGTCGAGGTGCGCATCCTGCCGACCTACAAGGTGATGGTCGATCTCGGCATGATCGACACCTATGCCGGCCTGATTGTCCCGCTGATCGCCTCGGCCACCGCAACGCTGCTGTTTCGCCAGTTCTTCATGACCATACCGGGTGAATTGGTCGAGGCGGCGCGTGTCGACGGTGCCGGGCCATGGCGCTTCTTTTTCGATATTCTGTTGCCGCTGTCGCGGACAAACATCGCGGCGCTGTTCGTGATCCTCTTCATCTATGGCTGGACGCAGTATCTTTGGCCGCTGCTCGTCACCAACAGCAACGACATGAACACCATCGTCATCGCGCTGAGAAAGATGGTTTCCTTCGCCGATGCCGACACCCAATGGCACCTGGTGATGGTCACGGCAATGCTGGCCATCGTGCCGCCGATCCTGGTGGTCGTGCTGATGCAGCGCTGGTTCGTGCGCGGCCTGGTCGAATCCGAAAAGTGAGAAGCCAATGGCGACCGTGGATCTGAAGGACGTGAAGAAGGTCTATCCCAGCGGCGTCGAAGCCGTGAAGGGCGTCTCCATCGCCATTCCCGACAAGGAGCTTTGCGTGCTGGTCGGCCCGTCAGGTTGCGGCAAGTCCACGCTGCTGAGGATGATCGCCGGGTTGGAGACGATTTCGGCCGGTACGGTCGCCATCGACGGCAAGGTGGTCAACGCCATTGGCCCGACCGAACGCGACATCGCTATGGTATTCCAGAACTACGCGCTCTACCCGCACATGAAGGTCTATGACAACATGGCCTATGGCCTGCGCAACCGCGGCACGCCGAAGGACGAGATCGACAGCAGGGTACGCTCGACTGCCAAGGTACTGGAGCTTTCGGCGCTGCTTGACCGGCGCCCGCGCGAGCTTTCCGGCGGTCAACGCCAGCGTGTCGCCATGGGTCGCGCCATCGTGCGCAACCCGAAGGTCTTCCTGTTCGACGAACCACTGTCCAACCTCGATGCGAAATTGCGCGGGCAGATGCGCATCGAGATCAAGAATCTGCAGCACTCGCTTGGCGTCACCTCGGTTTATGTCACGCACGACCAGCTTGAGGCGATGACGCTGGCCGACATCCTCGTCGTCATGAACGCCGGACTGGTCGAGCAGACCGGCGCGCCGCTTGATGTGTACGAGAAACCGGCCTCGACCTTCGTCGCTTCGTTCATAGGCGCACCGCCGATGAATCTGCTGGCGCTCACAGGGGCCTCCCCAAGCTCGGTATTGGCGGACGGTACGGTGATTGGCTTGGCGCCTCGACTGGGCAAGGCGTCGACACTCGGCTTTCGTCCGGAGGACGCCGATATCACCTTCGCGGCAGAGGCGCCGGCCGGCGCGCTCGCGCTGCCGGCGACAGTGGAAGCGGTCGAACCGGTCGGTGCCGAAAGCTTTCTCCATTGCGTGGCAGCCGGCAGCCGCATCGTGGTGCGCGTCTCAGGCCGCGCCACCGCAAAGCCAGACGACCAATTGCGCGTCGTGGCCAGGTCCGAAAAGCTGCATTGGTTCGATCAGGCGGGCAAACGGGTCGATTGAGATTGGTCTTTCATCCTGCCGAGCGGTGCTATGTGTGCGCAAAACCGTTCAGGCAAACACATGCGCCTTGCCCGACACGGTCAGCCGAACGATCTCGCCGATCGCCGGCGCGTCCATGCCCGGCTTGCGCAGGATCAACGGCGTGTTGCCGATGGCGGCGGCGTCGGGCGGATCGGGGCTGTTCAACAGACGCACCGCGATGGTGCACATCGAGCCGGCGAACTCCGATTCCGTCACCTCGCCGAACAGCATGTCCGGCGTGCCGGACATGCCTTCACGCGATGTGCGTTTCAGCAACACCTGCTCCGGCCGCAGCATGATGCGGGCGACGTCGCGCCGCTCCGAGCTGTCGACGGCGATGCGGCCGAGCGGCGAGATAGCGAAGCCATCGGCGATCCTGGCCGGCAGGACGAGGGCGCCGCCGAGGAACTCTGCGATCATCCTGTCCTTCGGCTTGAAATAGAGCTCGCGCGGCGTGCCGACCTGCGAGAAGTTGCCGTCGCGCATCACCGCGACCTGGCTGGCGAATGACAGCGCCTCGGCCTGGTCGTGGGTGACCAGGATGGTGGTGATGCCGGCGGTTTCAAGGAGCTCGGCCACGGCCTTGCGCATCGAGGCGCGCAGGCCGGTGTCGAGCGCCGAGAACGGCTCGTCGAGCAGCATCAGCCGCGGCTTCATGGCCATGGCGCGGGCGAGCGCGACGCGCTGCTGCTGGCCACCGGAGAGTTCGTGCGGGCGGCGCTTCAGGATTCCTTTGTCCAGTCCGACGACATAGGCGAGCTCAGCTATGCGCTCGCTCCGCTTTTCCTCGTGACGGCCCATACCGAACCCGATATTCGCGGCGATGCTCAGATGCGGGAATAGAGCGCCGTCCTGCGCCACCAGCCCGATGCCGCGGCGATGCGCCGGCACTGCCGTGTCGCCATCGGCCAGCACCTCGCCATCGAGCACGATGCGGCCCTGGTCCGGCGCCTCGAAGCCGGCGATCAGCCGCAGCAAGGTGGTCTTGCCGCAACCGGATGGCCCGACGATCGCCGTACGGCTGCCGCTGGCCACGCTGAGGTCGACGCCGGCAAGTGCTGCCACCGGGCCGTAGTGCTTGTGGATGCCGCTCAGCTCGAGAAAGCTCATCGCCCGGCCATCCGCTTCGACTGGACATAGAGCAGCCAGGTCAAGGGCAGCGACATCGCCACCATGATCAGGGCATAAGGCGCCGCCGACGCATAGTCGATCTCGCCGCTATAGGACCAGAACGCCATCGCCAGCGTGCGGGTGCCGTTGGGCGCCAGCATCTGGGTTGCGGTCAATTCGTTCATGATGCCCAGCGCGACCAATGCCATGCCGGCCGCGGCGCCCGGCGCCGACAGGCGGATCGTCGTCGACCACAGCGCCTTGAGCGGCGACCGGCCGAGGCTGGAGGCGGCGCGTTCGAGCTCAACCGGCGCCTGTGCGATCGACGCCCTGAGGCTAATCAGGGCGCGCGGCAGGAACATCAGCGCATAGGCGACCAGGATGGTGAACAGGGTCTGGTAGAGCGGCATGGCGATACGCACGGCGATGGTGACCAGCGCCAGGGCGATGACGACGCCAGGCAACGCGCCGACGATATAGTTGCAGCCCTCCAGGACGCGTTGCAGCCGCCCCGGCGCGCGGATCGAAATCCATGCCATCGGCATTGCCGCGACGGTGGCGAGCAGCGCGCCGGCAATCGCCAGGAACAGCGTCTGGCCAAGCGCCAGGCCGATCTCGTCGAGCCGCCAGACGTCGGCGCCGCCGGCCATGAGCCAGCGGCCGATAGTGGCGAACGGCACGCCGAGCGCCAGCAGCGTGGTAACAGCGGGCAGCAGCAGGCAAGGAATGGTGGCGCGCCCAAGGCTCGTGCGCTGCTGGTGGCGCGCAGCACCCGAGCCGACGCGGGCATAGCGCTCCTCGCCGCGCACCAGCACCTCCAGCCCGAGCAGCACGAAGCAGCAGGTCACCAGCACGCCGGCCAGCATGTTGGCGGCGGGACCGTTGAAGGTCGACTGAAACTGGTCGACGATCGCGGTGGTGAAGGTGTCGAAGCGGATGAAGACATAGAGCCCGTATTCGGCCAGGAGATGCAGGCCGACCAGCAGGGAGCCGCCGCAAATGGCGAGCCGGAGCTGCGGCAGCACGACACGCCTGAACACGCGCCAGGGGCCAAGCCCGAGCGCTGCCGCTGCATCCTCGAGAGCCGGATCGAGCCGGCGCAAGGCTGCCGCCACCGGCAGATAAAGGAAGGGGAAATAGGCGATGACGGACACAAGCACGCCGGCCCACAGGCCGTGCAGTCTGGGCACCATGGTGATCCAGGCGTAACTGTGGACGAAGGCGGGAATGGCGAGCGGCGCCACCGACAGCCAGGCCCATAAGCGGGCACCCGGCAGATCGCTGCGCTCGGTCAGCCAGGCCAGCGCCACCGACAGCACGATCGAGATCGGTACCGCCAGCACCACCAGCAGGCTGGTGTTGACTAGAAGCTCGCCGACGCGCGGCCTGAACACCAGCGCCGCCACGGTTTCCCAGCCGGTCTGCATCGCCACCCAGACGATGAAGGCAAGCGGCAGCAGCGCAAACAGCGAGACAAAGACGGCAGCCAGCGCAATCCATGAGACCGACCAACGACGTGCCCGCACGGCCGTGGTGTCGGCCGGCAAGCCTGAAGGTGCGAGATCGATCGCCGACTGCATCAGATCAGACGTTGTGCCGTTTCCGCCCGAAGGCGGAAGCGATCAGGCCAATGCGGCGAGCAGCTTGTGGTCATGGACAGATGCCATCTTGAAAACAGAGCGCTCCCGCGGAAAGCGAATTCCCACAGGAGCGCAGTCGGTTGCCCTTTTAGGACGAACGCCGGCTAAAGCAAGCCGGCCGCCGTCATCAGGTCGGTCACCTTTTTCGAGTTCAGCGCCGTCGCGTCGACTTTCGGCGCCTGCAGATCGGCCAGCGGCACCAGCTTCGGATTGGACTCGGCGCCCTTGCCGACTGCGTATTCGAACGAATCGCCGGTTTTCAGCACGTCCTGGCCGCCCTTGCCGGTGACCCATTTCAGGAAAGCCTGCCCTTCCTTCGGGTGCTTGCTCGAGGCCAGCACACCACCGCCGGAAACCGAGACAAAAGCACCGGGGTCCTGGTGCTTGAAATAGTGCAACTCGACGTTCTTGCTGTTCTCGCCGGTCTTGGCCTGATCGCCGTAGTAGTAGTAGTGATAGATCACGCCGCCTTCGACCTCGCCGGCATTGACCGCCTTCATCACGGTGCTGTTGCCCTTATAGGCGGTAAAATTCTCCTTCATCGCCTTCAGCCATTCGGCCGTCGCTGCCTCACCCTTGAGCTGCAAAAGCGCGCTGACGATCGCCTGGAAATCGGCGCCGGAGGGCGAAGCGGCCCAACGGCCCTTCCAGCTCGGATTGGCGAGATCGAGCAGCGATTTGGGCAGTTGGTCGGCGGTCAGCTTGGTTTTGTTGTAGGCAAAGACGGTGCTGCGCGCGGCAACGCCGACCCATTTGCCGCTCGCCGGCTGGTACTCCTGCGGAACCTGGGCCAGCGTCTCGGCGTCGACCGGCGCGAACAGGCCGGCCGCCTCGACCAGCGCCATGGCCGGCGAATTCTCCGTCAGGAACACATCGGCGGGCGAAGCGGTGCCTTCCGCAACGATCTGATTGGAGAAATCGCTGTCGCCGCCATTGCGAACGGTGACCTTGATGCCGGTTTCCTTGGTGAATCCCTCCGCCCAGGCCTTGGTCAGGTTTTCGTGCTGGGCGTTGTAGACGACGATGCCCTCGTCCTCTGCTATTGCCGGGCCGGCGATCAGGCTGATTGCAAGTGCTGTCGCACCGGCAAGGGCGGAAAGAGCATATTTCATAGCGTCGTCCTCGATTTCGATGGTCTTTGGTTTGGCACGCTGCACCTATCAATACCTGACTGGTGCAGTCAACATTGCTGGCCCACTCAATTGCTCAAAAGGAGCAAACTTTCGTGATGCTCAGCTAATTTGCCTTGGACATTATTTCGCCGGCCCCGTAACAAATCAGCGCCGAGACGCGAATATCGGGGAGTGAACTCTTGTGAGCGGCAAGGACGAAGCCGAGCTTTCACGGCTGCTGCGGGCCGCGATCGCCGGAGACGAAAGGGCCTATGCCGACTTTCTGCACCGGATCGCCGCGCTCGTTCGTGGCTTTGCGCGGCGCAAGATTGTGCAGGGCGGGGTGGATCCCGAGGATGTCGTGCAGGAAACCTTGCTGGCCATTCATGTGAAACGACACACCTGGCGCCGTGATGCGCCGGTGCTGCCTTGGGTCTATGCAATAGCCCGCTTCAAGCTGATCGATGCGTTCCGGCGGCGCGGCCGGCGGATCGAGGTCGAGATCGACGAAATCGCCGAGACCTTTGCCGAGCCGGAATCGGAGACGGTGAGCGAGCGCGACGTCAACCGGGCGCTCGACAGCCTGTCGCCGGCACAGCGTTCCGTCGTCTCGGCCGTATCGGTCGAAGGCCGGTCAATCGGTGAGACCGCGGCCAAATTCGGCATCAGCGAGACGGCTGTGCGGGTGTCACTGCACCGCGGGCTTGCCGCCATTGCCAAACGGTTCAGGGCGGGGCGGGAATAGCATGAGGACCGAAGATCTCGTCAAAGCGCTCGACGCCGATGCCCGCAGCAAGGCGCTGCCGCTGGGCGCCGCCTGGTGGCTTGCCGCCGGCGCGGCCATCGTGATCGCGGCCGCGGTTTTCTGGCTGACGATCGGCCCGCGCCCCGACATTGCGATCGCCATGCACACGATGCGGTTCCTGTCCAAATTCGTCTTCACGATCGCTCTTGCCGCCAGCGCCTTTGTCCTGGTGCGTGCGCTGTCGACGCCCGGTGCATCGACCGGCCGGGCGGCAAGCTGGATGATCGCCGCGCCGCTGCTGGTGATTGTGGCCGTGATTCTCGAACTCCTCGTCGTGCCTGCGTCCGACTGGGGCACACGTCTGGTCGGGACGAACATGGTCATCTGCCTGACCTTCATTCCGTTGATCGGCATCGGCCCACTTGCCGTCTTTCTCGCGGTGCTGCGTCATGGCGCGCCGACACGGCCAGTGCTTGCCGGAGCGGCCGCGGGCCTGCTTGCCGGCGGGCTGGCGGCGACCTTCTATGCGGCGCATTGCTTCGACGATTCGCCGCTTTTTGTCGGCACCTGGTATACGATCGCGATCGCCATCCTTGGCGTGTTGGGGGCGCTCGGCGGACGGCTTTTCGTGCGCTGGTAGCGATAGGGATCAGCGCGTCGGAACGGGATGCTCGCCGCGATAGTCGTAGAAGCCGCGCCCGGTCTTGCGGCCGAGCCAGCCGGCCTCGACATATTTGACCAGCAGCGGGCAGGGGCGGTATTTCGAATCCGACAGCCCATCATGCAGCACCTGCATGATCGACAGGCAGGTATCGAGCCCGATGAAATCGGCAAGCTGCAGCGGCCCCATCGGATGGTTGGCGCCGAGCTTCATGGCGGTATCGATGGCGTCGACCGAGCCGACACCTTCATAGAGCGTGTAGATCGCCTCGTTGATCATCGGCAGCAGGATGCGGTTGACGATGAACGCCGGGAAATCCTCCGAGACGGTGATCGTCTTGTCGAGCTGCTTTACATAGGTTTTTGCCGCCTCGAAGGTCTGGTCCTCGGTGGCGATGCCGCGCACCAGCTCGACCAGCTTCATCACCGGAACGGGATTCATGAAATGTATGCCGATGAAGCGTTCAGGGCGGTCGGTCTGCGAAGCCAGCCGCGTGATCGAGATCGATGACGTGTTTGTCGCCAGGATAGCCTCGGGGTTGAGCTGCGGGCAGAGCTGGGCATAGATCTTGCGCTTGACCGTCTCGTCCTCTGTCGCAGCTTCGATCACCAGGTCGGCGCCCGCAAGGTCGGCCATGGCCGGTGCCGCCGAAATGCGCGCCATCGCCTCATTGCGCAGCTTTTCCTCGAGTTTGCCGGAGCCGACCTGACGGGCCATGTTGCCGCTGACGGTAGCGATGCCCTTTTCGATGCGGTCGGGCGAAATATCGTAAACCAGCACCTTATAGCCCGCCAACGCCGACACGTGGGCGATGCCGCCACCCATCTGGCCCGCGCCGATGATGCCGATCGTCTCGATCTTGCTCATTACCCGATCCCGTCGAGGCCTTTGCGGCCCGTTTTTTGTGCAGTGCAAACTAAAAGGGCGGGGCGACTTCGTCTACCCCACCCCTCAGAATTTAATACGCTTTGGCAGAAGGCGTCAAAGCGCCTTTTGCAGTTCCGGCAGAATGACGAAGAGGTCACCGACAAGGCCGTAGTCGGCGACCTGGAAGATCGGCGCTTCCTCGTCCTTGTTGATGGCAACGATCACCTTCGAATCCTTCATGCCGGCAAGGTGCTGGATGGCACCGGAGATGCCGACGGCAATATAAAGGTCGGGCGCTACCACCTTGCCGGTCTGGCCGACCTGCCAGTCGTTCGGCGCATAGCCGGCATCGACGGCGGCGCGAGATGCGCCAACCGCCGCACCGAGCTTGTCGGCGACCGGCAGGATGACCTCCTGGAACTTCTCGGAGGAGCCCAGCGCACGGCCGCCCGAGATGATGATCCTGGCCGAGGTCAGCTCTGGACGGTCGGTCTCAGAGAGCTTGTTCTCGACAAAGCTCGACAGGCCGGGATTGGCCGCCGCCTGGACCGTCTCGACCGGCGCGGAACCGCCTTCGGGTGCTGCCTGGAAGGAAGCAGTGCGCACCGTGATGACCTTCTTGGCGTCACTCGACTGCACCGTCTGGATGGCGTTGCCGGCATAGATCGGCCGCTTGAAGGTGTCGGGCGACACGACTTCGATGATTTCCGATATCTGGGCGACATCGAGCAGCGCCGCCACGCGGGGCGCGACGTTCTTGCCCGACGAGGTCGCCGGCGCGACGATCGTCTCGTATGGCTCAGCAAGCGAAACGACGAGTGCCGCCAGCGGTTCGGCGAGACGCTCGGTCAGTTCGTCGGCTTCGGCGAGCAACACCTTGCTCACGCCCTTGAGCTTGGCGGCGGCATCCGCTGCCGGCTTGGCACCTTTGCCGGCAACCAGCACATGCACGTCCGAACCGATCTGCAGCGCCGCCGAAAGCGCCTTGGCGGTCTGGTCGGAAAGCGCAGCGTTTTCGTGTTCGGCAATCAGAAGAATTGTCATCTCTTTATTCCTTGATCCACTTCAGTGGCGACGTTCGAATTCATGTCAGGCCGAGTCGAAAACGGTTGGGTTCGAGAACCGGAGCGGAGCGTACTTCAGTACGTGAGCACCGGAAGCGGAGAACCCTGCCGTTTGCAGGCCGGCATCACATGAATTCCTACAGCACGCCGGCTTCGTTCTTCAGCTTGTCTACCAGTTCGGCGACGCTCTTGACCTTGACGCCCGCCTTGCGGCCGCCCGGCTCCTCGGTCTTGATCACCCTCAGCCGCGGCTTGACGTCGGCGCCGTAGTCGGCAGGGCTCTTCTCGTCAAGCGGCTTCTTCTTGGCCTTCATAATGTTGGGCAGCGACGCGTAGCGTGGCTGGTTCAGCCGCAAATCGGCCGTGACGATTGCCGGCATCTTCAGTTCCAGCGTCTGCAGGCCGCCATCGACCTCGCGCGTCACCGTGGCCTTGTCACCGTCGAGCACGACCTTGGAGGCGAAGGTGCCCTGCGCCCAGCCGAGAAGTGCGGCCAGCATCTGGCCGGTCTGGTTGGAATCATCGTCGATCGCCTGCTTGCCGAGAATGACCAGGCCGGGCTGTTCTGCCTCTACGACGCCCTTCAGCACCTTGGCGACGCCCAGCGGCTCGGTCTGCTCGTCGGTCTTGACCAGGATGGCGCGGTCGGCGCCCATGGCGAGCGCGGTGCGCAAGGTCTCCTGTGCCTGCTGCGGCCCGATCGACACGACGATGATCTCTTCGGCCTTGCCAGCCTCCTTCAGCCGGATCGCCTCTTCCACCGCGATCTCGTCGAACGGGTTCATCGCCATCTTGACGTTGGCGAGTTCCACCGCCGAACCGTCCGCCTTCACCCGGACCTTGACGTTCGCATCCACAACCCGCTTCACGGGCACAAGGATCTTCATTTGCCTGTCACCTCTTTCACGATAGTCTCTTCACGCTCGTCGGGCGCGCTATAGCAGCGTGCACCTCTTCAGAGTTGTCGAAAGCCGACATTCCGGACGGAATTCTGGTCTTCGCCACGCCAGTAGGGTGGCGCTTCCGTAGTTGCGGCGACCCCGCGCGTCAATATCCGGGCGCACTCGGATCCTCAGCGAAGCACTCAAATCGGTTCAGTCCGGACCGGAAACGCTCCCCCGGCCCCATCGCGGCGCCGGCTGCGCAGGCTGTGGGTCGCTTGGCGCCGGCTCCACGGCTACAGGCACCTGGCCGGCAACCACCACAGTCTCTTCATCCGCAGCGGCGAGCAGCGGCACGCCGCGGCTGCGCAAGACAAGCACCAGCACGGCTCCGGCGATGATGCCGCCGATATGGCAGGCCCAGGAAACCTGATCCTCGCCACCCTGCGCGAACATGAAGATTTGGAACAGGATCCACAGGATGAGCGGGATGAAGGCCGGGATGCGCAACGGGATGCGGGCGAAGACCAGCACCCATACCTTCACCCGCGGATAAAGGATCAGATAGGCGGCGACCACACCGGCGATGGCGCCCGACGCGCCGATCAGTGGCACTTGCGAATCCCAGGCCACCAAGCCCTGGAAGAAAGCGCCGGCAATGGCGCAAAGCAGGTAGAAGACGAGATAACGGACATGGCCGAGCGCATCCTCGACATTGTCGCCGAACACCCACAGAAACAGCATGTTGCCGCCGAGGTGGAAGATATCCGCGTGCAGGAAGGAATAGGTCAGATAGCTCAGGCTCTCCGGAATGACGACAAATTGCGGAGCGAGCTCGACGCTGTCATGCACAACAGACGGGATGAAGCCGAGGCCCAGTACCGCGGCGTTAGCGAAGTCCTCCCCGCCAAGCGTTGTGACAAAGTAGATCAACACGTTTAGCGCGATCAGGCTGATCGTCACATATTGCTGCTTGATGTGCCGCAGCCGGTTGGTGTCGTAAAGCGGGATGAACATCGGGCCTCTCCCGCTTCCGGCGGATTCAGCGGTTCTTGCCGGGAACCCATAGCACGTCGGCATTTCCATTGTCATTGACCGCGCGTGCGGCGACGAACAGAAAGTCCGAGACACGGTTGATGTATTTTATCGCCTCGCGGTTGACGTGCTCGTCTGGATCCTGCGACAGCGCCACCATGATGCGCTCGGCGCGGCGGGCCACCGTACGGGCGAGGTGAAGGGCAGCCGCTGCCGGCGTACCGCCATTGAGCACGAAGGATTTGAGCGGCTCAAGGTCCTTGTTGAGGAGGTCGATGTCCTGTTCGATGCGGTCGGTCTGCGAGGCGATGATGCGCAACGGCTCGTAGTCGAGCGGCTTGCCATTATCGGGGACTGCCAGATCGGCGCCGAGATCGAAAAGGTCGTTCTGGATGCGGCCGAGCATCGCATCGATCGCCGGATTTACTGCCACTGTATGAATGCGGGCCATGCCGATGCAGGCATTGGCCTCGTCGACGGTGCCGTAGGCCTCGATGCGAAGGTCGGATTTCAGCCGCCGCTCACCAGAGCCGAGGCCGGTGGTGCCATCGTCGCCAGTGCGGGTGTAGATCTTGTTGAGCTTGACCACGGGTTACCTCCCGGCTGGTGGCTGCTGCGTCACTTACGGGTGAAATACACCGCCAGCATGATCAGCACCAAGGCCACGAACTGCAACAGCACGCGCGTCTGCATCAGCTTGTTGGAGGTCATGCTGGAGCCGCCGCGCATCATGTTGATGAGGCCGCGGATCAGCACGATCACCACGGCGACCATGACGAGAACGGCGAGGATGTTGAAGACGGTTGCCATGGTGTGTCCCAGTTGAATTGCGTTCAGGCGCGTTTGGCGAGCAGACGGTAGAGTACCGATGACGGCACGATCCGTTTAAGGATCGCGCCGATCCTGGCCGGCACCGTTACCACATAATGCGGGCGCGGGCGCCGCGACAGAAGCGCATGGCGCAAGGCGGCATAAACCACCTCCGGCCCGGGCTTCAGCCGCGATGTGCTGCCGCCGGCCCGCAGCCGTTTGAGTTGCGCCGCATAGGCGAGGCGATGAACGGAATTCTCATGGTCGATATTTGCCAGGAACCATGCAAGGCTGTTGCTGGCGATCTTCGATTTCACCGGCCCCGGCTCGATCAGCGAAACATGGATGCCGCTGCCGAGGAGCTCTTGATAGAGGGACAGCATCAGCCCTTCGATAGCGTGCTTCGATGCCGAGTAGGCGCCGCGAAAAGGCACCGGCGCGAGGCCGAGGATCGATGAGCAATGAACGAGACGGCCATGGCCCTGGCGGCGCATCACCGGTACGACGCGGCGAGTGAGATCATGCCAGCCAAAGACATTGGCCTCGAACTGCTGCCGTAAGGCCTTGACCGGCAGGTCCTCGACGGCGCCGGGTTGTCCGTAGGCGCCGTTGTTGAAGAGCGCATCGAGCCGGCCGCTGGTCCGTTCCAGCACCGACGCCACCAGCGCCTCGATCGATCCGGGCTCGGTGTAGTCCAGATAAAAGGCCTCGATGCCGTCGGCCTCTAGCGCGGCGATATCCTCGGACTTTCGGGCCGTTGCGAACACCCGCCAGCCTTCCGCCTGCAGCGCTCGGGCGCAATAGGCGCCTATACCGGAAGAGGCGCCTGTGACAATGATGGAGCGCAACTCTTCTCCGGGAGGACTGGTGGTTTGACCTAGGGTTGTCATTTACCGCAAACCCTTCCCATATTCGCGGCGTCGGGACAATCGAAGGGAACGCGGTTCTTGTTGCGGAAGATCGTAGCCCTCAAACGCGTGCTCTACGACGCGCTCGGCCATTTCAATACCGACGACGGCTGGGCAATGGCCAGCCATCTGGCGATCACCGCGCTTATGGCGCTTTTTCCTTTCCTGATCTTCGCCACGACGCTGGCGAGTTTTTTCGGCGCGCAGGCTTTCGCCGACACCGCCGTGCACCTTGTGTTCGACACATGGCCCGAGCAGATCGCCAAACCGATCGCGCGCGAAGTGCTCAACGTGCTTACCGTCCGGCGCAGCGACCTGTTGACCTACGGTATCGTGCTTGCCGGATACTTTGCCTCGAACGGCATCGAGGCGCTGCGCACCTCCCTCAACCGCGCCTATCGTGTCTCGGAAACGCGCGGCATCATCTACCGGCGAGTGCAGAGCATCATCTTCGTGCTGATCGCGACGGCCGGGTTTTTGGCGATCAGCGTGCTGCTGGTCTTCGCGCCATTGCTGGCACGGCTGGCCGAGTCGCATTTCGAATGGATAAAACCCTATATGGGCACGATCACGCTGTGGCGTTACGTCATCGCCTCGGTCGTCATCATCGGCGGCCTGTTCGCCGTGCATTTCTGGTTGCCGGCCGGCAAGCGCCGCTTCGTTTCGATCGTGCCTGGCATCATCTTCACGCTGGTCGGCTGGCTCATCGGATCGACCATCTTCGCCGCCTATCTCGATCATTTCTCGTCCTATGTGACGACCTATGCCGGCCTCGCCTCGATCATGATCGCCGTCGTCTTTCTCTATATCGTCTCGGCGATCTTCATCCTCGGTGGCGAGCTCAACGCCGCGATCAGCCGCTATTTAGAGGCGCGTGCCCGCGTCGGCGGCTGAGCCGTCGCCAGCCCGACGCCGAGCGTCGCGATCGCCATTCCGGCGATCTGGAGCGGGCTCAATTGCTCACCAAACAATGCCCAGGCGATGACCGCGGTGACGGCCGGCACGAGGTAAAACAGCGAGGCGACCTTCGACATCTCGCCGTCGCGGATCATCACCATCAACAGGAAGATGGCGCCGATCGACAGTACCAGCACGAGCCAGGCCATGGCGAAGATCAACTCGCCGTTGACGACGACCGTCCGCGTCTCGAAGGCGAGCGAGGCCAGAGCCATCACCGATGCGCCGCCGACATATTGCCAGAACGTGGCAGCCACCAGATCGCCGCCGGAGGCGAAACGCTTCTGCCAGATCGTGCCGGCGCTCATGCCGAGTACGGAGACCAGCGAGGCGCCCAGTGTTTCGGCCGTCACGCCGCCGCCGAGCGCGCCGAGCTTCGGCCAGAGCACGATTACCACGCCGATCAACCCGAGGCCGAGACCGGCCCAGTGGCGCGGCAGGATGGCCTCGCCCAGAAGCCGGCCGGCGAGCACTGCCGTGATCAGCGGCTGCAACCCGACGATCAAGGCTGAAAGCCCGGCGGGCATGCCCCTGTGGATTGCCCAGAACACGCCGCCGAGATAGATGCCATGCATCAGGATGCCGGCACCGGTCGCGTGCAGCGCCTCATCGCGGGTGGCGCGGCTCGAACCAGGTGCGGCCATCAAAGCGACAAGCAGGATTGCGGCCAGGACAAAGCGCGCGGCCAGGAACGTAAAGGGCTCCGCCCACGGCATGGCATAGCGCGCGCCGATGAAGCCGGTCGCCCACAGGATGACGAAAGAGGCGGGGATGAACCGCTTGAGGCTGTGCATTTTCCGGAGGCCGCGATGAAATTCGGGGATCGACTGCGGCGACTGCTTAATGCCGTTCGGGCCGGCAAGCAAAACCAAACGGTTGATCCATAGAGTCATTCGAATTGAAGGAGCGCCGTTGATGGCCGTCAGCTCACCGATCTAGTCTAGAGACCGACCAGCCGCTTGACATCGGCAGGCGATGCGCCCGCCTTACGCTGGGCGGCAAGGCCGGTATCGCCAAGGCTCTTCGACAGTTTTCGTCCATCCGGGCCGAGGATCAGGCGATGGTGAAAATAGGCCGGCTGCGGCAGGCCAAGCAGTTGCTGAAGCAGCCGCTGCACGCTGGTCGCGGAATAAAGGTCCTGGCCGCGCACGACATGGCTGACGCCCTGCAGCGCGTCGTCCGTGGTGACGGCGAGATGATAGCTGGTCGGGATTTCGCGACGCGCCACGATCACGTCGCCCCAATCCTGCGGACGGGCTTCGACACGACGCGTCGCGGAGAGCGTCTCGTCCGTGTATTCGGCCCATGACAGGTCCTCGCCGGCGCGCGCCATTGCAGCATCGACGTCCAGCCGCCAGGCAAATGGCACATTTTCGGCGATGCGCCGCTTGCGTTCGCTCGCCGTCAACGCCTTGTCGGCGGCAGGATAGAGCGGCACGCCGTCCGGGTCGCGCGGCCAGTCGCGACCACGCCTCTCGCTGTCGGCGATGAAGGCGCGGATCTCACTTCTGCTCATGAAGGCCGGGTAGACAAGCTCTTCCTTGATCAACCGCTCGAGCATAGCGCGATATTCGGCAAAGTGCTCGGACTGGCGGCGCACCGGTTCTTCCCAGCCAAGCTCCAGCCATTTCAGGTCGCGAAAAATGCCCGCCTCGAATTCCGGCGTGCAGCGCGTCGTGTCGATATCCTCGATGCGCAGCAGCAGGCGTCCGCCCGTGGCCTTTGCCATTTTCTGGTTGAGCAGGCCCGAATAGGCATGGCCGAGATGCAGTTCGCCGTTCGGGCTCGGCGCGAAGCGGAATGTCAGCAGTGTCATTGTCCGGCGGCAATCGGGTTGTGCGGCGCTTTCGCCAATTGCTACTTTGCGCCGGCAACGTCGCGCGTCCAGAGGGACGCGTGACGAAGCGTGCGGTACTTTTGATTTTGGAACAAGCAGACATGCAACGCATCGCCAGTCTCGACGACATTGCGCAAGGGCTGGATAGGCTATGCCTACTCGACCCACGCCTGGAACAAGTGCGCGGCATGGCCGGCGAGGTGCCGCTCAGGCTGTCGGAGCCGGGGTTCAGGAGCCTTGCCTCGATCGTCGTTTCACAACAAGTGTCCCGCCCGAGCGCCGATGCCATCTTCGGCCGGCTGACGAAACTGCTCGATCCGCTGACGCCGCAGGCGATCCTTGCCGCCGATGAGGCGATCTTTCGCGAGGCCGGGCTTTCGCGGCCCAAGCAGCGCGGCCTGATTGCCGTCGCCCAGGCGGTGGCCGACGGGCTCGACCTCGATCACCTCTGCCAGCTCGATGCAAGCGAGGCGATCGCCGCCATGACCAAGGTGCCGGGCATCGGCTCGTGGACGGCTGAAGTCTACCTTTTGTTTGCCGCCGGACACCCGGATATCTTTCCGGCCCGCGACGTTGCTTTGCAGAGCGCGGTCGGCCATGCGCTCGGCATCGACCCGCGTCCGCCGGAGAAAATGCTGATCCGGCTTGCCGAATCATGGAGCCCGTGGCGCGGTGTCGCATCGCGGCTTTTCTGGGCTTATTATCGCGAATTGAAGGGCAGGGATGCCGCGCCTCCGGCCTGAATCCGCAAAAAAGCATTGAAATCATGCGTTTTTGAGACCCGGCATGATCGACAATCCGCTTCACATCCCTGTCATGTCGGGCTTACAGTATCCGCGTCGACCGGTTCTAGGGTGAAGGAGGTCAACGACGTGACGGTTGCCGTATCTCCGGATGGGCTTCCAGCGCTGGTGCTGAATGCGGATTACCGTCCGCTCAGCTATTACCCCCTGTCGCTCTGGTCCTGGCAGGATGCCATCAAGGCGGTGTTCCTCGAGAGGGTGAACATCGTCGCCGAATACGAACACGCCGTCTCTTCACCGACCTTTTCGATGAAGCTGCCGAGCGTCGTCAGCCTGAAGGCTTACGTGAAGCCGTCGAGGCATCCGGCGTTTACCCGTTTCAACGTCTTCCTGCGTGACCGTTTCCAGTGCCAATATTGCGGCACGCCGGACGATCTAACGTTCGACCATGTCATTCCTCGCCATCGCGGCGGCGCCACGACCTGGGAGAATGTCGTCGCTGCCTGCTCGCCCTGCAATCTGAGGAAGGGCGGCATGATGCCGGCCCACGCCAAGATGTGGCCGCTGCAGAAGCCCTATCAGCCGACGGTGCATGATTTGCATAATAACGGCCGGCTGTTCCCGCCCAACCATCTGCACGAAAGCTGGATGGATTATCTATACTGGGATGTCGAACTCGAACCTTGAGATCATCCGACAATTCGGGAGGCTGGCCGTCTGAAGCGATTTTCTGCGCTTCCGATGCTCACGGACCAATGTCCGCTCCGCTTCGGTTCTCGACAATCACTTCATACGACTCAGCCTGCCGAATTCTTGAATGATCTTGCGTCCGCCCATAGGGCGAACCGCTCAATCGCGGGCGAAGGCGCTGCGGAACGCTACGACTGCCAGGACAAAGCTGGCGATGGCGTTCCAGCCGGCCAAGGACAGGCCGAGGATGCGGAGCGCCGCCTTGTCGCAGGAGGGCGGGACGAATTTGTCGAGCGCGTCGAGCACGCCCTTGCCGCCGGTGTCCACCGGCCCGGCGGCTGCGGTGCAATCGGTCGGGCCCGGCCACCACGCCCATTCGACGCCGGAGTGATAAACGCCGAGATAGACGCCGTAGAGCATCAGCAGGCCGCCAATGGCCAGCAGGCCACGGCTTATCCAGGCTGGCGCCTGAAGAGCTGACGCAAGCACCGCCAGCAGCATCAAGGGCACGCCGACGTAGTAAGGCGCGCGCTGCTCGAGGCAGAGCTTGCAGGGGATGTAGCCGCCGAGATACTGGAAGGCCAGCGCCGAGCCGACCGTGGCGGCCATGGCGACAGCGAGAAACAGGGCGGTGCGCAGCCGCTGGCGTCCGGTATCGGGGTTCACGGTCGCTGTCATCGGACTCAGTCCATTCGGTTCGAAGCCGTTCAGACGGCGTATTTGACGACGATATAGAGCAAAATCAGGGCAGCGGCGGCGGCGCCCGCTATCTGGCCAAGGCGCTTTTCGATGAAGTGGCGGATCGGCTCGCCATAGCGGCGCAAGAGCCACGCGAGAAACAGGAAGCGGGCTCCGCGGGCAACAATTGCCAGCACGATGAAAAGCAGCAAAGGAACGCCGATGACGCCGGACAGGATCGTCACCACCTTGATCGGCGGCAGATGGGCGAGGCCGGAGGTGACCAGCATCAGGATGATGAAGCCGACACCCGACGAGACGCGCATCGCCTCGAACTCGTCGTATTTGCCATAAAATTCGAGGATCGGCCGCGCCACCGCGTCATAGGCGTAATGGCCGATGAACCAGCCGGCGATGCCGCCCAGCACCGAGGCGACGGTGGCGACCAGCGCGTAACGGTAAGCGCGATCCGGCCGCGACAGCGCCATCGGCAGATAGAGCACATCGGCCGGCACCAGGAACACTGAGCTCTCGACGAAGGCGATGAAGGCCAGCCACCATTCGGCGGATTTGCTCGCCGCCAGCGACAAGGTCCAGTCGTAAAGTCCGCGAAGCATCGGCACTCCTAATGCACGCCCAAACCAGAAGCGGTCTTGGGATCACGACATGGCACAAACAAGACTTGGAAGCGCCCCGTATCAACCTCGTCGGACAGGGTGCGCTTCAATGACATGCGCCGCCTGTCTAGAAAGATTTTCCGCGCTGCACAATGGCAGCTGCTTCACGAAATCGAAAGGCTGCGCTTGGGCGAGACCGGATCTCGGGAATTGGCCGTTGACGAACAGGCCTCCAACCGTATAGTCCGCGCCCATCCAGGCCGCCCGGCCTGAGCCCCTATGGCGGAATTGGTAGACGCGCTCGACTCAAAATCGAGTTCCGCAAGGAGTGCTGGTTCGATCCCGGCTAGGGGCACCATTTCTAAATTCCCACGCCACTTCTTATTGAACCCAATGGCGTGGTTGGACCATTCAACGACGAGCTCGACTGAATGGTTGTATCTTGCCTGCTGCCGTAAGCCGCTAGAGTTCCCCTGAACGGTGCCCGACTAGCCCCAGGCGCAATCTGGCGTCCTTTCCTCACCACACGCAATCAGGCGTGCTGCGGCATGCGTCGCCAATCTCCGCGGCAATAGCGCCACGCAGTGGAGCGCAACACCACTGCTGTTGAACGCAACTTCCCCGGTTTCACCAGCGGATCACGATGACTTTCTCGGTCCCGTTGGCGAGTTCGACAGCTTCGGTGCCATCCGGTTTGCGGCTTTGGATTCTGGCGCTCCCTACAGCGTCAACGCCAACAACGTTGACTGCGAAGGCTTCATCGATTTCGGCGGCACAGACCAAGGTGTCCGGCGGCAGGTCCTTTACTTGATCCAACAACTCGCGAAGCTTCATGGTCGAATCTCCTTGGCGATAGCAGGAATGAGGAACAGCACGCTTTCGCCGCACATTCGGAACCATGTCCCTTCAGAAAGGTTCCCGATGTCAACCCGCGGCAGGGTCGAGTCGTGATTGCCAAACGGCAAAACGAGTCCGAAGTTCCGGGCACGGACTTTTGCTTGGACGTTATCCCAGGACAGTCCTCTGGGATAACGTCTTTGAGGCACGGCTGCCCTTCCTGGCAAGCTCGGATCGTAGCCTGAGCTATCACATCGGCCCCGGCACCATCTTGGTCGGCTGCTCCGGCATCGGGAACGCATAATTGTCGCATTTCACGTCCGGGTTCGTCGGGCTGAACATTCCGAGCGGGTTCTCCTTGAACAGCCAGGCGTGAAGGTCGTAGTGGTGGAACTCCTTCGGGATGAGCGGATAATGCCCCTCCATAGGCCCCATGAATGTCTGGCCGAAAAGCTTCGGCGGCTCCTTGGTGTCCGGCGTCAAGGGCACGAGCCATTCCACACCGACCAGGCGCAATTCGCCGCCGACCGGCTCGTAGATCAGCACATTGGGACGCGTCGGATCCGCGGTCGGGCCGACAGTCGTGACATTGACGAAATGGATGCCCATCGCGCCCTTCGGGTAGTCCATCGCCCCTTCCACCTTTTCTCCGCTGTAGAAGACGCATCCAACCGTCGATAGATAAAGCTCGCGAATGGCAACCTTGTAGTCTTCATACCTGGACAGCGATTTACGCAGGGTATCGATCTCGGCCTTGTCGGGTTCGGCGGCCCGAGGAGTGGCGGCGTTCAGACACGCGCCAACGAGACCTGCCAAGGCGACGATCCCGAGACGCCTGAGGTGAGTTGTTTTCGTCATGCATTCCTCCCAGATTTTTTCTTCTGGCCGTGCAAGACCGAGGCGGCAGTGATGCTGGACGCGCGGCCGAATTTGATCGCCTCATCCCGGTTGGGACTGCGTCGATGCTAATCCTTTCCGCTGATCGGGAGAATTAACCCTGACGACCTAGGCCCGAGCGGGCCGATGGTGCGAAGACGGACGGCCGGGCCGGGTCCGCTTTGGACCGATGCACTAGCGCCGCCGCAGCAGGTTCCTCATCCGGTTGCGCAGCAGGCGCGCCATGTTGCGGGTTTCGCGGTAGAGGTGAAGCTGCGAGGCCGCCTGGCGGGCGGAGCGGTCGGCGTCCGGCGTCAGCCCGATCACGAGCGTGCCCATCGGCTTGCGTTCGCTCCACAGCCGGCTCATCACCGGATGGTCGGGCACCGCGCAGGAATCGGTCATCATGATGTTGGGGTCGTCGAGATGCTGCCTGGTCACCTCGATCATCAGCAGTGTGCCCGGCGAATAGGCGGCGAGCGTCTCGTCATAGGCGGTCTTCCAGGTGTAAGCGACGCCGGTCTCGACGAAGACGACCAGGCAGGCGACGGTGCGGCCGTCGAGCGTCAGCGAATGGATACGGCAAAGATCCTGCTCGGCCAGCCGGTGCACCGCTTCGCGGGCGAAGGCGGCGCGGTAGCGGTCGATCGCCATGGCAGTGCGTTCGCGGCCTTTCCAGCCGGCAGCCTCCAGCGTCAGGAAATTTTCGATGGCGTGGCGGATCTCGTCGGGCCCGCGCGCCACGATATGCTCCAGCCGGCCGAGGTCGGCGAGACGGCGCTTCAGGCGGCGGAACTCGCGATAATGGTGGGCGCGCAGCGAAGCCTTCAGATACTCCTCGCCGTCGAGCTCGCTTTCGAGCACCGGGCGCTCGGCCTTGCCGGTGGTGACCAGCGTCAGGCCGCGCGTTTCCGCGACGCTGGCGAGCAGGCTCGCCACCGGGCCGTCCAGCCTTATGTCGGGCAGCACGAAGACTTTCGGCAGCTTCAGATGCGGCCTCGACAGCATCGCGAAGAAATCCTCGATGACGCCGATCGGATCGTCGCGGTCGACCAGCGGCGTGCCGATCGGGCCGAACGGGCTCGACCAGGTGCGCATGACGGGAACCCCGAGCGGCACCATCGGCCGCTCGACCGAGAACGGCACCAGCAGCCGCAGCCGGTTGCGATACTGGTCGCCGTCGCGGATGACCGCCAGCCGCACCTCGCGGTCCTCGAGCCTCGGCATGGCGGGCGCCAGGAAGCGCGGATTGAAGAAGACGTTGGGCTCGATCGTGCGGGTGCAGAGATAGTCGAGCTCCTCGACCAGGTCGAAGCCGGCGGAGGCCGGGTAGATGGCAAGCTTGCGCTCGGGCCGGTTGTTGGCGAGGATCTCGACATGGGCGGGATCGGCTTCGCGGGCAAGCCCGGCAAGGCCGGATACCATGGCGCCGGCCGGGCCGCCGCTGGTTTCCTCGAGCAAGGGGACGGCAGCCATCAGGCGGCTCCTTTGGCGGGCACGAAAATGACCATGGCGATACCGAGCTTGCGCCAGACCGTAAAGGACAGCGCGCCGGCCTCGAAGATCATGGCGAAGACGGTGGCCATCGCCGCACCCCACAGGCCGAACAGCGGGATCAGCACGACGCTGAGCGCGATGTTGAAGGCCAGCGTCATGGCATAGACAGCGGCGCAGATGTTCTGGTTGCCGCTCATGGTGAGCAGGCTTTCGCAAGGGCCGACGGCGGCCCGCGCGACGACGCCGAACACCAGCAGGAACAGCAGCGGATAGCCGGGGGAAAATTCCGGGCCGAACAGGGTCAGCATCGGCTCGCCCAGCGCCAGCACCAGCAGCGCCATCGCCAGCGACGGCCAGAAGGTCCACGACACGGTTTCGCGGGCGAAGGCGGCGAGCTTTTGCGGCTCGCCATGGGTGAACTGGGCATAGCGCTGGGCGACGCCGGCCTTGACCGCGAAATAGACGAAATGCACCAGCGCCAGCGTTTTGACCGTGGCGAAATAGACGGCGACGTCATTGGGATCGAGATAGGCGCCGACCATCAGCACGTCGGCATTGGTGAGCAGGAAGAAGAAGCTCTCGACCAGGAAGATCGGCAGCGAGACGATGAACCATTGGCCGAAATGCAGCTTCATCGGCCCGGCCGGGATCCGTCTGTCCATGCGCGAGGTGACGCCGATGAGCTGGCCGAGCGTGGTGGCATAGGTGGCGGCGATGGCGGCGAAGATCGCCGTTTTGGCATCGGGCGCGTAGCCCGCCAGCAGCATTAGCGCCATGAAGGCCAGGATCAGCAGCGGCCGCACCAGAAAGGTCGGCGACAGCGCGAGCAGCGCCCAGGAATTGGCCCGCGCCAGCCCTTGCAGAAGGTCGGACATGGCGATCATCGGCAGGCAGATGATGCCGAGGATGAACGGCACGACGTAATAGTTTTCGATATAGGACGACAGCAGCCAGACGCCGAGCGCGCCGAGGCCGGCGATCACGGTGGAGGCAACCAGCACGAACAGCCGGCTGGCCCGCACGATGCCGCGCAATTCGGCCATCATGCCGCGCTCGCGATATTCGGGAATGAAGCGGATGATCGAGGTGTGGAAACCGAGGCAGGCGAGATTGCCGACGATCACCATGGTCACCCAGACGAGGACGAAAATGCCGTATTCGAATGACCCCATCCAGCGCGCCATCAGGACCTGGCTGACGAAGGCGATGACGGCGCTGACGATGCGGACCGAAAAGGCGATCAGCGACATGCGGCCGGCCTCGCCGCGCGCGCTGGCGCTGAACAGCACGGCATCGATTAGGCCAAGCAGCGGCCCTATGCGCAGCGCAAGGCGCTGCGGCAAGAACCGCCCGGCTGTCGTCGCCGCGGAAAAATGCACCCCGATCACACTCCGTTTTCCGCCTCTTTTCTGGCTATGCGTCTAACGAAAACACATTAAGAAACGGTTGGGTGAGATTCCCTTCGCCCCGTCTCCATACGGGGAGAAGGTGCCGGCAGGCGGATGAGGGGCGGGGCTCTGCTTCATATTCATCATTCGCGCAACCCTTCACCCTGCTCGGTAGTGTCTCAGTTTGAAATACGCGGAAACGCCTATCTCGTTTGCCCCATATGCGAAAACGCCTATATGCCTAGCGGAATGCATGGCAGCAACAATGGTCTACACTGTCATCTGGTATGGAAGGCATGGCATCGTCGACAAGGTGATCTTCGACGAGGAGAAGACCGCGAAAGATCATGCAACCTCCATGTTCCAAACCCGAAAGGGTGACGATGGAATCGTGTCCGTTGAAGTTCGTAAGGACAACGGCGCTGTCGTCTTTAGCCATGCGGAGAACTAGTTTAGCCATGCCGAGAACTAGGAATGCCAACCGGACCTAAAGGCCAGAAGCGCCCCGCCGACATTATCGGCAATGCCGTTCGCGTCATGCGCATTGCCACTGGCGAGGAAGCCGACGACGTGATTGACGACGGCAAAGACCTGCCGCGAAAGCGCTGGGCGCGAAAGGCGGCAAGAAGCGGGCCGAGATTATGAGGCCAGAGCGTCGGGCTGAGATCGCCAAACATAGCCGCCAGTGAAAACCTGATCGCAGCATCTGCCGAAATAGGCTTTTGCAAGAATCTCTATCCCAGAAGAGGGATGCGTGGAATTCAACCAGCTAGGTGACCTCGAACGCCGTGCCCTGCGTCCCGGCAACGTCCACAGTGCCGACAGCAGGAAGGATGTTCTGGCACCATTTACCAGCTCACAAAGAAGCTCATCAAGATCGGTGCCGAGGTTATCAGCCATGGGCGTTATGTCGCCTTCCAGATGCGGAGGTCGCTATCCCGAGGCAACTCTTCACCGACATCCTGCGGCTGATCGCGGAACTCCGGCCATCGCCCATCCATCACCGGCGTGACCGGCCCGGTTGTCATGCGTTCCAGCAAAACCAGGGGAGAACTATGCCTTGAAGAAAGCGAAATCGATGTCCTCGGCCAGCAGCGGGCAGACATCATGGCTTTGGCGGATCACCAACGCCATTTTTGCCGGGGTCTGGTCTTGCAACTGGTGTCTTGCAACTGGTGCCAGTTTGCGCAAACCTCAGTCTCAACAGACTGGTAATCGGGTGGATGCCTGATTACCTGAATCTGGGAGGGGCGAAGTGCTAGGCGAGCCCATTACCGTTCTGATGGTCAATGAGTATCCTGACTACATTGATGCACAAGTATGGGCTGCTGAGCTGAAAACCCGTGTGCCGCAGCTGGAGTTCAGGCTTTGGCCAGACGCCGGGAACAAAAGTGACATAGATATTGTGCTGATCGACAAGGGCGCCAGTCCTGGCGTTTTTGATGCCATGACGGGGCTAAGCGCCGTCGTCTATTTGGGAGCCGGTGTCGAGGGTATTGATCTTCAGAGCTTTCCCAAGAGTGTTCCGCTCATCAGGCTCGCAACCCGTGAGCAGGCTTCGGAAGTGGTGCAGTACATCGTCCTTCGCGTTCTCTGCCAGCAACGGCATGTCGCGGATTACATGAGTCTACAAGCCCGCAAGTTGTGGAATCCGATCGCGCCGCGGAAGATCTCCGAGACAAGAATTGTTGTGCTGGGTGCGGGCCGGATCGGTGGCTGGGCCGCAAAGCTGTTTGCGGACTTTGGCTACGACACAGCAGTCTGGTCTCGTCATCAAAAGACGCTTCCTGGTATACACAGTTACTTTGGCCGTGCCCAGCTTGCGGACGCACTCACAAATCGGGACTACGTTATCGGTTCACTTCCCCTGACTGGTGACACTCGTGGGATACTGAACTCGAGTGCCTTTGGAAAAATGAAGCGAGGTGCCTACCTTGTGAATGTCGGCAGGGGCGCGCATGTCAACGAAGCCGTCCTGATCCGCGCTCTCGACGAAGGTCAGCTTTCTGGTGCTTGTCTTGACGTGTTTGAGCGTGAACCGCTGGAGGCTTCATCGCCGTTGTGGACTCATCCCAAGGTGACCGTCACACCTCATGTCGCGAGCTTCTGGGTGGATTCTGGAATCGACCAGGCCGCCGATCTCTGCGGTCAAGTCGCAAGAGGAGAGCCTCTGTCCAACAAGATCGACCTCGAACGGGGTTATTGAATCGAAGTAGTTTCTTTACCCACTTTAGCAGGTTCCGATCTTCATGAAGCGCGGACATCAGCGCGTGCGTCACCCGGCTATTAGATTTCAAACTGAAACACCACCGACGGTCGAGATACAGAAAATTCGAAATGCGTATTTTGGTATCGGCGGGACAGCGCCCCCTGTGGCCTGCCGGCCATCTCCCCCTCAAGTGGGGAGATCGACTAGTCGCCAACGCCTCTGCTGCCCCTCATCGCCCTTTTGGGGCACCTTCTCCCCGTATGACGGGGAGAAGGAAAGGTGGCGCTTACGCAAACGCCCCATGACAATGCTTGTACTTCTTGCCCGACCCGCACGGGCAGGCTTCGTTGCGGCCGACCTTGCCCCAGGTTGCCGGGTTCTTCGGGTCGCGGTCTTCGGGGGCGACGATGGCATTAGTCTCCTGGCGGACCAGGACGGCCGTCTCGCCGCCTTCGAAATCGTCTTCGCCAGTGCTGCCATCGATATGGCTGCCGAACATGTCGGGGGCTTCGGGCGGCGGCGCTTCCGCCGCCTGGCGGACCAGCTCGACGCGCATCAATTGCGCGGTGACGGCCTGGCGCAGATTGCCAAGCATCGCCTGGAACAGCTCGAACGCCTCGCCCTTGTACTCCTGCAGCGGATCGCGCTGGGCATAGCCGCGGAAGCCGACGACCGAGCGCAGATGGTCGAGATTGACGATGTGCTCGCGCCACAGATGGTCGAGCGTCTGCAGCACCACCGAGCGCTCGACATAGGTCATCACGTCGGGGCCGAAGCGCTCGGCGCGCTCCTTGGCGGCGGCGTCGGCGGCCTGGCTGATGCGCTCGCGGATGTCGTCCTCGGCGATGCCTTCTTCTTTGACCCAGTCCTCGACCGGCAGATCGAGATTGAGGAATTCGGCGATCTCGGCCTTAAGCCCGGCGACGTTCCACTGCTCGGCATAAGCGTTTTCGGGAATGTTCTTGGCGACGATCTCCTCGATGACGCCCTCGCGCATCTCGGCGATCATTTCGGGGAGACCCTCGCCGTCCATCAGCTCGATGCGCTGTTCGAACACCACCTTGCGCTGGTCGTTCGAGACGTCGTCATATTTCAACAGGTTCTTGCGGATGTCGAAGTTGCGCGCCTCGACCTTCTTCTGCGCCTTCTCCAGCGCCTTGTTGATCCATGGGTGGATGATCGCCTCGTCTTCCTTGAGGCCGAGCTTCTGCAGCATGCCGTCCATGCGCTCCGAACCGAAGATGCGCATCAGGTCGTCCTGCAGCGACAGGAAGAATTTCGAGCGGCCGGGGTCGCCCTGGCGGCCTGAGCGGCCGCGCAACTGGTTGTCGATGCGGCGCGATTCATGGCGCTCGGTGGCGAGCACGTAAAGACCGCCGGCGGCGAGCGCCTTTTCCTTCAGCCGGGCGATGTCGTCGCGGATTTCCTTTTCCCTGGCCTCGCGCTCGGGGCCGGCCGGCATGTCGCCAAGCTCCTCGGCGATGCGCATGTCGGCATTGCCGCCGAGCTGGATGTCGGTGCCGCGGCCGGCCATGTTGGTGGCAATGGTGATGGCTCCGGGTTTGCCGGCCTGGGCGACGATCGCCGCCTCGCGCTCGTGGTGGCGGGCATTCAGCACCTCGAAATCCTTAAACCCTTCCTTGCGCAGGCGTTCGGCCAGTTGCTCGGACTTTTCGATCGAGGTGGTGCCGACCAGCGTCGGCTGGCCCTTGGCGCGGGCTTCCTTGATCTCCTTGACGATCGCCTTGTATTTCTCCTCGACCGTCCGGTAGACCTCGTCGTCTTCGTCAATGCGGATGACCGGCAGGTTGGTCGGGATCTCGGTGACGTCGAGATTGTAGATGTTGGCGAATTCCTCGGCCTCGGTCAGCGCCGTGCCGGTCATGCCGGCGAGCTTCTTGTAGAGGCGGAAATAGTTCTGGAAGGTAACCGAGGCGAGCGTCTGGTTCTCCGGCTGGATCGCCACATGCTCCTTGGCTTCGAGCGCCTGGTGCAGGCCTTCCGAATAGCGGCGGCCTGGCATCATGCGGCCGGTGAACTCGTCGATGATGACGATCTCGCCATTGCGTACGATATAATCCTTGTCCCTCTGGAACAGCCGGTGCGCCTTCAGCGCGTTGTTGACGTGGTGGACGATGGCGACGTTCTCGACGTCGTAGAGCGACTCGCCCTTGAGCAGGCCGGCATCGCGCAGCATGTTCTCCAGCTTCTCGGTGCCTTCCTCGGTGAAGATCGAGGTCTTCTGCTTCTCGTCGATCTCGTAGTCCTGCGGCTGCAGCTGGATGATGAAGGTGTCGATGGTGTTGTACATTTCCGAGCGGTCCTCGAGCGGACCGGAAATGATCAGCGGCGTGCGGGCTTCGTCGACCAGGATCGAATCGACCTCGTCGACGATGGCGTAGCTGTGACCGCGCTGCACCATCTGGGCGCGCTCGTATTTCATGTTGTCGCGCAGATAGTCGAAGCCGAGCTCGTTGTTGGTGGCGTAGGTGACGTCGGCGGCGTAGGCGACGCGGCGCTCCTCGTCGGATAAGCCATGGACGATGACGCCGACCTTGAGGCCGAGGAATTTGTAGACGCGGCCCATCCATTCGGAGTCGCGCGTGGCCAGGTAATCGTTGACGGTGACGACATGGACGCCATTGCCGGCGAGGGCGTTGAGGTAGACCGGCAGCGTCGCCACCAGCGTCTTGCCTTCGCCGGTGCGCATCTCGGCAATGCCGCCATTGTGCAGCACCATGCCGCCGATCAGCTGCACGTCGAATGGGCGCATGCCGAGCACGCGACGGGCGGCCTCGCGCACGGTGGCGAAGGCCGGCACCAGGAGGTCGTCCAGGCTGGCGCCGTTGGCGATGTCCTGGCGGAATTTGTCGGTGCGGGCCTGAAGCTCGGCGTCGGAGAGCGCCCGCATCTCGTTTTCCATGGCATTGATCGCCTCGACGCGCGGCCGGGTCGATTTGACCCGACGATCGTTGGAGGAGCCGAAAACCTTACGGGCGAGACCGCCGAGACTGACCATCCAATGGCCCTTTCGATAGCATTCCAAGTCATTGCGACGGGCGCCGGCCGGCCCCATCAACTCCGCGTGAACGCGGGCAAACGCAAAAAGCGCCCGGAAAACGGTTCTGGACGCAAAGTCGTTGGACAGATAAGAGGGGGCTCATTCGATGTCAACGCCGCGCTCGCCCTGTCGACCGCGCCAAATTCCGCCACAATCCTGCTGGTCTGGAAGCCATTCCGCTCTAGCTACCCCGCTTTGGAGATAATCGTAATGTCCTTGTTGTTCCGCCGCGCGTCGCTCGCCAGCCTTGGTCTGGCATTCGGACTGTCGGCCCTCTCGCTGTCGCCGCTGATGGCGCAGGAAGCCGCCCCTGCCCAGCCGGCAGCACCCGCCCCGGCGGCCAAGCCGGTTGATCCGAACGCCGTGGTCGCCACCATCAACGGCCAGACGCTGACCGAGGCAGACCTTGGGCTTGCCGAGGGCGAACTGTCGCAGCAGTTCGCGCAGCTTCCGCCCGAGCAGCGCCGCGCCGCGGCACTGTCGGCGGCGATCGAAATCCGCGTCATGGCGGCTCAGGCGGTGACCACTGGCCTCGATAAGGATCCCGACTTCCAGCGCCGCATGGCCTTCCTGCAGCAGCGCGCGCTGCATGGCGAAATGGTCGAGAAGGGCGTCGTCGACAAGGTTACCGATGCCGAGGTCCGCGCCCGCTACGACCAGGAAATCGCCAACACGCCGCCCAGCAATGAGGTGCACGCCCGTCACATCCTCGTGAAGACGAAGGAAGAGGCAGACGCCATCATCAAGCAGCTCGACGGCGGCGCCGACTTCCAGAAACTCGCCAACGAGCACACCAGCGATCCGAGCGGCAAGACCAGCGGCGGCGATCTCGGCTGGTTCGGGCCTGGCCAGATGGTGCCGGAATTCGACAAGGCGGCGTTTGCGCTGGCGGTCGGCAAATACACCGAGCAGCCGGTGCAGTCGCAGTTCGGCTGGCACGTCATCAAGGTCGAGGACAAGCGCACCAAGCAGCCGCCGGCCTTCGACGAGGTCAAGGACCAGGCGCGCCAGGCGGTCATCCGCGACAAGTATTTCGCGCTGGTCAAGTCGCTGCGCGCCAACGCCAAGGTCGACATCCCCGATGCGAACCTGAAGAAGACGGTCGACGCACTGGAAAGCGCCAAATAGGCGAGGGCGATCACATCAATTATTGATGTCAGCGCTGCCCCTCATCCGCCTGCCGGCACCTTCTCCCCGTATAGTGACGGGGAGAAGGGGCTGGCCGCAGCCTTAGCACCCCTTCTGCAACGCAGGAGATTGGCGACATCCTTTGCGAAGGCGTTCCTTCTCCCTGTCACTATACGGGGAGAAGTGCCCGGCAGGGCGATGAGGGGCGGCGCCGACGCCAACAATTGAACGTCTGATTGTCTCCACGACGACCGGGTGCTTCCTCTGTCGCTTCTACCGAGCGATGATGCGTCGACGCCGCCGAACCGCCGTGGCGTCGCCGGCATCGTCAGCGAGAATGCCTTTCAAGATATAGCCGACCGCCCTGCGTAAGATCGCTTCGTCGTCGTCCAGGCGGTCTGTCAGAAGGTGCGCCCAGGCAAACGAGGCAATCAGGTCGGCGACAACAGCGGCATCGACGTCGGCTGCCACCTCTCCCCTTGCCTTGGCGCGCTCGACCATCTGGCTGGTGTGGACGCGACGCCGGCTTGCGTATTCGGCGAGGGCGGCGGCCGCTTTTTCGTCCGACTGCGCCTCGGCAATCAGCGATCTGAACACGCTGCCCGACGATGTGTCGCGCCAGTGCGCGAACAAGCTCTTCAGGAAGCCGACGAGATCCTGCTCAAGGTTCCCGGTATCGGGATTGTCGACGCGCTTTTGCCGTTGATAAACGTCGAGCAGCAGGGCGGCCTTGCTTGGCCACCAGCGATAGATCGTCGGTTTTCCCGCGCGTGCGCGCCGCGCCACCGCCTCGATCGAGAAGCCGGAATAACCGGCTTCGACCAGCACCGCCTCGGCGGCATCGAGAATGGCATCGGCGCTTTCGGGGCTGCGCCGTGCGCCGGCCGACTTGCGCCCGGGATCGGTGGTTTCGCCCATCTCTTCTTCCTTACCCGCGATTTCAGCAGCCACAATACACGACCTCTTGACGAAACGGAACGATCCGTTTTATATGTAACGAAACGTTCCGTAACGATAAGGAGAACAACAATGACTTCGACCGCCGCCACCCGCTTTTCGCGCCTGCGCTTCGCCCTGCTGGTGCTGCTCGGCGTCTATCCGCTGATCACTGCCATTTTGTACGTGGTTTTTCCGCTGACGCAGGAATGGCAAATCTGGCAACGTACGCTGGTCATCGCGCCGCTGATGGTCTCGATCATGATCTGGGGACTGATTCCGGGTGTGCAGCGGGCGTTTCGCGGGTTCATCAACCCAGCGGTCCGGTGATGTTCATTCCAGCGCTTGCGACGTTTCCGACGCAACGCGCCACGCGCCGTCAGTCATAACGAGTTCCAGCGTCACCCGCGCCTTGCCGGTCAGGCGCTGCGCCGATTTGTCCTTCGGCACATAATCGTAGCTCATGGCGAAAACCACGTCGGCACGATCCTTGCCGTGCGGCGTCACCTCGAGGCTGCCGGGCTCGAGACCGAACGACCACGACGCCCATTGCGCGAACCAGTCGGCCTTGACCTTGACGATGGCCTCGCTGTCGTAGCGCGTGCCGTAGATGGTGGCCGACGAACCGTAAAGCCGCTTGACAGTTTCGCGCATCGCCGTGGCATCAGGCGCCAGATAGTCCTCGCGCAGAAATTTTTCGATGGCACCCTTGTCGCCGACGGAGCGTTCGAGCGCAGCCATCTCAGACGCGGGCGCCGGGCTGACGGCCGGTTTCGGTTGCTGGGCAGTGTCTCGGCCCGGCACGAATTCGAAGCGCTCGAGCAGCGATCCCTGCTCCCACGGACGCTGCGCCTCGCGCGTTGCGGAAACGACGTCGCGGCGCACCGCGATCATCATGTCGTTGATGCTTTGTCCGGGTTCGGCCATATGCCGCAAAAGTGCCGCGGCAAAGGGCGAGTTGCGCCCCGTCCCGTCCATTGCGACAGCGCCGGGTGCCGTCGAGAAGGCGATGAACGAGCCGCGTGTCGACTCGAACTGGGCAAGGCCGGCGAGGGCCGTCGCCGAGCGTGTCGTGGCGCTGCGGCTGAGACTTCGGGCAAACGGGTTGTTGCGGCAGGCATCGAGGAAGACCAGGCTGACCTTGGTCTGCTGCTCCATGATGTCGAGAACCTCGTCGATCGGCACCGCCTCGAGCTGGAGCTTGACCGGCATGTCCAGCCTCGCATCGACCGGCACGATGAAGTTGCGCCCGTCGACCTGCAGGCCGTGGCCGGCATAGTAGAACAGCCCGGCACCGGCGCCCTGCAGCGCGTCGGAGAATTCGCCGATCTTGTGTTCGAGCTCGCGCTTGCCGAGATCGTTGCCTTCGATCACCTCGAAACCGATGGCGCGCAGCTTGTCGGCGATGTCGAGCGCATCGTTGACAGGATTGGCCAGCGTGCCGGCTTCGGCGTAGCTGCCGTTGCCTACCACAAGCGCTACGCGCCGCGCCGTCTGCGCATCCGCGCGCAGCAGCAGAAAGCCCAGAAACGCCAGTGCCAAGACCACAAGCCTGCCCATCGGGCAGGATCATAGCGCTATCGGCCGCAGCGACGTCAACAAATTTGCAACAGCCTTGCTTGCGGCATGAGGCGGTGTCAGGCGTCCGGCACCCGTAACGGCTGTGAAAACGCCTTGCGCCAGCGCCTGCTATCGGGCAAACCGGCGTTCCTTTCGCGATTTTTCCCGCCCGGGGTCTTCCATGTCCACACAGGTTTCGCCGCTCGCGCCGAAGAAATATCCCAAGATGCCGGTGATCGAGGGCGTGCGCATCGCCACCGCCGAGGCCGGCATAAAATACAAGAACCGCACCGACTTGCTGGCCATGGTGTTCGACGCCGGCACCACCGTCGCCGGCGTCTTCACCAAATCAAAGTGCCCGTCGGCGCCGGTCGATTTCTGCCGGCAGAACCTCACCGCTGGCAAGGCACGCGTGCTGGTCGTCAATTCCGGCAATGCCAATGCCTTTACCGGCCAGAAGGGCCGGGCCTCGACGGCACTCACGGGCGAGGTGGCGGCGAAAGCGGCCGGCTGCACAGCGGGCGAGGTGTTCCTGGCCTCGACCGGTGTCATCGGCGAACCGCTCGACGCCGGCAAGTTCAGCCATCTGCTGGCCGGGCTGGTCAAGGACGGCAGGCCGGAATTGTGGACCGAAGCCGCCAAGGCGATCATGACCACCGACACCTATCCCAAACTGGCGACCGCGACGGTCAAGCTCGGCGATGCCGACGTCACCATCAACGGTATCGCCAAGGGCGCCGGGATGATCGCGCCCGACATGGCGACGATGCTTTCCTTCATCGCCACCGATGCGCCGATCGCAGCACCGGTGCTGCAGGACCTCTTGTCGCGCGGCACGTCCAAGACCTTCAACGCGGTTACCGTCGACAGCGACACCTCGACCAGCGACACGCTGCTGATGTTCGCCACGGGTGCTGCCGCCAGGCGCGGCGCGCCGGCTATTTTCGACCCCAAGGATGCGCGCCTCGGCACGTTCCGCCGTGCCCTCGGCAAGGTGCTGAAATCGCTGGCACTGCAGGTGGTGCGCGACGGCGAGGGCGCCCGCAAGCAGGTCGAGGTCACCGTCACCGGGGCCAAATCGGCCCGCTCGGCCAAGCGCATCGCGCTGTCGATCGCCAATTCGCCGCTGGTCAAGACGGCAGTCGCCGGCGAGGACGCCAATTGGGGCCGCGTCGTCATGGCCGTCGGTAAGGCCGGCGAACCGGCCGACCGCGACCTTCTGTCGATCTGGTTCGGCGACAACCGCCTGGCGTATCAGGGCGAGCGCGACGCCGCCTATTCCGAGGAGGCGACTTCGGCGTATATGAAGCGCGACGAGATCCGCATCCACGCCGATATCGGCATCGGCCGCGGCAAGGCGACGGTGTGGACCTGCGATCTCACCAAGGAATATGTCGCCATCAATGGCGATTATCGGAGCTGATGGCGTTGGCTTCCAGACATCCGGCAAGCGTGTTGGCGATCGTGCGCCGCTACGAGGCGGCGGGCTTTCGCGCCTGGCCGGCGGCCGCTGTCCATTATGACGGCACCTGGGTGGTGCGGCTGACGGCCGGCCATCCGGCCAAGCGGCTGAATTCGGTCAATCCGCTCGATCCGGGCGACATCCAGCATATCGCCGAGCGCATCGGCCGCGCCAGCCGCCGCTTCGACGCCTATGGCAGGCCGCTGACCTTTCGCATCTCGCCGCTGTCGGGGCCTGATCTTTCAAAGTACCTCGACAGCGAGGGCTGGAGCACATTCGCTGAATCGCTGGTCATGCGGCTGCCGTTGGCGGACGCCGCGCTCGAAGATGCCATGGACCAGATTCCGCTGAAGGACATCAGCCGTTTCATCGGCGCGGCGCTCAAGGTGAGCGGTTCGCATGTGTCGCTGCGGCCGGGCCTGTCGGAGATCATCGGCGCCATCCAGCCGGAGGCGGGGCTGTTTGCGCTGGAGGCCGGCAGCGAGCCGCTGGCAACGTTGATCTGCGTGCATGACGGCGACCTTGCCGGGCTTTTCGAGATCGCCACCGACAGATCGGTGCGCAACCAGGGCCATGGCCGCCACCTCATCCGGTCGGCGTTGAAATGGGCGCGGCTGCGCGGGGCGCGGGAAGCCTGGCTGCAGGTCGAGGCGGACAACGCGCCGGCGCTGGCGCTCTACCGTTCGCTCGGATTCGACGAAGTCTATCGCTATCACTATCGCCGGCCACAAGGCGCATGAGCGGCTTGGATACGGTCGGCAAACGCCTACTCCTGGTCGCGGCCTGCGCGCTGGTCGATGCTGACGGGCGCGTGCTTTTGGCGCAGCGGCCCGAAGGCAAGCAACTCGCCGGCCTGTGGGAGTTTCCGGGCGGCAAGGTCGAGCCTGGCGAGACGCCGGAACAATGCCTGATCCGCGAATTGTACGAGGAGGTCGGCATCGAGACCGACATCCCTTGCCTGGCGCCACTCACCTTTGCCAGCCATTCCTACGATGATTTTCACCTGCTGATGCCGCTGTTCGTCTGCCGTCGCTTCCGTGGCATTGCGCAGCCGAAGGAAGGCCAGGTGCTGAAATGGGTGCGGCCGCGCCAGATGCGCGATTTTCCAATGCCGCCGGCCGATGCCCCGCTGATCCAGTTCCTCATCGATCTGCTGTAACGGCCGACCTCCGTAAACCGGGCAGCTCCGCAACGCGATATCGGCAGCGTTAATGAAAGATTTATCTGGCCGTGAAAAATTGACGCAAGGCGGTTACGCCGATTCCACCGCTGGGGAGCGATTTGCATGAGCTTCGACAAGGACTGGGACTCGCCTTGGCCCGACCGCCTTCCTGGCGCCGCCAATGCCGGCATGGGAATACTGCGCATCACCCTTTTGTTCGGCTCGGCCGCGGTGGCGCTGGCGTTGATCGCGACGCCCTACCTCGACAGCCGGACCCGGTCGCAGTTTGCCCGCGACGGCCTTGATACGATGAGCACCGGCTCGATCGGCCAGCGCGATAGCTATACGCTACGCAAGAGCGTGCTGCAGCCGCTGCCCAGTTCGGTCTGCGTTATACGGGCCGATGGCAGAAGCAGCGGCGACTGCTGACGTCCTCAACAGATCTCTACAATGCAGCTGTTTCACTGCCCGTTAAGCCTGTCGCGTTAACCTTTCTTAACGGGTCGGCGCTAGGTTCGGGCAAGAGGGATGGGCGCCCATGAAAGTCTTGCTGCAACGATTTTTAGAAGACGAGAGGGGTGCGACGGCTATCGAATATGGTTTGATCGTTGCCGTGCTGTCGCTTGCCATTGTCGCTGGCGTCGGCCGGGCTGCCGGTGCGATTCAGTGGCTATTCAGCGACAACAGCAGCAAGCTTGCCAACGCTTTTGCGCAGTGACCCGCTTAGTTTTTGCGTGGGATACGCTTAGCTTTTTGCGCAAGGATCCGGTCAGGGGCCGCCGGGATTTTCCAGGATCGTCTTCAGCGATATTTTTGCGGAGCCCGGCTTCAGCGGTTTTTGCTGAGAGGCATCGGGCGCCCAGCCTGACATCCAGACCACCGAGAAACTCGCCCTGACGCGGCCATCGGCATCCGAAAACCGCTCCGCATAGATTTCGGCGGCGCGCGCGAACAGCGCTCGCGTGCCCGGCCGCCTGCTGCGGTCGACAAGCGCGCTGGTCTCGCCCATGGCGCGCAGGTCGGCGACCAGGCCAAAGAGGGAATCGTAACGCACCGTGATCGTCTCGACGTCGGCAACCGGCAGCGCCAGGCCGGCGCGCTGCAGCAGCGCGCCGGCGTCGCGGACGTCGGTGAACGGGATCACACGCGGGCTGGCGCCGCCATAGAGCTCGGTCTCGGCGGCAAGCAGGCTTTCGCGCAGCTCGGAAAGCGTGCCTGTGCCGGCGAAAGCGCCGAGAAAAAGCCCGTCCGGCTTCAGCGCCCGGCGGATCTGCACCAGCATGCCGGGAATGTCGTTCATCGCCTGCAGCGACAGCAGCGACACTGCGAGGTCGAGGCTTTCCGGCTCGAATGGCACGGTTTCCAACGGCGCCACCACTCCTGGCTGGCCGCCCAGGAAAGCGGCGTCGGCTTCGACGCGCACGTTTTTCGTCACCTTGCCGCTTTCGGCGAGCACCTCTGCTGCTGCCGGCGTCTGGCAAAACAATGAGGCCGCCTTGCCGAATCTACGCTCGACAGCGCCGAGCCGGTCGGCAAGATCCTCGGCTGCCCGCCGCATGAGGAAATCCGCGCCGGCGATGGGACGGGCCAGTGCCCGGCGCTTGCGCGCCAGCCAGAGCGAGGTGTCGATTACAGGCTGCAATGGGCAGGTCCTTGTGCTTCGCTCTCTGATATAGTGATGCGGAGGACCAATCACGTGGCCGATCCAATGCCAGAGATCAAGCGTATTGCGATCAAGAGCATTGCCCGAAAGGCAGTGGGCTGGCCGGCGCGCCTCTTGTTCCCGCCGGTCTGCGCCGGCTGCCGCCGCCATGTCTCGCAGCCCGGCGTGTTGTGCGGCGCCTGCTGGCCGAAACTCAGGCTGCTGGAACGGCCATGGTGCCCGGTGATGGGCACGCCGTTCACCCACAATATGGGTGAGGGGTTCCTGTCGGCAGAGGCGATAGCCGACCCGCCGCCGTTCGAGCGCGCGCGGGCGGCGGTCGCCTATTCCGGCGTTGCCCGCCAGATGGTGCAAGGGCTGAAATACCAGGATCGGACCGATCTGGCGCCGTGGATGGCGCGCTGGATGCTTCGCGCCGGTGCCGAACTCATCGCCGAGGCCGACGTGGTCGTGCCGGTGCCGCTGCACTGGCGGCGTTTCTTCAGGCGGCAGTTCAACCAGTCGGCGGAACTGGCGCGGGCCGTGGCGCAGCTCGGGGAGCGGCCTTTCGCGCCATCAGCCATCAAGCGCGTCAAACTCACGCGCCAGCAGGTCGGGCTGGAGCGGCGGGAACGCGAGGAAAATGTTCGCGCCGCATTCAAAGTGCCTGACGAGGCGGAGATCGAAATCGCCGGCCGCCGGGTGCTATTGATCGACGATGTCTACACCACCGGCGCCACCGTCCGCGCGGTCGCCAGGGCATTGAAGAAGGGCGGTGCCGGCGCGGTCGACGTATTGACCTTCGCGCGCGTGCTGCCGGGGGACTTTCGGGCCGACGAATCGGCGCCTATATAGCCTATATGACAGCGGAACGAGGCAGGGTTGCTGACCGATGGTCGATGTGACGATCTACACGCGGATGATGTGCGGCTATTGCACCGCGGCCAAGCGGCTGCTCGACAGGAAGGGTGTCGCCTATATCGAGCACGACGCCTCCTTCTCGCCGGAACTGCGCCAGGAAATGATCTCCCGGGCCCATGGCCGTTCCACCTTTCCGCAGATATTCATCGGCGGCACACATGTCGGCGGCTCCGACGATCTCCACGAATTGGAGGCTGAAGGACGGCTGGACAGATTGCTCGCTAACGGCTCGACCAGATAAGGACATGACCATGGGTGCCATCAAGTCGGGGGGTGCTTTCAAGGCGGCGGCGATCCAGATGCGTTCGGGAACCAGCCCGGAGCGCAATGCGGTCGATCTGGAACGGCTGGTGCGCCAGGCGGCAGGCCTTGGCGCGACCTATGTCCAGACCCCGGAAATGACCGGCGCTCTGATCCGCGACAGCCAAGCGCGGGCCGCTTCCTTCACCTCCGAAGACAAGGACATCGTCGTCTCGACGTCGCGGAGGCTGGCCAGCGAGCTCGGAATCTTCCTGCATGTCGGCTCGACCGCCATTCTGCGCGCCGACGGCAAGCTTGCCAACCGCGCCCTTCTGTTCGGGCCGGACGGCGCCACGATTGCCACCTACGACAAGATCCACATGTTCGATGTCGATCTCGACAATGGCGAGAGCTGGCGCGAATCCGCCGCCTATGAGCCAGGCACCGAGGCCGTCGTTGCCGAAATCAATGGCGCGAAGCTCGGCTTTGCCGTCTGCTACGATCTGCGCTTTCCGCAGCTGTTCCGTGCCGAGGCGCTGGCCGGCGCCGATCTGCTTTCGGTGCCCGCCGCCTTCACCCGCCAGACCGGCGAAGCGCATTGGCATGTGCTGCTCAGGGCGCGCGCCATCGAAAACGGCGCCTATGTGGTTGCCGCCGCGCAAGGCGGAGTGCACGAGGACGGCCGCGAAACCTATGGCCATTCGTTGATCGTCGATCCTTGGGGCCGCATCGTCGCCGAGGCTGCCCATGACGAGCCGGCGGTGATCGTCGCCGAGATCGACGCGGCGCAGTCAGTCGCCGCGCGCAAGAAGATACCGAATCTCAAAAACGCACGCGATTTTGCCGTAAACGCCGGTTCGGCGGAGGCAATGCCGCTCAGGGGTGCCGCCTCTTGATCCGCTTTTCCCTGATCTGCGAGCACGAGCACGAATTCGAGGCCTGGTTCCGCAGCAACGACGATTTCGACACACAGAAGAGGCGCGGTTTCGTCGATTGCCCGGCCTGCGGCTCGCACAAGGTCGAGAAGGCGCTGATGGCGCCTGCCGTCTCGACCGGGCGCAACCAGGAAAAGATCGCGCTGGCCATGGGCGAGGCGCAAAAGCAGGCGCTGGCCCAGCTCAAGGCCATGGCGGAGAAGGTGCGCGAGAACGCCGACTATGTCGGCGACAAATTTGCCGAGGAAGCGCGCAAGATCCACTTTGGCGAGAGTGATCCACGCGGCATCTATGGCGAGGCGACGCTGGAGGAGGCCAAGAGCCTCGCCGATGACGGCGTCGAGTTCTTGCCTATTCCAAGCTTCCCCGACGACCGCAACTGATCCGTCAACCTGCTCCAGACATAGCGAGGCATCTCTTCGCCAGGCAGCGCCGTGATCGTGAAAGTCGGCGCCGTCACCTGCGACAGCCGACCGGCTGCGTCGGGAGCGGCGATGCTGCCGCCCCCTTCACCAGCGTTCGCAGTTTCAGGCCGAGCAGCAAGGATGGGCTTCTCGGGTAATCGTTTCGCTTTTTCCTTCATGCCCACTGCTTGACGGGCTTGCTTCACTGGACGGGCTTGCTTCCGCATAGGCTGCAAACTGGCGTTCAAGCGCCTTAACCGCACTGCTGCGCCAGCCCTCCGCCAGGGATTCCGACATGGGATCGGGGAAGATTTCCTCCTCGCCGTTCTCCACGCCGTCCAGGATTGCCCGCGCAACAGACTCCGGAGAGGCCTTCGCTATGTCCAGGCCCCGGGTCATGTCCGTGTCCACGGGGCCGGGAAGGACCCTGTGGACGCTGACACCCCGTCCGGCCAGGAGGGTGCGCAGCGACTGTGACAGGGAGAATGAGGCCGCCTTCGAGACCGAGTAGGCCGGACTGAACGGCACGGCGGCAATCGAGGCCAGCGACAGAATGTTGACGATGGCTCCCCGCGACCGGGCCAGCAACGGCAGCAGAGCCTGGGTAACGTCATACGAGCCGAAGAGGTTTACGGCGAGCTGTTGTTCGAGCACACGACGGTCGCTGAGGTCATCGAAGGGCGATACGCCGGCGTTGTTGATGAGGATATCGAGAGCATCGATCTTCTCGATGGCCGCCCGGATCTGCGCGGCATTGGTTACATCCATGGTCAGGGACGTCACGCGCCGGTCTGGGTGGGCCATGGTTTGGCGGGTTGCGGCATAGACACGCTTTACGCCTCTGCTCAGGGCTTCCTCGACCAGTGCCCGACCGATGCCCCGATTGGCTCCAGTCACCAGGATGGTTGAACCTTCGATCTTCATTGCGTCTCTCCTAATGCTTATCGTTGCGTTCGAACTCAGTGCACAATCGCGCCGCAACTCAGGTTGGCTACAGTCGCCGTTGTCGATACGACTGGTTGGTGAGATGGACTTAGCGCCGGACGTCGAAGCCATGGGAGTGACAAGTGTGACGGGATTCCGATGGACTCGCTGATCACAGCCGCGGCGCATGCGCTTGCGGCGGGCGATCCGCTCGGCGCCTTGAAGCGGGTTGCGCTGCGCGACGATGCGCCGGCACTGGCGTTGCGCGGTATCGCGATGGCGCAGCTTGGTGACCTGGTTCGGGCGAAGGTTCTCCTCAAGAGGGCGGCGCACGCATTCAGCCCGAGGGAGGCAGTGGCCCGCGCGCGGTGTGTCGTCGCCGAGGCCGAGATCGCGCTCGTCTCGCGCGACCTCGCCTGGCCGGCCAAGGCGCTCGACGCCGCGCGGGCGACGCTTGAAAAGCATGGCGACCGCGTCAACGCCGCGCATGCGCGCAACCTCGAAGTTCGGCGCTTGCTGCTGATCGGCCATCTCGACGAAGCCGAGCGCAGGCTGGACGGCTTCGATCCCTCGCCGCTGCCGCCGGCATCGCGGGCCGCCCACGAGCTGGCTGTCGCCGGCATCGCCATCCGCCGCTTGCGGACCGGCCCTGCGCGCGCCGCACTTGGCGTGGCGGCGCGGGCGGCGCGCGCGTCCGGCATCCCCGCGCTGATGGCGGAGGTGGAGAGCGCATCGCTGGTGTTGGACACGCCGGCCGCACGCCTTGTCGTGCGTGGCGAGGAACGGCCCCTCCTGCTCGACGAAGTCGAAGCCCTCCTGGCGTCGGGGGCGCTCGTGGTGGATGCGTGTCGCAATGTCGTTCGAGTCGCAGACACCGTCGTCTCGCTGGCGACCCGACCGGTGCTGTTCGCGCTGGCCCGTGCGCTGGCCGAAGCCTGGCCGGGGGACGTGGCAAGATCGACGCTTATTGCGCGTGCTTTCCGCGGAAAGGACGCGGACGAATCACATCGCGCACGGTTACGGGTCGAAGCCGGGCGGCTTCGCGCGGAGCTTCGGACGTTGGCCGATGTGAGTGCGACGAAGCGGGGCTTTGCGCTGGCGCCGCGCCGCGCAGGTGAGGTCGTCGTGTTGGCGCCGCCCGTCGAAGAAGAGCATGCCGCCGTACTCGCCTTCCTCGCCGACGGCGAGTCTTGGTCGAGTTCGGCCCTGGCGATTGCGCTTGGAGCCAGTTCGCGTACCGTGCAGCGGGCGCTCGAGCAGCTCGCCCAGGCCCGCAAGGTGCAGTCGTTCGGCCGCGGGCGGGCGCGTCGCTGGATGACCCCGCCGCTGCCGGGTTTCCCGACAATCTTGTTACTCCCTGGCCCACTGCCGGGCTACTAGGATGGAATTATGAAACGATCCGCAGCCGAAATCCTCCGTGAATATGGACCCTTTCCGGGTGTCGACCACGTGGACGGCGTTACCTTCGACGGTGAGCATGTCTGGTTTGCGTCAGGCGACAGATTGAACGCCTTCGATCCGGCGAGCGGCAAAGTGGTGCGCTCGATCGATGTTGCGGCACACGCCGGAACGGCCTTCGACGGCCAGCACCTCTATCAGATCGCCGAGGATCGCATCCAGAAGATCGATCCGAAGAATGGCCAGGTGCTGGCGTCGATCCCGGCGCCTGGCAATGGCGGTGATTCCGGGCTCGCCTGGGCCGAAGGAACGCTCTGGGTCGGGCAGCACCGGGGCCGAAAGATTCATCAGGTCGATCCCGAGACAGGAGCAATCCTTCGCACCATCGTTTCCAACCGCGTCGTTACCGGGGTCAGCTGGGTCGACGGCGAGCTTTGGCATGGCACCTGGGAGGGTGAGGAGAGCGATGTCCGGCGGATCGATCCTGAAACGGGAAAGGTCCTGGAGAAGCTCGATATGCCGCCGGGAACAGGCGTGTCGGGGCTCGAATCCGATGGCGGTGACCAGTTTTTCTGTGGCGGCGGAAACAGCGGCAAGATCAGAGCTGTTCGCCGCCCCAAACGTGGCTCGGCGGCCAAGATTTGAGCTTTTCCATCCCTCGGCCCGCCGCTTGGCCGGTTCGGTTAGTTCAGGCTCGCTATCAGTTTTTCGAGCAGGCGTGCGAGCATGATCTGCTCCGGGCGTGCTAACCCAGAAAGTATCTGGTGCTCGTTGGCGACGTGGGCGGCCACCGCCTCGTCGATCAGAGCGAGGCCCTTCCCGGTCAGTTGCACAACAATCCCGCGGCGATCGTCAGGATGCGGCCCGCGCGTGATCAAGCCGGATTTCTCGAGCCGATCGAGGCGGTTGGTCATCGCGCCCGACGTCACCATTGTCGCCTCGTAGAGAGCCGTCGGCGTCAGCGCGTATGGCGGCCCGGAACGACGCAGCGTCGCCAGCACGTCGAATTCTCCGGATTGCAGCCCGTAACTTGCAAACAGCGGCGCCAGCCGCTCTCGTGCGATCAGCGAGGCGGCCTCGCTCAACCGTCCGAGCACGGCCATTGGCGAGACATCGAGATCCGGCCGTTCCTTTTTCCATTGCTCGATCGCTTTTGCTGCGCGATCCATGTCTCTCACCGTTATGTATCTTGACGTGAAGAATCTTTACCTTATCTTACATCAGCTTGCGATATTGGCCAAGTGCCGCGAACGGGCGACGGGACGGTGCGATGAAATTTCTCTGGGACTCGGCGCTTGGCCTTCTGGTCGTCACCGGCGGCCTGCTCGGCCTGACGCTGCCGTTCGGCAAGATCGCGACGGCGGCCGCCGTGCCCGCCATGGTCTGGGCCTTCGTCATCTCGCTTGGTGCCGGCGGCGTGCTTTTGTGCGCATTGCTGCTCAACGGGAAGCGCATGCGGCTTACGCCGCACAGACTGCGCTATTTCTTCGTCACCGCGGCCGTCTCCTACGCAATCCCCAATCTGCTGATGTTTTCAGCCATTCCGCATCTGGGTGCCGGTTACAGCGGCATCATGTTCACGCTGTCGCCGGTCGTCACGCTGGTGTTCTCGATGCTGCTCGGCGTCAGGCGCCCGACCATGCTGGGCATCATCGGCATTGCCGTCGGTTTCGTCGGCGCAGTCATGGTGGCGGTGACGCGCGGCGAAGCGGGCCAGCCGGCCGAATTTTTCTGGGTGGCGATGGGCCTGCTCATCCCGGTCAGCCTCGCCGCCGGTAACATCTACCGCACCGTCGACTGGCCCGAAGGCACCGGCCCGATCGAGCTTGCCGTCGGCAGTCATCTGGCAGCAGCCTTGATGCTGTTTTCCGGCATTCTGGTCCTGCTGGGCGGCAATGCGTTCGGCTCGCTCGGCGGCGTGCCGCTGGTCGCTGCGGCACAGGTGGCATCAGCCTCGGCGATGTTCGCCTTCTTCTTCCGGCTGCAAGCGGTCGGCGGCCCGGTCTATCTCAGCCAGATCGGCTATGTCGCGGCGGCGGTCGGGCTGTTTGCCGGGACCCTCTTCCTCGACGAGCGCTATCAATTGCTGACCTGGGCCGGTGCCATCATCATCACCGCCGGCGTGTTCATCACCACCAAGGCGCAAAGCCAGAAGACATAGGGCCAGACGGCGTAAGGTTCAGACGGATGCCTTCTCCGCCAGCACCATGTAGTTGACGTCCATGTCCTTCGAGCGCTGCCAGCGGTCGGCGAGCGGGTTGTAGGTGACGCCGGTGCGGTCGATGACGGTCAGGCCGGCGCCGGAAAGCGCCTTTTCGAGTTCCTCGGGGCGCACCAGCTTGCCGAACTGGTGGGTGCCGCGGGGCAGCCAGCGCAGCACGTATTCGGCGCCGATGATGGCCAGGCCCAGGGCCTTCAGGGTGCGGTTGATGGTGGCGACGAACATGATGCCGCCAGGCTTGACCATCTCGCCGCATTTGGCCAGGAACAGATCGACATCGGCGACATGCTCGACCACTTCCATGTTGAGGACGACGTCGAATTTTTCGCCGGCGTCGGCCAGATCTTCCGCGGTCGTGGCGCGGTAATCAACGCTCACGCCGACTTCCGCCGCATGCAGCTTGGCCACTTCGATGTTGGTGACTGAGGCATCGGCGCCGACCACTTCGGCGCCAAGCCGCGCCATCGGCTCGCACAACAGCCCGCCGCCGCAGCCTATGTCGAGGAAGCGCAGGCCTTCGAACGGCCGTGCCGCACGCGGATCGCGGCCGAAGCGAGCTGCCACCTGGTCACGGATATAGGCAAGCCGGATCGGGTTGAACTTGTGCAACGGGCGGAACTTGCCGTTCGGGTTCCACCATTCGGCGGCAAGGGCGGAAAAGCGTTCCACCTCTCCGGCATCGATCGTCGATCGTCGGGGCTCAGGCATGGCGTGGTCTCCTCGGACGCTAGGAAGTCGGGCGCGAGGCTGCGAATGTCAAGGCGCGAAATTCACCGCCGGCGGCGCGACGCGCGCGATGCCTGCCGGTGCCGCCTTTTGCCGGCTGCATTTGTGTCAGCACGTGTCAGTTGATGGTGTGCCGGAAGGAAACACCTAGGCTCTGGCGGACGAAGCAGAGACATCGGGTTCGGAGGAGTGCGCAATGGTGCGAGCGGTAGCTTCCATTCTTTGGCACCGGCTTGACCAGGAAGGCCACGACGCTTGCCTGCTGTCGGAAGCGAGTTCCGGGTGGAACCTCAGGGGACACGCGCTTTTCGTCCAGGACGGCAAGCCGTGCGGCATCGCCTACGAGGTGGACTGCGATGCCGACTGGCATACAAGCTCGGCGCGCGCCGACGGCTTTCTCGGCACGCAAGAGCTGCATTATGGGATCGACCGGCTGACCGAGCGCCAATGGACGCTGAACGGCGAGCATCAAGCGGAAGTCGACGGTCTCATCGATGTCGATCTCGGCTTCACGCCCGCCACAAACCTTTTGGCGCTTCGCCGTTTTGCCCTCGATGTCGGCATGGCGACGCCCGCCCCGGCAGCCTATCTGACATTTCCCGAACTCAGGCTCGTTCGCCTGGAACAGAGCTACCAGCGCGTCGATGCGGCACACTACGCCTATGCCGCCCCGATGTTCGGCTACAATGAGATGCTGGAGGTCTCGCCGCTCGGTTTCGTCCTCGACTATCCGCGCCTGTGGAGAGCCATGGCACAGCTGGGCTGAAGCGCGCATCATTGTGGCAAGAAGCAGTGCAGGCGCGATGCTGCGCTGGTGTGTCGCCCGGCCGGCAGCGGCGGCACGCCTTGCGAAACGACTATCATTTGGCTAAGGAGGCCGCGCATTGAGCGCCCGGCCGCAGCTTGGCGCATTTTTCCGCTCTTCGGCCTTCGGTCCGGCATCCAGTCAAAGGCATTTCGCTTCCATGGCGCGCATCGTGATGAAATTCGGCGGAACGTCCGTCGCCGACATCGCCCGCATCCGCAATGTGGCGCGTCATGTCAAACGCGAGGTCGACGCCGGCCATGAGGTCGCAGTCGTGGTCTCGGCAATGGCCGGCAAGACCAACGAGCTCGTGCAATGGACGCGCGAGGCCTCGCCGATGCACGATGCGCGCGAATATGACGCCGTCGTCGCGTCCGGCGAGCAGGTCACCGCCGGCTTGCTGGCGATCGCGCTGCAGAATATCGGCGTGCATGCCCGCTCCTGGCAAGGTTGGCAGATCCCGATCAAGACCGACAACGCACATGGCGCGGCGCGCATTCTCGATATCGACGGTGCGTTCCTGATCAAGCGCTTCGGCGAAGGCCAGGTGGCGGTGGTCGCCGGTTTCCAGGGCATCGGGCCGGACAATCGGATCGCAACGCTCGGCCGCGGCGGTTCCGATACCAGCGCAGTCGCCATCGCGGCGGCGGTCAAGGCCGACCGCTGCGATATCTACACCGATGTCGACGGGGTCTACACGACCGATCCGCGCATCGAGCCGAAGGCGCGGCGGCTGGCCAAGATTTCCTTCGAGGAAATGCTCGAAATGGCCTCGCTGGGGGCCAAGGTCCTGCAGGTGCGCTCGGTCGAGCTTGCCATGGTGCACAGGGTGCGTACCTTTGTGCGGTCGTCCTTCGACGATCCCGATGCACCCGGAATGGGGGATTTGCTCAATCCGCCGGGAACGCTTATTTGCGACGAGGAAGAGATCGTGGAACAGCAGGTCGTCACCGGAATTGCCTATGCCAAGGACGAAGCGCAGATTTCGCTGCGCCGCGTCGGCGACCGGCCGGGCGTCGCCGCCGGCATTTTCGGGCCGCTGGCCGAGGCCAACATCAATGTCGACATGATCGTCCAGAACATTTCCGAGGACGGCAAGTTCACTGACATGACCTTCACCGTGCCATCCGGCGACGTCGACAAGGCGCTTGCCGTGCTCGAGCGGCTGAAGGCGACGATCGGCTACGATGTGGTGCAGTCGGAAGCCGGCATGTCGAAGGTCTCGGTCATCGGCATCGGCATGCGCAGCCATGCCGGTGTCGCCGCCACCGCCTTCAAGGCGCTGGCCGACCGCGCGATCAACATCCGCGCCATCACAACGTCCGAAATCAAGATTTCGATCCTGATCGACGGTCCCTATACGGAACTAGCAGTTCGCACTTTGCATTCCGTGTACGGTCTGGATAAGCAGTAGCAGACTGCATCGGCCCGAAATCGGGAGTCGATTTTCGGAAGGCAGGATGCAGCGGATCGAAAGTCTTGGAGCGGCCTTTATGCGTCCAATTGGACGATGGCGCTCTAATTGAGTTGTTGCGTTTGTGCCGCTGTGCAGGGCAACCTGCACCGGTTGAAACGCTATTGGAGAAGAAGCCGCGATGCGTGATTCGGCCAGTGGCCCGCGCGTTTTGCTGAAACGGCTCCGCGAGCTCATGCAAGAGCCGCTGGAGCCGCAGGAGCGGCTTGACCGAATCGTGCGCGACATCGCCTCCAACATGGTTGCCGAGGTCTGCTCGCTCTATGTGCTGCGCGCCGATTCGGTGCTCGAACTCTACGCCACCGAAGGCCTGAACCCGAACGCCGTCCACCTGGCGCAGCTCAGGCTGGGCCAAGGCTTGGTCGGCACGATTGCGGCCTCGGCACGGCCGCTCAACCTCTCCAATGCGCAGGAGCATCCTGCCTTCGCCTACCTGCCGGAGACTGGGGAAGAAATATACAATTCCTTCCTCGGCGTGCCGGTGCTGCGGGCAGGGCGGACGCTCGGCGTTCTGGTCGTGCAGAACAAGACCATGCGCCATTATCGCGACGACGAGGTCGAGGCGCTGGAAACAACGGCGATGGTGATCGCCGAGATGATCGCCACCGGCGATCTGGAGCGGCTGACAAGGCCCGGCCTCGAGCTCGATCTGCGCCGCCCGGTAAGCTTTACCGGCCTGTCCTTCAACGAAGGCGTCGGTCTCGGCCATGTGGTGCTGCACGAGCCGCGCATCGTCGTCACCAATCTTTTCAACGAGGACAGCGAGGAAGAGGTCAGGCGGCTCGACGCGTCCCTCGGCTCGCTCAGGCTGTCCATCGACGACATGCTGGAGCGCCGCGACGTCGCCTTCGAGGGCGAGCATCGCCAGGTGCTCGAAGCCTATCGCATGTTCGCCAACGACCGTGGCTGGGTACGCCGGCTCGAGGAGGCGATCCGCAACGGCCTGACGGCCGAAGCGGCGGTCGAAAAGGTGCAGAGCGACATGCGTGCCCGCATGCTGCACATGACCGATCCGTACCTGCGCGAACGGATGAGCGATTTCGACGATCTCGCCAATCGGCTGCTGCGGCAGCTGATGGGGCGCGGGCCGGAGGACGTCGCGGCCTCGCTGCCCAAGGACGCCATCATCGTCGCCCGCTCGATGGGTGCTGCCGAGCTGCTCGATTATCCCAGGGACAAACTGCGCGGGCTGGTGCTGGAGGACGGCGCCGCGACCAGCCATGTCGTCATCGTGGCGCGGGCCATGGGGATACCCGTCGCCGGCCAGATGAAGGGCGCCGTTTCCATGGCGGAAAACGGCGATGCCATCATCGTCGACGGCGAGGAAGGCGCGATCCATTTGCGCCCGCAGCCCGACCTCGAGGCGGCCTATGCCGAGAAAGTGCGCTTCAGGGCGCGGCGGCAGGAGGTCTACCGCGAACTGCGCAAGAAGCCGTCGGTGACCAAGGACGGTGTCCAGGTCGATCTTCTGATGAATGCCGGGCTGGCGGTCGATCTGCCGCAACTGGCCGAAGCCGGCGCGGCCGGCATCGGCCTGTTCCGCACCGAGCTGCAATTCATGGTCGCCTCGACCTTTCCGCGCGCCGAAGCGCAGGAGCGGCTCTATCGTGACGTGCTCGAGGCGGCGCGCGGCAAGCCGGTGACGTTCCGCACTATCGATATCGGCGGCGACAAGGTGCTGCCCTATTTCAAGGGCTCGATCCAGGAAGAGAACCCGGCGCTCGGCTGGCGCGCCATCCGCCTGACGCTCGACCGGCCCGGATTGCTGCGCACCCAGATCCGCGCGCTGCTCAAGGCGTGCGGTGGACGCGAACTGAAGCTGATGCTGCCAATGGTGACGGAACTCGGCGAGATCGCGCAGGCGCGCGAGATCATCGATCGCGAGGTGCGGCATTTGTCGCGTTTTGCCCATCATTTGCCGACCAGCCTGAAGCTCGGGGCGATGCTGGAGGTACCGTCGCTGCTGTTCCAGCTCGACGAGCTGATGAAGGCGGTCGATTTCGTCTCGGTCGGCTCGAACGACCTGTTCCAGTTCGTCATGGCGGTGGATCGCGGCAACACCCAATTGTCCGACCGCTTCGACCCGCTCTCGACGCCGTTCCTGCGCGTCCTGAAGCAGATTGCCGACGCCGGGGCGCGCAACCATACGCCGGTGACCCTGTGCGGCGAACTGGCTGGCAAGCCGATTTCGGCGATGGCGCTGATCGGCCTTGGCTACCGCTCGATCTCGATGTCGCCGGCATCGATCGGCCCGGTCAAGGCGATGCTGACGGAACTGCCGCTCAGCGAGCTGGAAGCGTTCTTCGACGACAATCTGATGGCGCCGGCGCATGGCCTGCCGATGCGGGCGCTGCTGCAAGCCTTTGCCGACGACCGCTCTATACCGCTATAGACTTCGCCATGATCAACCTGCCCCGCGACCGTATGGATCAAGTCGTCAAGCGTTTCGACATGCTCGAAGCGCAGATGTCGGCCGGGCCGGCGCCGGATGCCTATGTCAGGATGGCCTCCGAATATGCCGACATCCAGGAGATGGCGGCAAAGATCAGGACACTGCGCGCCGCCGAGCGCGAACAGGCCGATCTGGAGGCGATGCTCGCCGACAAGGGCACCGACGCCGAGATGCGCGCCTTGGCCGAGGCCGACCTGCCGGAGGTCAAAGATCGCATCGAGGCGCTGCAGAAGGACATCCAGATCCTGCTGTTGCCCAGGGATGCCGCCGACGACAAGAACGCCATCCTCGAAATCCGCGCCGGCACCGGCGGCGACGAGGCGGCGCTTTTCGCCGGCGACCTGTTTCGCATGTACGAACGCTATGCCGCGGCGCATGGCTGGCGTTTCGAGACGGTGTCGGCCAGCGAAGGCGAGGTCGGCGGCTACAAGGAAATCATCGCCACCGTTTCGGGCAAGGGCGTCTTTGCCCATTTGAAGTTTGAATCCGGCGTGCACCGGGTGCAGCGTGTGCCGACGACCGAGGCGGGCGGACGCATTCATACCTCGGCGGCGACTGTCGCGGTGCTGCCGGAAGCCGAAGAGGTCGATATCGAGATCAGGGCAGAAGACATTCGCATCGATACGATGCGCGCCTCGGGTTCCGGCGGCCAGCACGTCAACACCACCGATTCGGCCGTGCGCATCACACATCTGCCGACCGGCATCATGGTGGTGCAGGCGGAAAAGTCGCAGCACCAGAACCGGGCGAAGGCCATGCAGATCCTGCGCGCCAGGCTCTATGACCTCGAGCGCAGCAAGGCGGACGAGGAACGCTCCGAATCGCGCAAGTCGCAGGTCGGCTCGGGCGACCGCTCGGAGCGCATCCGTACCTATAATTTTCCGCAGGGGCGCGTCACCGACCATCGCATCAACCTGACGCTCTACAAGCTCGACCGGGTGATGATGGGCGAGCTCGACGAGATCATCGACGCGCTGATCGCCGACCACCAGTCGAAGCTGCTCGCCGATATCGGCATCGATGGCTGACAGCCTACCCCGCACGCTGGCGCCGCTGTTACGGGAGGCACGAAACCGGCTTGCCGCAGCGGGGGTTGCGGATCCGGCGCTCGATGCCAGGCTGATCGTCGAGCATTTTTCCGGCACCAGTCGCACGCAGGCCATCGCCGATCCCGGGCGAGCGGTCGATGCGGACGTGACGGCGGCAATCGAAGCCGCCTTGCGGCGGCGCATCGCCGGCGAGCCGGTACACCGGATCCTTGGCTACCGCGAATTCTACGGCTTGCGCCTTTCGCTTTCGCCGCAAACGCTGGAGCCACGGCCGGATACCGAAACGCTGGTCGAGGCTATACTGCCCTTCGTCAAGGCAATGGCGGCACGCGAGGGCGGCTGCCGCATCCTCGATCTAGGGACCGGTACCGGTGCCATCGCGCTGGCGCTGCTCAGCGCCGTTCCGGCCGCGACCGCCACCGGCGTCGACATTTCGCAGGAGGCGCTGGCCACAGCCATGCGTAATGCCGGGGAATTGGGGCTCGCCGGCCGGTTCACGGCGCTCAAATCCGACTGGTTTGAAAAAGTTTCTGGCCGGTACCATGTAATTGTCGCAAACCCTCCCTATATACCCTCAGACGACATTGGAAATCTGCAGGACGAGGTCCGCGGTTTCGATCCACGCCAGGCCCTCGATGGCGGCGTGGACGGTCTGAGCCCCTACAGGAAGATCGCCGCAGGAGCGGCAGCGTATTTGGAACTCCAAGGCAGGATTGCGGTCGAGATCGGCCATACGCAGCACCAACAGGTTACAGAGATATTCTCCGCGGCCGGGTACCGTTCGGTCGGGGTGTTTCGTGATCTAGGCGGAAACGACAGAGTTCTTGTGTTCGAACGGTGGAAGTCGTGATGCAGTGCGAAAAAAGCGCTTGGCAATACCGGGGAATGCGGCTAGGGTCGCCTTAACCGGATGAGACGAAGCAGGCAGTGCTCTTAGCGATTCGGTTTTCCTTGGAAATAGCTGCCTTCTTGCGCAAACGACGCCCAAGCTTCGTGCGGGAATCGTCCGGCAAGTGAAGTAACCGGAACAGGATGGCACGTGGCGCCAACGCAATTGATGCGGGCGAACGCCGGTGAAGGAACGAAACGGCTGGCCGCATGAGCGCCTCCGTTCGTGAAGAGTTTTTCGAAAATTTCAAAGTGAAGAGAGTCTAATGAGGCCACAACAGCAAAACAGGCGCATGCGCGGTCGCAACAACAATGGCGGCGGCGGCAACAACAATAACAACAACAACCGTAAGGGGCCGAATCCCCTGACGCGCAACTACGAGAGCAACGGCCCGGACGTGAAGATCCGCGGATCGGCTCAGCAGATTGCCGAGAAGTACGCAACCCTTGCCCGTGACGCGCAAAGCTCCGGCGACCGGGTGATGGCGGAAAACTATCTCCAGCATGCAGAGCACTATAACCGCATCATCGCAGCCGCTCAGGCGCAGATGCCGATCCAGAACGCCCAGCAGAATCGCGACGATTTCGACGATGATGGCGACGAGGATCGCGACGAGTTCGACAATGCCGGCAACAACAATGCCAACGAGGCTTCGGCTTCGGCCAATCACGGTGCCGGCCCGCAGCCGGTCATCGATGGCACGCCGGCCGAGCTGGCGCTGAACCAGGAAAACAGCCGCGACAATCGCGGCGGTCGCGATAACCGTGACGGCCGCGACAACAATGGCGGACGCCACCGCGACCGTCGCCCCAATGGCGGTTACGGCCAGAACGGCCAGCGCGGCGAGTATAGCTCGCGCGGCGAGCAGCAGGGTGGCCAGCGCGTCGAACAGCCACGGCGCGACGAGACGCCGGCGCAGGCGGAGCCCGTGCCGGCCGCTGAGCCGGTCTTTGTGAGCGAGCCCTCACCGCAATTCGACAACCTTTCGCCGGCGGGTCTCGCCGCCCAGGCCGAGCTCAACGAAGCCGCTGCCGAAAGCAGCCCGGCCCGCCGCCCCAGGCGTCCGCGTCGCCCGCGCCTCGATGTCGAACAGGCAAATGGCGGCAACGACAACGACGGCCCTGACAGTGCCGGGACAAGCAATGCCGAAACTGGCAACACCGACGCTGGCAATGTCGATGCAGCGCCGGCTGAAGGCCCCGGCGGTCAAGCTGTGATCGCAGACGTCGAGAATTGATCGAAAAAACGTTCAGCCGATCTTAGCGCTTCCTTTACCCTAAAGCGCGTCGCGTCGACCGGCCTCATGCGACGCGCTTGTCTTATGACATTCATTGCGAAGAGGCGAGAATGAACCGCTGGGAGAGAGTAGCAGCTCTCTCGTCAGCGGCGAG
>NZ_JAMYTU010000023.1:0-85944 GCF_040322615.1 Mesorhizobium sp. M0119
GGCTGTGGGGGGGCGGGCGCGCCCCCCAACACCCCCCCCGCCCCCGCGCCCATGTTGGGGGCCCGCGCCGCGCCCCCGCGGGGGGGGGGGGGGGGGGCGCCGGGGGGGGGGCCCGCCCCCCCGCGGCACAGTGAGGGACCGCCTCACGCCGTGGTGACTGGCGCGAATGAAACCTTGCGCTACGATTTTCGTTATAGGTAGTTCAACACGTCGAAGGCTTCGCCATGAACCAAGGATGGTTTTCCAAGCCGGTTGCGGTTGCGGTCGGCATCGTGGGAGATATCCGCAACATTTCCAACGCACGGCAGGCTGTCGAATTGCTGGAAGCCCACTGGCGTGACGCCGGCAGCGCCAAACACGGCTTGGCACTGCGCACATGCCGCCGCGCCATGAGCGACGGCCGCTGGACCGAAGCCGCCAGGGACGCGTTCGTCGAGGCCGCACGGGAGGCGCATGTCCTGGTCGAGCGAGCCGTCGAACCGGAGGGCCGATCCCGGCAGCACGGGCCGTGATCGATTTGTGAGAGCCTCGGTGGTTCGGCCGATCTATTGCATCTCAGGCAGCATGCAGCCTTGGAATGGAACTGACGTCGACCTCGCGCTCCGCGTGCCACGCATCGTAAGCGGCCTGCATCCTGAGCCAGATCGCGGCGCCGTCGCCGAACATCTTTCCAAGGCGCGCCGCGACGGCCGGCGACACCGGCTTCTTTTCGCGGATGATATCGTAAAGCTGCTGGCGCGAGATTCCGAGCAGATTGGCGATTTCCACCTTGGTCTTGCCGGTTGCCGGGATAATGTCGTCGAGCAACGCCTCGGGGTGGGATGGACAGCGCTCCATCGGAAGCATCGGCTCGTAAGAGGTCATGGGCTGGTTGTCCCTTTGGTTTGGATCACCATGTTCCACAATGATATTGTTCGCAATCCAGCCGGGTTGCAGACCTGGCAGAATACCTGGCGGAGTCGCTTCGTAACGCCTAACCCATCGCATGGCGGATTCTCTTGGACAGGCGGCTCAAAAATGCCGGCCTCGACGATGCATCAAGCTTCCACGACAGGATCGCGGTCGCCATTTTCCGCGGCAACACCCCGACCGACAGGAACCACGCGGCAAGGATGGCGCGCCGTCGCAGGGACGCGGTCATTTCGAGGCTGGCGACGGCGCCGGCCGCCCCGAGCGCCAGCCGGGAATCGTCGGCCACAGGATGTCGGTCTCTGTCGGCGCAGAGCGACGCCAGCCGCTCTTCCAGGTGGACCGGATCGTGGCGGACGGCATCCGACGGCACGATGGTCAGGCCGATCCCGGAGGCCTGGTCCGACAGCGCTTGCATGCGGCGGAAATCGTGGGTTACCCGCCAGCGTGCCCGCTCGGCGAGCTTTTCACCGAAGACCGAATGGTTGGCGCCATGGATCCGGTAGGCGCCGAGGCATTCGTCGATCGACTGGACGTGCCCGTACATAGGCGCCAGCGTTGCAAGATAGCCGTCGGCGCCCTGGCGGAACTCCGGCTCCGGGATGGGCATGATCGATTCCAGCGTTGCGCGGTCGAACGCCAACCCGCTGGTCACGGTCGTCTGATAGCGCCCTTTGTGCAGCAGTTTCGGCATGACGTCGCCGCTGTCGAAAGGCAGTTCGGGTGGCGGAAAGACATCCTTGATGCGCTGTCCTTCGTCGACGATATGCAGTCTGGACTGGACCTGAGCGGTTGCCTCGTCCCAGGTGTCGACGATGGTTGAGACGGCGGTCGGATAGAGATAATCGTCGGCGTCGAGGAACAGGACGATCTTGCCCGAGCTCGCCGCAAAGCCGGTGTTGAACGCCGCCGCGTGTCCGCCATTTTGCGCTCGCGGGCATGCGAGGATCTCGTCGCGATAGGATTCCATGATTGTCGTGGAATTGTCCTGCGATGCATCGTCGACGACGATGACTTCAACATCCGCGTAGTCCTGCTCGAGCGCGCTGTCGATGCTGCGTTTGAGGAACCGCGCATAGTTGTAGTTCGGGATGATGATGGATACCGGAATCCTGTTTTGGACAGACTGCATCGCGTTTGACCTCGCATCTTGCTTTGGTTCGGCAAAGGCCCTCATGGGCCCGCCCCCTTCAAGCGCCCCTCTTGGCGCGCGACGAGTTCCCCGGGGAAAAAGCCTGCGCTTTCCAACAGGAGACGAGTCACGCTTCGCTTTGCGACTTCGTGTTGAGGCCGCCATTGCCTTCGAGGCTGCTGCCATGGTCAGGGTCGGCGGCAGCAAAAGCTCCGACGATTTCGGCAAGGATGAGTCGCAACCGAGCCCGACGGAAACGTCTCGCCTCGCGATCAGGTCGGGAGCGAAGCGGACGGGTGCCTTGAAGACACGGCGGATACTGGCGTTCAAATGCGGCTGGAACAAGCCCCGCGTCGAAAACAGAGCCACTTCAGGTTGCGTTTCAGGCGGCATGCCGCGACGGTCGGTGCTTTCGCCCCGGAGCCGGCGAACCGCCTCCGGGCCTTATAGTCATGTGGCCTAAACAGTCAGGCGGCCTGCAAACCCGGCAGCGACAGGTCGACTTCCTCCGGCAAGTCGCCGGCCATGGCGGCGGCAAACTTCGTCTGGTCGAGTTCTCCCTCCCAGCGCGCCACCACCACTGTCGCCACGGCATTGCCGATGAAGTTGGTCAGCGCCCGGCACTCCGACATGAAGCGGTCGACGCCGAGGATCAGCGCCATGCCGGCGACCGGCACGGTTGGGACGACCGACAGCGTCGCCGCCAATGTGATGAAGCCGGCGCCGGTGATGCCGGCGGCACCCTTGGAGCTCAGCATGGCGACGGCGAGCAGCAGGATCTGGTCGCCGTAGGTGAGTGGCGTGTCGGTCGCCTGCGCGATGAACAGCGCCGCCAGCGTCATGTAGATGTTGGTGCCGTCGAGATTGAAGGAATAGCCGGTTGGGATGACCAGGCCGACCACCGAGCGGTTGCAGCCGGCGCGCTCCATCTTGGCCATGAGGCCCGGCAATGCCGCTTCCGAGGACGAGGTGCCGAGCACCAGCAGCAGCTCTTCCTTGATGTAGCGGATCAGCGCCAGGATCGAGAAGCCGTTGTAGCGGGCGACGGCGCCGAGCACCACCAGCACGAACAGCAGCGCGGTCAGGTAGAACGTGCCGATCAGCATGGCCAGATTGGCGATCGAGCCGATGCCGTATTTGCCGATTGTGAAGGCCATGGCGCCAAACGCGCCGATCGGCGCCGCCTTCATCAGGATGGCGACGAGGCGGAAGATCGGCGTGGTCAGTGCCTGCAGGAAGTCGACGACCGGACGGCCGCGATCGCCGACCAGCGCCAGGGCGACGCCGAACAGCACCGAGAAGAACAGCACCTGCAGGATGTCGCCCTGCGCGAAGGCGCCGGTGATGGTGTCGGGGATGATGTTCATCAGGAAGCCGACGATGGTAGTGTCGTGCGCCTTCTCGGCGTAGGCCGTCACCTTGGTGGTATCGAGCGTGGCCGGATTGATGTGCATGCCGGCGCCGGGCTGGACGACATTGGAGACGACCAGGCCGACGACAAGCGCCAGCGTCGAGAACACCAGGAAATAGATCATGGCCTTGCCGGCGACGCGACCGACCTTCTGCAGGTCGGAAACGCCGGCGATACCGGTCGCCACCGTCAGGAAGATCACCGGCGCGATCACCATCTTGACCAGCTTGATGAAGGCGTCGCCGAACGGCTTCATCGCCTCACCGGTTTCCGGATAGAAATGGCCGAGCAGCACGCCGGCGGCGATCGCCGCCAGCACCTGCACATAAAGATGCCGGTATAAGGGAAGTTTGCCGCGCGGCTCGGCGGCAGCGATTGCTGTCTGCATGACGTCCTCCATGGCGCCCCGATCGAAAGCTCGACTCCCCGGGGCAGTTGTTTTGACCAGCAGCCTCGCGACTGCTGAATTCGTGTTTGCAACAGCCGTGCCAGATACGCAGAAGACTTCTTCGTCATTGATTTTGTTGAGCATTCGCAAACGTCCGCACTGCCGGACGCATGGTCAAGTGCGACTCTCCGCATAGGTCGAATTGTGTTTTGTGCGAGTTCATGCACAAATGGGCGATGCTGCAACGCCCCGCCGGTGCCTTGTCTTCGACACCCGAGCAACTCGCCAGGCGGGCGCGCCGAGCCTGGCTGCTGTTTGCGGCCGTCGCCCTGCTGATCGTCACGGCAGCGCTCTACGGCGCCGGCCTCTACGGCCGCACCGCCGAGGTCGGGACCCTGGCGGCGCAGGGGCGCACCGACGCCAATCTGAAGGTCGCGCTGCTGCGCGCCGTGCTCGAAAGCCCGCGCGCCCTGCCCCTGCTTTTGTCCGCAGACCAGCAAGTGCGTGATGCGCTGACGCAGAAAAACGCCGCGGCAATCGATGTGCTGAACCGCAAGCTCGAGGGGCTGGTCTCCGGCACCAAAGCGTCGGTGCTCTATGTCATCGGCACCGACGGGCTGGCGATCGCCTCCAGCAACTGGCGCGAGCCGATCAGCTTCGTCGGCAATGACTACCGTTTTCGCGATTATTTCTCCGGCGCGATGCAGGCCGGAACCGCCGAATATTTTGCGCTCGGCAATGTCAGCAAGCGTCCCGGCCTCTACATTTCGCGTCGCGTCGGCGATGCAGCCGCACCGCTCGGCGTCGTCGTCGTCAAGATGGAGTTCGACCAGCTCGAAGCCGACTGGCGCGAGGCGAGCCGCCCGGCCTATGTCAGCGACGAGAACGGCGTCGTCCTGATCACCAGCGTGCCGTCCTGGCGGTTCATGACAACCGCGCCGCTGGCCGCACCTAAGCAGGCCGCGATCCGCGACAGCCAACAGTTCGGCGACGCGCCGCTTGTTCCGTTGCCGATCACGCACCCGCAGGCGCTCAGCCCGGATGTGTCGATTGTCCACGCGGTGACGCCGGGCGGCAGCGACGCGGAGTATCTCAGCCTTTCCACGCCGGTTCCTTCGACCCCATGGCGGCTCGACTATCTCGTCCCGGCTGAAGCGCCGATCGCCGCTGCCGTCCGCGAAATGCGGCTTCTTGCGCTCGGCGTCGTCGTCCCACTGCTCGGTCTGGCCGCGTATCTGTTGTGGCGCCGGCAGTCGGCGCAGATGCGGATTGCCGCCGAACAGGCGGCCCGCACCGAACTCGAACGCCGCGTCGTCGAACGGACCGAGGATCTGAGCCGCGCCCGCGACCGGCTGCAGGCCGAGATATCAGACCACCGGAGCACGGAAGCCAAGCTCCAAATCGTGCAGCAGGATCTGGTCCAGGCCAACCGCCTCGCCATCCTCGGCCAGGTCGCCGCCGGCGTCGCCCACGAGATCAACCAGCCGGTCGCGACCATCCGCGCCTACGCCGACAATGCCCGCACCTTCCTCGACCGCAAGCAGACCGAGCCAGCCGAGGAAAACCTCGGCGCCATCGCAGCTCTTACCGAACGTATCGGCACGATCACCGAGGAGTTGAAGGCATTTGCCCGCAAGGGCCGCACCGCCGCCGAGCCTGTCGAATTGCGGGGTGTCATCGAGGGCGCGGTCGTGCTGTTGAGAAGCCGCTTTGCCGGTCGGCTCGACGCATTGGCCATCGACCTGCCGCCGCCGAGCCTCAAGGTCATGGGCAATCGGGTGCGGCTCGAACAGGTGCTGATCAACCTCTTCCAGAACGCGCTCGAGGCGCTCGACGGCCGCGACGACGCTCATGTGCAGGTTTCGGTCGAAGAGACCGCCGACGGCGTGACGGTCGCCGTGTCCGACAACGGACCGGGCATTCCGCCAGGGATCCTCAAATCGCTGTTCACGCCGTTCAACACTTCCAAGGAAAAAGGCCTTGGCCTTGGCCTCGTCATCTCGAAGGACATCGTCGCCGATTATGGCGGCCGCATCGAGGTTTCAAGCGACGACAGCGGCACCCGCTTCACCATTCATCTCCAGACAGCAGCGTAAGCCATCATGACGAACGACCATGCCGCGCCGGTGATCCTGATCGACGACGACCGCGATCTCCTCAAGGCCACCGCGCAGACGCTGGAGCTTGCCGGCTTCTCGGTCTCGGCCTTTGCGGTGGCGGCCGAGGCGCTGGCCGGGCTCGACGCCGATTTTGCCGGCGTCGTGGTGTCCGATATCCGCATGCCGGAGATCGACGGCTTGCAGCTTTTCAACCGTGTCCTGCGGCTGGATGCGGACATTCCCGTCATCCTCGTCACCGGCCACGGCGACATCGCCATGGCCGTCAACGCGATCAAGGACGGCGCCTACGACTTCATCACAAAGCCCTTCGCCGCCGACCGGCTGGTGCAGAGCGTGCGTCGCGCGGCGGAAAAGCGCCGCCTGGTGATGGAGAACCGCGCCTTGCGCGAGGCGGCCGGAGAGGCGCAGGACGGCCTGCCGCTGATCGGCCAGACACCGGCGATGGACAGGCTGCGCCGCACACTACGCCAGATCGCCGACACCGACGTCGATGTGCTGGTGACCGGCGAGACCGGCTCCGGCAAGGAGGTGGTGGCAAGCCTTCTGCATCGCTGGAGCCGCCGCGCCAAGGGCAACTTCGTTGCGCTGAATTGCGGCACGCTGCCGGAGACGGTCATCGAGAGCGAGTTGTTCGGCCACGAGGCCGGCGCCTTCACCGGCGCGCAGAAGAAACGGATCGGCCGCATCGAGCACGCCAGCGGCGGCACGCTGTTCCTCGACGAGATCGAAAGCATGCCGGTCTCGACACAGGTGCAGATGCTGCGCGTGCTGGAGATGCGCGAGGTCACGCCGCTCGGCACCAACGAGGTGCGGCCAGTCGACCTGCGCGTCGTCGCCGCCGCCAAGGTCGACCTCGGCGATCCGCGCCAGCGCGGCACGTTTCGCGAGGATCTCTATTACCGGCTCAACGTGGTGACGATCTCGATCCCGCCGCTGCGCGAGCGCCGCGAAGATGTCGCCCTGCTGTTCTTCTACTTCGCCGAGCGCGCCGCCGCCCGTTTCCACCGCCAGGTGCCGGCAGTGCCGGCGACGGTGCATCGCCATCTGAGCGACCATGACTGGCCGGGCAATGTGCGCGAACTGGCGCATTTCGCCGAGCGGTTTGTGCTTGGATTGGAGGAAGGCGCCGAAGCACAACCCCCTGCCCCGACCCAATCGAACGCCGCCATGAAGCTGCCGGAGCGGCTGGAGCGCTACGAGGCCGACATCATTCGCGAGACGCTTGGCCGCAACGAGGGCGATGTCAGGCGCACGATCGAAGCGCTGGGGATTCCGCGCAAGACCTTCTACGACAAGCTCCAGCGCCACGGCATCGTGCGCAGCGATTTTTCCAGGTAATCGTCGCCGGGCCTCGACCGGGCGGCTCGGCTACTTGGCGTCGTGGAAGATGATACCGACAGTGTGGCGCATGCCGGAGCGAAGCCGGCTGACGCCATGCCTGAGATTGACCCGGTAATTGCCTCGTGTGCCCTCGACCGGACGATTGTGGACCGCGAAGGCGACTGCATCGCCCTGGCGCAGCGGCACCACCTCGGCGCGGCTTTGCATGCGCGGACGCTGCTCGGTCAGCACGAACTCGCCGCCGGTGAAATCCTTGCCGGGTTCGGACAACAGGATCGCCACCTGCAGCGGGAACGCCAGATCGCCATAGAGATCCTGATGCAGGCAGTTGAAGTCGCCGGGAACGTATTGCAGCAGGAGCGGCGTCGGCCGCGTCTGGCCCTGCTCGTGGCATTGTTTGAGGAACGCGGCGTGTTCGTCGGGATAGCGCTGCGCGATACCCATGCGTTCGTTCCAATCGTTGGCGACCGCGGCGAGGCGCGGATAGAGCGCGGTGCGCAAGTCGCCGATCAGATCGGGCAAGGGATAGCGGAAATAGCGGTACTCGCCCTTGCCGAAGCCGTGCCGCGCCATGTGCACATGGCTGCGGAATTGGCTCTCGTCCGAATAAAGTCCGGCAATCTGCCGGCACTCCTGCGGCGTCAGCAGCTTTTCCATCACCGCGCAGCCATAGCCGCTCAGCTCATCGGCCAGCTTCCGCCAGTCATATCCGGCAACGCGCACCTCCGCCGATTTCACCGCTGCTTTCGCGCCTATCGAATGGATGGTCATGGCTTCGCCTCCTGTGGCTGCTCTGTCATTGAGATGGGTGAAACGGCGCGCGCGGACCACCCGTTTCTTGCCGGGTGAGCTCGTTAGCGATTGTCTCGGGGATTTCGTTGAATACAATGCAGCTGGGCTTGCCGCGATGGGGGGCGAATTGATCGGACGGGTTCGACAAAGGGACGGGGCGGTCCGGCAATTCCTCGTTTGCCTCGTCGTCATGCTGGTCTCGGCGCTCCCGGCCTTGTCCGCCAGCAGCGACTGCGTCAGCGACGATGAGGTCGATCCGGCGGTGCGGATTCCCGCCTGTACGCGCATGATCGAGGATCCCACGGAGCCTGTGGCCAACCGCGCGACTGCCTACTACAAGCGCGGCGAGGCACGGGCGTCACAAGGCGACTACGACCGCGCGATTGCAGATTTGGGCCAGGCGATCGACCTCGATTCGAAATTCGCCGGTGCTTACTATGTCAGAGGCGCCACAATGGTCGAAGAGGGCGAAAATGATCGCGCCATCGCCGATTTTGGCCAGGTGATCAGCCTCGACCCGACAAACCCCGAGGCGTACAACAGCCGAGGTGTCGCCTGGGAGCACAAGGGCGACTACGACCGCGCCATTACAGACTATGATCAGGCCATCAGCCTCGATCCGAAGCATTCCGATGCCCACAGCAACCGGGGTAACGCCTGGGCAGACAAGGGCGACTACGATCGTGCCATCGCCGACTACGACCAGGCAATCAGCCTCGATCCTAAAAATGCAGGAGCCTATAACAACCGTGGCGTTGCCTGGAAACAGAAGGGCGAATACGACCGAGCCATCGCCGACTACGAACAGGCGATCAGTCTGAATGCGGAAGACGCCAAAGCCTACAGCAATCGTGGTGCTGTCTGGGTACTAAAAGGCGACTATGACCGCGCGATTGCAGACTATGATCGTGCGATCAGCCTCGAGCCGAAACATGCCGACACTTATGGAGATCGTGGCATCGCTTGGACACGCAAGGGCGACTATGACCGCGCCATCGCCGATTACGACCAAGCGATCAGCCTCGACTCGAAAGACGCCAGCACCTACTACAACAGAGGCCTGGCTTGGTCGCACAAGGGCGACTACGACCGCGCCATCGCGGATTATGACCAAGCAATCGGCCTCAATCCTCAGGACGCTAGTGCTTACAACAATCGAGGCGTTGCCTGGAAACACAAGGGCGATTACGACCGCGCTATCGCGGATTATGACCAAGCGATCGGCCTCGATCCCCAGGACGCCACCGCTTACAACAACCGTGGCATTGCCTGGAAGAAGAAGGGTGACGACGACCACGCTGTCGCCGACTACACGCAGGCAATCAGCCTCGACCCAAAAAACGTTGATGCCTGGTACAACCGGGGCCTCGTCCGGTCTGACAAGGGCAACTATGACGGCGCCATCGCCGACTTCAGCCAGGCAATCACGCTCGATCCTAAAGACCCAACTGCCTACGACAACAGAGGCAATGCCTGGGCACACAAGGGCGACGATGCCCGCGCCATTGCCGACTACAGCCAGGCGATCGTGCTCGATCCAGTACATGCCAAAGCCTTCAGGTACCGAGGACGTATCTGGCACAAGAAGGGCGACGATGACCGCGCCCTTGCCGACTACGACAAGGCGATCAGCCTCGATCCGAAAGACGCCCGTGCTTACAATGGCCGGGGTGTTGTCTGGTCGGCAAAGGGCGACTACGCCCGCGCGACCGCCGACTACGATCGGGCAATCAGCCTCGATCCGAAATATGCCTATGCCTATTTTGGCCGCGGCATTCTCTCCTTCTATTCGAGCGCGCTGGCCAGGGCGCAAGCCGATTTCGAACATGCGGCCACGCTCAAGCCCGACAATGCCTATTTTGCGATCTGGCTGGAGATGACCGAGCGGCGCAACGGTGCGGTGGGCCATTTGCAGGAAGCAACTGAAAAGCTCGATATGACCAAATGGCCGGCGCCAGCGGTTCGCATGCTGCTTGGAGAACTAACGCCGGCCGAGGTATCGGCGGCAGCCGACGACGCTGACCCGGCCAAGAAGCGTGGGAATTCGTGCGAGGCGAACCTGTTCATCGCCGAACTCGATCGGCTGCAACGCCATAACGACGAAGCCTTGCGGCTCTACCGGGTCGCTGCCAGCGATTGCCCTGGGGACTATTACGAATACGTTGCGGCCAAGGCCGCTCTGCACGAGTTGGGCGCGGTTCCGTGAAGACAATTTCCAAGACTTTTTGATGACCCGAGGAGCGATTTGACCGGACCGGTTCGAGAATGGCACAGGTTTTTCTGGCGCACGCTGGCTGGTCTCATTCTCCTGCTTGTCACGGCGCTCCCGGCCTTGTCCGCCAGCAGCGACTGCGTCAGCGATGACGAGGTCGAGGCAAGCACGCGGATCGCCGCCTGCACGCGCATGATCGAGGATGCGACAGAGCCCGTCGAAAACCGTGGTATTGCCTATTTCAAGCGCGGCAATACCTTAACGGAACGAGGCGACTATGACCGCGCCATTGCCGACTATAGCGCGTTCATCGGCATCGCCCCGACCGTCGCCAGCGGCTACTACAACCGGGGCATCAGCTGGGTCTTCAAGGGCGACTACGACAAGGGCATCGCCGATCTGGACAAGGCGATCAGCCTGGACCCGAAGAATAGCGAATACTACTACAACCGGGGTGTCGCACATTCCTACAAGGGCGAGAACGACCTTGCGCTTGCCGACTACGGCAAGGCGATCGATCTCAATTCGCGCGACGCCAGAGCCTTTCACAACCGGGGCTTGACCTGGGCAAAAAGAGGCGACTACGACCGCGCGACAGCCGACTTCGACCAGGCCCTCAGGCTCAACCCGAACCACGTCGGTTCCCTGAACGATCGAGCCGATGCGTTGACCAGCAAGGGCGAAGAGGAGCGCGCGCTGGCCGACTATGACAAGGTGATCAGCCTCGATCCTAAAAACGCGCACGCCTACTACCGGCGCGGCAACGCCCGGCTGACGGACGGCGATTTTGACGGCGCCATCGCCGATTACAACCAAGTGATCAGCCTCGATCCGAACGATGAGAGCATCTGGTACAACAGAGGGGTGGCCTGGTCAGGCAAGAGCGACAATGACCACGCCATCGCCGACTACGACAAGGCGATCAGCCTCGATCCGAAAGACCCCAAAGCGTACTTCAATCGAGGTATCGCCTGGGCTAGCAAGGGAGACAATGATCGCGCCATCGCCGACTACGACCAGGTGATCAAGCTCGACCCGAAACAAGCCCTCGCATATAATAATCGGGGCTTGGCCTGGGTGGCAAAGGAGAACGATGTTCGCGCCTTCGCGGACTACAGCCACGCAATCGATATCGACCCAACACTTGCCATCGCCTATAGCAACCGAGGCTTTCTCTGGAACAAGCGAGGTGAGTACGATCAGGCAATCGCCGAATACGACCGGGCGATTGGTCTCGATCCGAAAAATGCAAGAATTTACCACAACCGCGGCGTTGCCTGGATGGGAAACGCCGGCGACGGTCGAGCCATTGCTGACTTCGACCAAGCGATCCTGCTCGATCCGAACTATCCGTACAGCTACTCAAACAGGGGTGTTCTCTATTTCTATTCTGGCTCGCTGGCCAAGGCGCAGGCTGACTTTGAAAAGGCGGCCGCGCTCAAGCCCGACTACGCCTATTTTGCCATCTGGCTGGATATTGTTGAACGACGCAACGGTGCGGCGGGCCATTTGCGGGAGGCAGCTTCTAAGCTCGACATGACGAAGTGGCCGGCGCCTGTGGTTCGAATGCTGCTTGGCGAAAAGACGCCGACCGCGACATTGAACGACGTCGATGACTCGGACCCAACCAAGAAACACGGCAAATTTTGCGAGATCAGTTTCTATGACGCGGAACTCAGCCGGCTCAAAGGGCACCGCGATCACGCCCTATGGCTTTACAGGCATACGGTCAGCCATTGTCCAAAGAGTTTTATCGAATACCGTGCCGCCAACGCTGCATTACGCGAGTTGGGTGTTTCGCCGTAACTCTGCCCGACGGATGTTCGTTTGCTAAGAAGACTAAGCCGAACCAACACGATAGAGGCGCATTCTGCCAGACTGATTCGGGCTGTGCCGCGTCCAGATGTCAGGAGCCTTCACCAGCGCGATTCCGGTTTTCACTGGCCCGCGCTAGACTGGCAGCAACCGCAACCGGACTGCCCCTGGCATGATCGTCCAGACCTGCATCAATGGCGCGCGCAGCGCCGACTTCCACCCGCGACTGCCGCTTGATCCCGAAGCCATGGCGCGCGACGGTGCGACCTGCGTCGCCGCCGGCGCCGCCGAACTGCATGTTCATGCCCGCGGGTTGGACAGTCGCGAAAGCCTGGCTCCGGCGGCGATGGACCGGACGGTGCTGGCGCTCCGCCGCGCCTGTCCGGGAACGCTGATCGGCGTGTCGACCGGCGCCTGGATCGAGAATGACGACGAGCGGACACTGGCCGCGATCGCCGGCTGGAGCGAACTGCCCGACTACGCCTCGGTCAATCTCAGCGAAGACGCCGCGCCCGCCTTGATGGACCGTCTGTGCCAGCGCGGCATTGGCATCGAGGCCGGGCTCGCCTCGGTCGCCGATGCCGAGCGCCTGGTGAGCCTCGACCATGGCAACCGCGTGCTGCGCATCCTGATTGAAATCTCCGAGCAGGAGCAGGACGCTGCGTTGGAGATCAGCGACGATATCGCCGCCGTGCTCGACGGCGCCGGAATGCGCCGGGCGATCCTGCTGCACGGCGCCGACGCCACGGTCTGGCCTTTCGTGCACCGGGCGGCGGCGCGTGGCTGGTCGACGCGTGTCGGACTGGAAGACGGCAAGGAGCTTCCTGATGGAACGGTAGCATCCAGTAACGCTGCGCTGACAGCGGCAGCCGTCGCGATCTTCGAGACCCGTCGTTAGCGCGGGAAAAGCCTTGATGACGGCCAATCTCCTTTTCACAAGGGAGATGCCAAGTTTTGGCAACGAGGCAGGCCAAAGTCGGCGAACTCAAGTGTGGCAGCATGCTAATGTCAGTAAAATCTATCTAAAACTTTATGTATTAATTAAACCGGCAATTAATCAACACATCAACGATCCCGTATGTTAATGCTCCCTCGCACCGAGGACCATTTTTTGATGAACATCATTCCACAGAATGATCATGCTGCGCCGCGTCGGGTTCAACAATATACATCGATACAGGTCCTGCGCGGGCTAGCAGCCCTCATGGTTGTTATCTATCATCTTCCGGCCGCGCTGGGCATGCTCGATCTGCGTATTCCCGTTCTAAACAGTGGCGTCGACCTGTTTTTCGTCATCAGTGGTTTTGTCATGGGTCTCTCGACGGAGAACAGACGCCCAGACCACCGTGCTTTCTTGATGCAGCGGTTCACGCGCGTCGTTCCGTTCTATTGGGTTATGACCTTCCTCATGGTCGCCGCACTTTGGTTGTTTGCCGGTCGTGCAGTGTCTCTTGAGCAGATCACCAATAGCCTGCTTTTCATACCCTATCTCGATACGGTCACAGGCTATGTCCAACCGGTGCTTGGCGTGGGTTGGACGCTCAATCTGGAAATCCTGTTTTACATTCTGTTCGCGGCGACTATGGGTTTTGGCAGGTTGACGCAAATGGCCGCGGTCGGCGTTGTCTTTGCAGTCGCCGTAGCGGCGCGCATCATCTTCAAACCCGCAGCCGACACTGTGCTGTTTTTCTATACCACGCCAATCCTGTTTGAGTTCCTTGCCGGCATGGCTCTCTTCCACCTGGTCGGCAGGCTGGCGCGTTTGCCTGCCGTCCTGGGTGTCTCGGCTGTCGTGCTCGCCATCGTGTCCATGCTGGTGATGGTACTTGACTTCAACTTGCCGCGAACCCTTGCTCAGGGAGTCCCGGCGTTGATACTTGTCGCGGGTTGCATCAGCCTGGAAAGCTACTTCCGGCTTTTTGCCCCTCGCCTGCTGGCAAGGTTGGGTGATGCTTCCTACTCTCTCTATCTGACGCATCCCGTCGTGCTGCTTGCGACCGCTCCTGTTGTTGCAAGCGCCGGTGTATCGCCATGGCTTGCAGGCACGGTTATTGTCACCGCCTGCATTGCCGTTTCCCTGGCCAGCTACAGTTTTATTGAAAAGCCGCTTTTGGCCATATCGCGGATGAGCCTTTCCGCCCATCAGGTGAAGGCATGAGTTGCGACCGCGCCCCGCAGAACGGCGCTATCCCGCCAACCTTAAACCGGCGGCGCTGAACCTTCAAAAGATCCGGAAACAAAAAAACCGCCTCGGGAGGACGGGTCGTTGGAGCCAATTGGCACCATACCCAAATTAGTAGCATAGCTGCCGGCACAAAGCAAGAACAAAATGTGGCATCTGCGACGAAATTGTCGACAGGCACAGAGCCATGGCGGATGACATGGCTCTTGCCGTTGTTAAAAATCTCTCATAAGGTATTTTCATATCTGAAAGAAAATCCAATCGTTTCTTTCCCTTTATGAAAGCCTGAGCGTTTGCGGGAACATCTCGATCAGACCGACCGGCGACTGGTCAAGCTGCTGTCGCAGGACGCGCAGCTTGGCGTCAACCGCCTTGCCGAGAAGATGGCGATCTCGGTGCCGACGGTCCGCATGCGGCTGCGCAATCTGCTCGACCGCAACCTGCTCAAGATCGTCGGGCTGCTCAACCTGACCGAACGCCCTGAACTGATCTCGGCGATCGTCGGCATCAATGCGCAAGGGCGCGGCCGGGCGCGAGAACTGGCGCAGCGCATCTCGGAATTGCCTTTTGTGAATTCGGCCGCCGTCGTCACCGGGCGCTTCGACATCATCGTCGACGTGACCGTGGCCGGCGATGTCGCCGATCTCTACCGCGTCACCAGCGAGCTGATCCCCGGCGCCGGTGAGCCGGGCGAAGTCGTGCGCAGCGAGACCTTCGTCGTCATGGCGTCCTGCAACAAATGGGTCAGCCTGCCGGAAGGCTGCTGGTCGGACGATACGCGGAAGGAAATGGCATGAAGATCGCGGTTCTCGGCGGCCTCGGCCTGCAAGGCCGGGCGGCGATCGCCGATCTCGTTGCCAGCGACGGCGTCGAGCAAGTGGTCTGCCTCGACACCGCAACCGATGGCGCGGCGCGGCTTGGCCGTCTGACCGACCTTGCCCGGGTGCGTTTCGTCGTGCCGGAGGGCGCGATCGGTCCGGTGCTGGCCGATGTGATGAAGGACGTCGACGCGGTCATCGACCTGTTGCCGCAGCCGCTGATGCGCGAGGCGGTGCAGGCGGCGATCGCGACGCGCACGCCGCTGGTCACCACCAATTACGGCAAGGCCATCGCCGATCTCGCTCCCGAGGCCGAAAAGGCCGGCGTTTCGATCGTCACCGAATGCGGGCTCGACCCCGGCATCGACCTTGTGCTCTACGCACGCGCCGCAAGCCAGTTCGACACCATCATCGCCATCGATTCCTACTGCGGCGGCATTCCCGAGCCGAAGGCGGTGGTCGAGCCGCTGCGCTACAAGGTGAGCTGGAATTTCGACATGGTTCTGGTCAGCCAGAACCGCGACAGCGTGCTGGTCGAGGACGGCAAACGGGTCGATGTGCCGGCCGCCCGCCAGCACGACAATCGTTTCATCCACGAGATCGAGGTGGCGGGGCTGGGCAGGCTGGAAGCCTTCCCCAATGGCGACGCTTCGCATTATGCCGGCATGCTCGCCGCCGCCAAGGGGCTGCAGCGCTCCGGCCGCTATTCGCTGCGCTGGCCGGGCTGGTCGGCGTTCTGGGCGCCGCTAAAGCAGCTCGGCTTCCTGTCCGAGGACAAGGTGCCCGGCACCGGCGTCAGCCCACGCGAATTTCTCGGCCGGCTGCTTGGCCCGCAACTGCAATATGACGCCGATGAGAAGGACCTTTGCGTCATGCGCAACGTCTTTGTCGGCAGCGAAGGCGGCCGCCGCAAGACGGTGACCTCGGAGCTGGTCATCGAACGCGACCTCGCCTCCGGCCTGTTCGGCATGAGCCTCGGCGTCGGCTATCCCGCCAGCATCGTGGCGCAGATGCTGGCACGGCACGAGATCGCCGCGCCCGGCCTGCTCAATCCGCTGCTGCATGTGCCCGATGGCCGCTTCCTCGACGAGTTGGCCCGGCGCGGCATCAAGGTCGCCGAAACGGTGAGCTGGGATTGAAGATTTTCGAACGGTGGTTGCCGCCGGCAACAGCGCTGCCGCTCAAAAAGCACCTCGATGGGGTGAAACAACAAGTGGAACAACAAACGACAACAAGGAGGAATGCCCAAATGAAGATTGCCAAGCTTTTCATCGCCGGACTTGCGCTCGCCGGCCTCACCGCTGCCGCCAGTGCCGGAACGCTCGACGAAATTACCAAGCGCGGTGAGTTGCGCGTTGCGGTGCAGACGCAAGGACCGCCCTTCTCGCTGGTCGGTGCTGCCGGCGAACGCACCGGCAGTTCGGTCGAACTCGCCGAATTGATGGCCAAGGAAATGGGCGTCAAGATCACCTTCCTCGACTTCGACTGGGACGGCCTGATCCCGGCGCTGCTGTCGGGCAAGGCCGATCTTCTGGTCGCCGACATGACGCCGACACTGGCGCGTGGCATGAAGGTCGCCTTCACCAAGCCTTACATGTACACGGGCAGCACCGTCTTCACCAAGGCTGGGACCGCCTTCAAGTCCACCGAGGACTGCAAGGCGAAAGGCACCAAGATCGCGGTGCTGCTCGGCGCCACCGGCGAGAAGGAAGCCAAGGCCGCCTTCCCCGATGCCGACATCAAGAGCTACAAGGGCGGCGGCCCGCTGCTGCTCGACGCCGTCAACAACGGCCAGGCCGATTGCGGCGTCAACGACGTCTCGGCGGTCAAGGGCCAGTCGACCGCCTATCCGGCCGGCAGCTTCATCATCATGCCGGACATGCTGTCGAAGGAGCCACTGGCCTTCGCCACACGCTATGACGAGCAGGACCTGCTGACCTGGATGAACCTGTTCCTCGACCAGGTCAGCCTCGACGGCCGCCTGCAGAAGAACCTCGATTACTGGGTCAATTCCGACGCCTGGAAGAAGGATCACTGAGTAGAGTGAGTAGGGAGTAGGGAGTAGTGAAGCGCGTCCGGGATGGCCGTTTCCCCTACTCCCCTACTCCCCTACTCCCCTACTCCCCTACTCCCCTACTCCCCTACTCCCCTACTCCCCTACTCCCCTACTCCCCATTCACCATTCACCGCCCCACATGCTCGAAAACTTCAGCTTCCGCACCATCGTCGAATATCTGCCCCTGTTCGGGCAGGGCCTCGTCACGACCGTGTGGCTGTCTGTCCTCTCCTTTGCCGGCGCGCTCGCCGTCGGCATCGTGCTCGCCGCGATGAACCTGCAGCGCGGCCGGCTATTCCGCGTCCCGGCCAAGGCCTATATCGACGCGGTGCGCGCCACGCCCTTGCTGGCGCAGCTCTATTTCCTCTATTTCGGCCTGCCGCGGCTCGGCTTCGTTTTGCCCGAGCTCGTCGTCGGCATTCTGGCGCTGTCGCTGAACAGCGGCGCCTATGTCGCCGAGATCATCCGCGCCGGCATCCTGTCGATCCCGCGCGGCCAGGTCGAGGCCGGCGTCGCTTCGGGCATGACCTATGTCCAGCGTATGCGCCTGGTCATCCTGCCGCAGGCGTTGAAGGTGACCATCCCGCCGCTGCTCGGCCAGGCAATCGTGCTGGTCAAGGATTCCGCGCTGTTGTCGCTGATCTCGGTCGCCGAACTGACGCGCGCCGGACAATTGCTCGCCTCCGACCGCTTCATGCCGGCCGAAGGTTTCATCACCATCGCCGCCTTCTACCTCCTGCTCTATTACGGGCTGAAGGGACTGGCGGCACTCTCCGGGCGCTGGCTCGGCCTGGCGGGGGCACGGACATGATCTGGCAGCAGCTGCAAAGCATCGCCGGCAGCTATCCCCTCGCGCTGCGCGGCCTCGGCATGACCGTGGTGCTGTCGCTGATCAGCCTGGTGCTGGGCACGCTGCTCGGCTTCGGCCTCGGTATCCTGCGCACCGGCGGCAACCGGCTGATCAGCAGCGCGATCGGCGCCTGGGTCGACCTGATCCGCGGCACGCCGTTCCTGGTGCAGATTTTTCTGATCTTCTTCATCCTGCCGGAACTCGGCATCGAGCTCGACGCCTTCACCGCCGGTATCATCGCGCTGACCAATCTGGCTGCCTGCTTCATCTGCGAGATCGTCGTCGCCGGCATCCGCTCGGTGCCGACCGGCCAGGTCGAGGCGGCGCTGGCGTCCGGCCTGTCGCGCTGGCAGCGCATGCGCCAGGTGGTGCTGCCGCAGGCGATGCGCATCGTGCTGCCGCCGCTGGTCGGGCAATATGTGCTGCTGATCAAGGATTCCTCGGTGGTCTCGGCGATCGGCCTCACCGATCTCACCCGCGTCGGCTGGCTGGTGGTGCAGCGTGTGCCGAACGGCCTGCTCGTCTTCTTCCTCGTCGGCCTCGGTTATTTCATCGTCTGCTACCCCCTGATCATGCTGGCCCGCCGGCTGGAGCAACGCATGGGCGCGGCCCATGGCGAGGTGCAATTGTGATGTCGAACTCCAGCAAAAATGGCACCGGCATGATTGAATTTCGCGGCGTCAACAAATGGTTCGGCCAGCTCAACGTGCTCAGGGATATCACGTTGAGCGTCGAGCCGCGCGAAGTGGTCGTCGTCTGCGGCCCGAGCGGCTCGGGCAAGAGCACCTTGATCCGCTGCATCAATGGGCTGGAGACGATCCGCGACGGCAACCTGACGGTCGACGGCCAGCGCCTCGGCGACCCCGCCACCAACATGACGCGGCTGCGCACCGAGATCGGCTTCGTCTTCCAGTCGTTCAACCTCTATCCGCACAAGACGGCGCTCGAGAACGTCACCCTGGCGCCGATCCATGTCCGCAATATCCCGCGCGCCGAGGCCGAAAAGGCCGGGCGCGAGCTGCTGGCCAAGGTCGGCCTCGCCGACAAGGTCGACGCCTATCCCGCGCAGCTCTCAGGCGGCCAGCAGCAGCGCGTGGCGATCGCGCGCTGCCTCGGCATGCGCCCCAAGATCATGCTGTTCGACGAGCCGACATCGGCGCTCGATCCCGAGATGATCTCGGAAGTGCTCGACGTCATGGTCGCGGTGGCCGAGGAAGGCATGACCATGATGGTGGTGACGCACGAGATGGGCTTTGCCCGCAAGGTCGCCCAGCGCGTCGTGTTCATGGACGCAGGTGCCATTGTCGAGAGCGGCACCCCGGACGAGTTCTTCTCGCACCCGAAGACGGACCGCAGCCTCGCCTTCCTGAGCAAGATCCTGCGGCATTAGGGTTCAAACTCAACTCAGCTGGCTGTCGTCGATGGCCGAGATGGATGGAAAGCGGCCCTTCGCTGGACGTTCCCTAATACGACAGATGCGCGCCGGGCTTCCTCTTAGGGCGGCCATTGCCGCACTTCCGCCAGCCGCTTCCCTTATGCGGGCATCAAATCGATGACCCGCATGATCGCGACCGCACTGCTCGTGTTCTGGGTGCCTTCTGTCGTAGCGCCATTAGCGCAGGCCCAAACATCGCCCTTCTTGACTGTGAACTTTTGTTTGTTGTGAACGACCGAAAGTTCTCCCTCAGTCATGTGGCAGAGCATGTCGTTCTTCATCATGTTGTCAGCCGTCTTCGCTCCGGGCTGAATGACAACATCGCGCAGCTTCACCGTTGCATAGGCTGGTATGACCGACTTGCGCTCACCAAGCGCTACAACTCTGACGCCGGGTGAGACTTCCTTGCCCTCATCGGGGCCGTAAGTCTGGGCGGCTGCTGGTGTCCCCCAAGCGATCAGAGGCGTTGCGGCCAGTGTAAGACCGAGTGCAAGTGTGGATCTACGATTGACGGCTTCCATTGTTTCCTCCCTGTTCGAAAGTTGGTCGGAAAGGTAGGCCAACAATCGAGGATGGGCCGTTGCGGCGAAGTGTCAACTGACCTTCCGAGTTAGTTCAGTCTCGCTCGCGGCTAGCGAGTTTCACAAACCACTCGGGTCGCCGAGACGGAGAGGGGGAATTGCGCTGACCATGTCATTGCGTGCGACCTTGTCCCGACATCAAAGACATTTCATTCTTGCGAAGGCCCTCGCTGCCAAAGACCCCTCTCCGGCCGCTTTGCGGCCACCTCTCCCTCGCCCTGCGGCGCAGGAACCCAAGTCTATCGCGTATCCGCGTGCGTGTTCAATTCAGCCCTCTTCTCATGCGAAACAACGGCAAGGCGAAGCCCTGTTGCTCGGCCCTCGTGATGGCGAGCGCGCGGCTGTCGGCGGCGCGCTGACCCATCTGAACGTCGCGATATGGTCGCTGTGGAACTATGTGATGGGCGCCACCATCAGCCGGGCGAACTTCGACCTCTCGGACGACGGTAGAGCCGACACGCAGCAGCGCCTTACAGGCCTCAGCGAACGCTATCCGACGATCGAACGCTCTCGTCTGCTGTTGGATAACGATTGGGATGGTGCTTTTCGGAAAGGCCTCGGCTTCCTGCTCGATGGCCTCTCGCCAAGACGATGAACTCTTCCTTCATAGCCGTCACTTCCTGCCATGAACGGCCGAGATGCAAACTCGGTTTTGTTTTGACCCTAAAACGCCCGCGGCGAGGAACCCAAGCCTATTGCGCATCCGCGTGCGTGCTCAATTCAGCCCTCTTCTCATCCGAGACGACGGCGAGGTCGAGGACCTTCTGCAATTCGGCAGCATGCCGGAACGACGGTTCGGCCTGGACGCCGTTGCGCACTGCATCGACGAAGCGCTGGTAGTTGGTCGCCACCGTTCCGGCATCCAGAACCTGCCATTTGGCGTTCTCGACGTCTTCGCCGATGCACACTTTCTGCTCCGAGCCGGTCAGATTGTGCACGACTTCGATGCCGCCCTTGTCGCCGTAGATGCGCAGGCGGAGTTCGTTCAAATGGCCGGTCGCCCAGCGGCTGGCATGGACGACGCCGAAGGCGCCGTTGCTGAAATCCAGCGACATGGTGAAACTGTCATTGGCGTCGAGCCCGTACTCGCCGATCCGGTTGCCGGGCGCCTTGTCGAAGGATCTCAGCCGGCAGAACACATGATCGATGTCGAGCGCCGCGCCATAGCTGGCGAAATCGAGGATGTGGATGCCGACGTCGCCCAGCACGCCATTGGAGCCATGGCCGCGCGACAGCCGCCACAGCCATTTCGGATCGGTGCGCCAGTCGCCCCAGAACTTGGACACCAGCCAGCTCTGCAGGTAGGACGCCTCGACATGCCTGACCGTGCCGATCTCGCCGGCCAGCACCATGGCGCGCGCTCTCTGCAGCGGCGCGACATTGCGATAGGTCAGGTTGACCATGTTGATGATGCCGGCCCGCTCGGCGGCATCGGCCATTTCACTGGCTCGCTGGTAATTTTCGGCCAGCGGTTTCTCGCACAGCACCGGCTTGCCCGCCGCGATCAGCATCATGGTAGTCGGATGGTGGATGCGATCGGGCGTCACGTTCGCCACCGCGTCGAACTTGCCCCATGCCAGCGCCTCGTCTAGCGACGCGAACCGGTTGGGGATACCGTAGATGTCCGAAAACTTGTCGACACGCGTACGGTCGAGATCGACGGCGCCGATCAGTTCGACGCCCTTGATCTTGCCGAACTGCCTAGCGTGCTCCTCCGCCATCCAGCCGGTGCCGAGTATCAAGAGGCGCATGATTCTTATCCTTAGGACGGGCTTTATCTTCTTGTTCGATCATGGATTTCCCGAACCAAAGTTCGGGATCGTGGTCTAGCGAAAGCCGGCTTCGCCCGCGGAATGCAGCTTTCCGCCGCGCTCGACGATCGGCTCGAGCGCCTTTCCCACCGGCACGTTCGGCGCATCGAGGACGGCCGGATTGGCGCCTTGCGGGTTGTGCGCCCATCTCACCGCATTGCGCAGCACCTTGTGGACGTTGGCGTCGTGATAGGTCGGATAGGTCTCGTGGCCGGGCCTGAAATAGAAGATGTTGCCGGCGCCGCGGCGATAGGTCAGCCCCGACCGGAACACTTCGCCGCCCTGGAACCAGGAGATGAACACGGTCTCGAGCGGCTCCGGCACGGCGAACTGCTCGCCATACATCTCCTCGTTCTCGAGCTCGAAATACTCGCCCAGTCCCGCAGCGATCGGATGGTTGGGGCTGGTCACCCAAAGCCGTTCGCGCTCGCCAGCCTCGCGCCATTTCAGCGTGCACGGTGTGCCCATCAGCTTCTTGAATATCTTCGAGAAATGCCCGGAATGGAGAACGATCAGCCCCATGCCTTCCCAGACACGGCGCGCCACGCGCTCGACGATCTCGTCGGCGACGGCGCCATGGTCCTTGTGCCCCCACCACAGCAAGACATCGGTCTCGGCCAGACGGTCGGCCGGCAGCCCATGCTCCGGCTGCTCCAGCGTTGCCCAGGACACCGAAATCTCCGGGTCAAGCTTCAGTGCATTGGCAATCGTCGCGTGCATGCCCTCGGGATAGATGCCAGCGACTACCTCGTTGGTCCGCTCATGAATATTCTCGCCCCAGACGACAGCGCGTATTGTCATGATGTCCTCTTGATTGTTTGAAGCTGGAGCCGCCCCTACGGGTCAGTCATAATATCCTCGGCCGGGAATGAAAACCGTCTCGCGGCCGGCTGCTGACAATCTGTTGGAAAGCGGGCGGGAACGTCCATGCGGCAAAACCAGCAATGCCGGCGGGACAGCGCCCCCCTCTGTCCTGCCGGACATCTCCCCCACTTGTGGGGAGATTGGCTGTTATCCGCGATTTCGCCAATCGCCAGCGTTGCAGGATGACGGCAGACAAACGCGAAGTCCGATCTCCCCCCTTGTGGGGGAGATGTCCGGCAGGACAGAGGGGGGCGCGAAGGATCGCGACAAAACGGCTTTCGTAGTGCGTCGCCGCAACCGTCTAAGCGCCGCGGCCCTCTTGGGCGACGCGTGTCAGCGGCTTCGACAGCCGCGGCACCACGACAAGGCGCTTGATCTTGCCCTTCTTGTAGGCGGCGAGGAAGCGGGCATAGTCCTTGAAGACGACGCAGCCATTGGATTCGGCGCGGCCGCCGCGCAGCATGTAGGTGTGGGCGAGCAGGCCGTCGCGGCCATATTTGTTGCTGCCGCTGGCAGGGGTGAGACGCAGTGCCTCGACGCCGTGGAAGCGCGATTCCCGCAGCGTCAGATTGTAGGTGTCGGGCGGCGTCGGACCGACATTCTTCTTGTGAACGTAGCGCGGCTGGTCGACCATCGAACCGTATCCCGAATGTGCCTCCAGCCGCGAACCGTCGGGCATATAGACAGTCTTGGCCGAGATGTCGTAGACGGCGACGCCGCTGCCCATGCCGGGCGTGGTGAACAGGTTCCTGAAGGCCCCGCCGAGACTGCCGGAAGGCATGTCGGGCTTGGCATAGGCCAGCATGTCGCCGCCCTGCGTCTTCGACCGTTTGCCCGGCTTGCCCGACACCGCCGGCACTGCCGCTTGTGACGAATTGCGAGGCGACAGGCTGCCGGGTTGCGTCTCGGCCGGCGGAGCGTCGGCCGTCTGCACCTTGTTCGCCCTGGCTGCCTGGGTCTTGGATGCCTGGGCCTTGGATGCCTGGGGCGGCTCCGTTTTTGCTGCCTGGGCCTTTGAGGCCTGATCCTTGGGCGCCCGGTCTTTCGGCGCTTGGGCCTGCGGCGCCTCGGCCGGCTGATCGATGACCGCCCGCGGACGCAGCGTCGGCAGCGGAATGCTGTCGGGCATGTCGTCCTGCGGCGGCAGCGAAGCCAGCTGGACCTCAGGCTCTTGTGGCTCTTGCGAAGCCGCGGGCTCGCTTGCCGCGACGGCTGCCGGGAGCACGTCGATCATCTGCTCCGGCAATGTATTGGCTAACGCCAGCGCCAGGCGCGACGAGCGTTCGATCTCCGCCACCGCCGGCCCGAAGCGCACCGATGCCGGGCCGTTCGGATCGGGTATGCGTACCGGCTCGGCGAACCGGGCGTCGGCCGGCAGGCTTGCGAGCTTGAAGGGTGAACCGGAGGAGGCACGGGCAAAGACGACGGCAAGCTTTTGCGGCGACAGCGCTGCTTTGGCCACCACGTCGTCGAAGCTTGGTTGCCGCGGCGCGTCGGCGATATGCGGCACGGCATTGCGCTTGAGACGCGCCGATTTTCCCTGGTGAACGAAGTTCGATGCCGACCGCAGGCAGTTGGCATCGCATCCATGCTGCAGCAGCTGGGCCGACAGCGCTGCGTTTGCCGCGGCCCATGTCGGGGCCTGCGCCTTTGCAAGACTGCGGCGAGGATCGGCGAGCGCGATGGTGCGCGGCGCGAGCAGGCTTTGCGGAAGACCGTTGGAAGCGGCGGTGAGCGAGGTTCCCATCGAATAGAGGCCGGCCAAGGTCGCCACCGACCATAAAGCAATGGCTGCGCCGACGGCCGGAACCGCGACCCAGCGCAGGCCGGGCCTCATCGAAGTCAATCCAGTTGCAGGACTGTCACCCCGGGTTTTCGCACTTACAAACGCCATTCAACCACTCTCAATCGGCCGATGCCGGCTAGCGGATTTCGCAGCCGTGACATTCACAGTTCGCCTGGTGCCCCCAGCACACTTCGCGTCTGTTGCCGATTGATTCAAAAGATGGACAAAGTTGGTTAACCAATCCCTCTACCGACCGCCGATTGGGCGACGGTCACACCGAAAAACGCCCTCCAAAACCTGCATAGTTGGCAAAAATGCCGTCCAATGATGACTTTGCTGCCCGTTTTTGTCGGCCGAGTCAAGAAAGCGAAATGACTAGACCTTGCTGGGCGGAGTCGGCCGTGGCTGCCAAAGTGAAGCCAGGCCGACCAGAATCGCACGGCCGGCAGCCGCCGCCATCAAGCCCCGGCGATCGGTCAAACCGGCGATTATCGACCTGGCATTTGTCGACCTGCTACTCGGGCGAACGAACGGTCATCATCTCGGAATTCGCGATAGCGGCAAGACGTTTGCTGCATGGCAGCTGAATGTCGCGAAGTGCTGGAACGGGATATCCAACACCTCGAGCAATTTCAGGAAAGTGTGAAACGGTTTTTCGTCCGGAATTGCGCAGAAACAAAAAGATAGAGCGTTTCCGTGAAACGATGAACCGTTCAGACCACAGCCACCACTATGTGAGCCTGAATTTTGGCAGCAACCTCGCCGCTGCCATGCCTGTCTGCAATCGCGGCTGCGGCATAGTCGGTTGCAGCGTCCAGTTTTCCCGCCTCTCTGGCCTCGATTTCGTTGCGAAGAAGAGTGCCCTGGCAATAAGCAACGGCCGGAAGGCGCGGCGAGGAGGCACGGCTTTGTTCGGCCCTCGTCTCGATCACCACACCGGAAAAACCTGCGTCCTCCAGCTCGCTGCGGATCAGTGCCGTATCGTGGTAACCATGCGGCGTGCGTGCCAGAAAGCGCGGCGGATCGTTCGGAAAAATCCTCGCCAGAGCATTCGTCACATCGTCCGCAAATACATTCTCCTCGATGCGATCCCATACGCTGAATAGAAAATGTCCTCCAGGCTTCAGGACTCGCCGGGCTTCGCGGTAGGCAGATGAGCGGTTGGGAAAGAACATCGCGCCGAACTGGCAACAAACGAGATCGAAGGCCGCATTTTCGAACGGTAGCGCCAGAGCATCAGCTTGACGCCATTTGATGCGATCGTCGGGAGCTTGCCGCGAAGCGGCGTAGTCGAGCATCGGCTGATTGAGGTCGGTTACGACATAGCTTGCATCGGGGGACAGTTTTGGCGCCAACGCGCGGGTGACAACCCCGGTGCCCGCGGCGGTTTCCAAAACGGCGCTTGGCGACAAGGACGCTGCTCGTCGTGCAAGATCCGCAGCGAACGGCTCGAAGATCAACGGCACCATATAGCGATCGTAGTTTTCCGGAATTGAGCCCGCGAACACCTTGTCCGTTTCCAACATTGCTATCCCCCGTCGCCCGTTTGATGGCTCGCCAGCATAGCATGGAGTTGTTCGCTATTCCGTCGCATTCGACCGGGAGGCGGTTCGCTCCCGGAAGCTCCCAAACGCCGTGCTGCAATTATCTGCATATGTGCTAATATATTGCAACCATGCGCATTGGTGCGTGGCCATAACGGGAGGATGCGATGAAAACCATAAATCGCAGGTCTGCAATCGCGCTCGGCGTGACGGCGGCCGCGGTAACGCCTTTGTTCACGCTGGCGGCAGCTGCAAAGGTCAAGAAATACGGCCCGAAGGAAGGCAAGGAAATAGCCCCCGGCGTCAGGGTGGTTGAGGTCGGCACCGGCAATTCCGATATCCCCGCCTACAAGAGCATCTCAATTGTCGATGTGGTCTTTCAGCCGGGAGCAGCTGCTCCTGCAATGGTAATGGACAACGACATGGTGTGCACCATTACCGCCGGTGAATTCACGATCAAAAAAGCCGACAAGCAATTCAAGCTCAAGGAAGGTGATATGTATACCTGCTCCAAGGGCAAGACCGACGAGGCAGCCAACACCAGCAAGGTGGTCGGCATCCACCGCATCGCCGTCTTGATACCCGCCTAGCGCATGCCGCCGAAAACCGGCCCGCGCCCTCTTCGGAGACGCGGGCCTTTTGATGAGGTGCGTGCTTGTGGGCCGTTTCTCCTCCGCCCGCTTTGCAAGTGTGCGCTTATATTAGAGATCACGCAGTTTCTGGATCACTGCAGGCCGGTCTGCGCCCCTGCATTGGCGCCCCTGCATCGCCGCATTCGCAATCCGGCAGCGCGCTGAGCGTTTTGGAGTTCACGAAACGGCTCGGTGCTCTTCCCGAGCGGCCTCCCACACCTCGCGCGCCGCGTCTGCATTCAGTGCCGCGATTCCCAGGCCGACGATCAGATCCGGCCATGCCGATCGCCATAGGAAGGCCGTCACCAACCCGGCCAGTATGATCGCGATGTTGGCGACGGCGTCGTTGCGGGCCGAGAGGAATGCCGCCCTGGTAAGACTGCCGCTGTGGTGGCGGTAGCGCGCCAGCATGTAGGCGCATGACAGGTTGACCGCCAAGGCGCCCAACCCCGCCAGCGTCAGGGCCGTTGGCTGCGGCGGCACCGGCATGTTGAACTTTTCCCACGCGGTCCACAGCGTCGCCAGGCCCGGCACCAAAAGGATAAGCGCCAGCGCCATGCCAACGCGCGAGCGGGCACGCAGCGACCATCCCATGGCGAGCAGTATGAGGAGATTGACCGAGGCATCTTCCAGAAAATCGACGCTGTCGGCGAACAGCGACACCGAGCCGATCGCCAGCGCCACGGCGAATTCGATGCCGAAATAACCGAGGTTCAGCAGCGCGACGACAAGCACCACCCGGCGAAGGCCGTCCGACGTAATAGCTTGCTGCATGGCCTGTCCTGATGGGATGCTGTTGATGCTCTTACCAGCTGCTCTTCCAGCGCAACAGCCGCATGGCATTGGCTGTCACCAGGGCCGTCGCCCCGGTGTCGGCGAGGATGGCGGGCCACAGGCCGGTGATGCCAGTGATCGTCGTCACCAGGAACACTGCCTTCAGCCCCAATGCCATTGTAATGTTCTGTTTGATGTTGGCCATGGTTGCTTGGGACAGCCTGATCATGGCGGCGACGTCGCCGACGCGTCCATGCAGCACTGCTGCGTCAGCCGTTTCAAGAGCCACATCCGTGCCGCCGCCCATGGCGATGCCGACATCGGCCGCGGCAAGTGCTGGCGCATCGTTGATGCCATCGCCGACCTTGGCGACCCTGAACCCCTGCCGCTTCAACTCACCGACAATGCGCTGCTTGTCCTCGGGCAGCAATCCGGCGAGCACCTCGATGCCGAGTTGCTTGCCGATGGCAGCGGCGGTGCGCTTGTTGTCACCGGTCAACATGACTGTTTTGATACCAGCGTCAGTCAGCGCCTTCAGCCCGGCGAACGCGTCCGGCCGGGGTTCGTCGCGCATGGCGATGAAGCCGGCAAGAGCGTCGTCGATGAGCAGCACCGACACCGATTTTCCTTCATCGTTCAATGCCGTGATGCGTGCGGCCAGGTCGGCTGGCAGCGGCGCCTTTTCGCCGGCAGCGGCCGGCGAGCCCAGAAACAGGCTCTTGCCGCCGACGCGACCGACGACGCCCTTGCCGCCAATCGCCCTGGCCTCGGCAGCAGGTGGCACCGGAACCTTGTCAGCATTGGCCCTTTGCAGAATGGCCAGGGCCATCGGATGGCTGGAACCGGTCTCGAGCGCTGCCGCGAGGGAAAGGATCTCGCGTTCACTGGCGCCGACTGCAACCACGTCGGTTACCTGCGGCTTGCCGAGCGTCAGCGTGCCGGTCTTGTCGAGCGCCACGGCAGTGATGGTGCCGAGCCCTTCCAGCACCGCCCCGCCTTTCATCAGCAGGCCGCGCCGGGCTCCGGCCGAAAGCGACGCCGCAATTGCCGCCGGCACAGAAATGACCAGCGCGCACGGACAGCCGATGAGCAGCAGCGCCAGACCTTTGTAAATCCATTCGTTCCAATCGCCGCCAAGGAGCAGCGGTGGCATGATCGCGACGAGCGCCGCGACGGCGACCACGCCGGGCATGTACCAGCGCGAGAAACGGTCGATGAAACGCTCGGTGGGCGCCTTGCTTTCCTGCGCCTCCTCGACGAGCTTGACGACCCGTGCAATCGTGTTGTCGGCGGAGGCCGCCGTCACCTTGATGTGCAGCACGCCGTCGCCGTTGATAGTGCCGGCAAAAACCGTGTCGCCAACGTTCTTGCCCACCGGGACGCTTTCACCCGACACAGGCGATTCATCAATGGCGCTGTCACCCTCGGTGATCTCGCCATCAGCCGGAATCCGATCACCGGGCCGCACCAGAATGATGTCCCCCACGGACAGACTTTCGGCCGGCACCTCGCGGCTCGTCCCATCCACTTCGACTAGAGCCGTCTTGGGAACCAGTGTGGTGAGCGCCTGGATGCTAGAACGTGCCTTCCCGGCCGCCACCCCTTCCAGTAATTCGCCGATCAGGAACAGGAGGACGACCGTCGCCGCTTCCTCGCCGGCGCCGGTGATCACGGCGCCGGCGGCCGCCACGGTCATCAGCATTTCGATTGTGAACGGAATGCCGGCGACTGCGGCCATGACCGCTCGGCGCGCGATCGACACCAGGCCGAGCAGCATGGCGGCGATGAAGGCCCAAGGGTCAGTGGCCGGCCACATGTAATGAACCGCAAAAGCCACCGCTAAGGCGACGCCGCTGGCGATGGTCAGGCGGCCCTTGGCGCTGTTCCACCATGGCCCAGACATCGGCGCATCATCGTTGCCATGCAATCCCGCTAATTTCTTGTCGTGACTGTGCGTTCTGTGGTCATGGTCGGCCAATTGATCGGAGGCCGGCGCTCCAGACTTGGCGGTCAGCGGAGCAACAGCGTAGCCGAGGCCGGTGACTTTCCTCGCGATCGCGTCAAGATTGCTTTCGGGAGTATGAATGACCGTCAGAGTGCCTACCGAAACGGATACGCTAACATCCTGCACACCAGGCATCCGCCGCACGAGGGTATCGATTTTGCTGGCACAGCTGGCGCAATCCATGCCTTCCACGCGGAATTTTGTCTCTTGTCCGATCGCAGTCATCTCGCATCTCTTGTAACTTTCAACGCGACGCTACATCCTCTAGTGACTAGAGGAGCAAGCGAAAAATGTCAGCAGGTGTGACCATCGGTGAAGCAGCCCGACGCAGCGGCGTGAAGGTTCCAACCATCCGCTACTATGAGCAGATCGATTTGCTTCCAGCCCCTGCCCGCACCGAAGCCAATCGCCGGCATTATGAAGCGGCCGACTTGCGCCGGCTCGCCTTCATCAGGCACGCGCGCGAGCTTGGGTTCGACATCGAGGCCATCAGGACGCTGTTGACGTTGCAGGATAATCCCCACCAGCCCTGTGGAACCGCCGACGCCATCGCCCAAGCCCGTCTGGCCGAGGTCGTCCAGCGAATACGCAGCCTTACCGCATTGAAGATCGAGCTGGAACTGATGGTTGAGGGCTGCCGGCAGGGGAAAGTCTGCGAATGCCGTGTGATCGAGGTGCTGTCAGATCACGGTCAATGTGAGCATCCTCATCATTGATTCGCAAGACCGGAGCTCGCACCAGCGCCGATGTCACAGCATGCCGAGCTTGCAAAAGCCGCGCTTTGCGGTCAACCTGAGCGGATGATGGCACGTCTGTCACCAAAACGCCTCCTGGTCATGCTGCTTGCGGTTCTCGTGACCGCCGGGTTCAGCCTGTCCGCAGCCCAGGCCGCCGTCATGTCGGCCAGGATGGCAATCGACAGCCGCATGATCATGGCCACAGATACCGGCACCACCGACATGGCCAAGATGGCCGATGCCAAGGGCGGCGACTGCAGCGCTTGCCTCAAGAGCTCGGCCGACAACGACAAACCGATGCAATGTGCGCCGACCTGCGTCGCACCGGTTCTGGCGGTGCTGCCGCAAGCTCTCCCCGTGACGGGATGGCTGCGGGCCGAGCTGCCGCCGGCGCGTCCCGCCGCGTTCCTGCATGGGCGAAGTCTGCTGCCCGAGCCATTCCCTCCAAGACCCAGCGCTCTCGTCTGACGCCGTTCTGCCGTTTCCGCGGTTGATCGACGGCGTCTGATCGCCCGCTTGCGTGTACCGCGCAGCGGGCGCGGCAGCAATTCAATCGATATCGCGACGTTCGCCGTCGGTTACCGCAGGGGTCACAAGGGTGAATTCCGTTTCAAGTCCGTTCATAACGCGCCGCAAAGTCCTGTTTGCGGCAGCGAGCATTGCCGCCTCCGCAGCGATCCGCCCTGCACTCGCTACCGACGAACACCGGATCAGGGCGGCGCCGGGCCAGGCACGGCTCACCGGCCCCGATGGTCCGCGCACTCCGGTATGGACCTATGGTGGCACGGTCCCAGGCCCGACACTGCGCTTGCGCCAGGGGCAGCCCGCTCGCATCATCGTCGAGAACGGACTTGGCGAAGACACCACAGTTCACTGGCACGGCATCCGGCTGCCGAACGCGATGGACGGAGTACCCGGCCTGACGCAGAAGCCGATCAGGCCCGGTGAAAACTTTATTTATGAATTCACCCCGCCCGATGCCGGCACCTTCTGGTATCACCCGCACGCCAACAGCCTGGTTCAGCTCGGTCGTGGCCTTGCCGGCGCGCTGATCGTCGAGGAGGCCGAGCCGATCGCCGTCGATCGCGACATTCTGTGGCTGCTGCAAGACTGGCGGCTTGCGGCCGATGGGCAGATCGCCGCCGGCTTCGGCAGCGCGATGGATGCCGCCATGTCCGGCCGCGTCGGCGGTCTCGTGACCCTCAACGGCGCGCGCCCGGCGGACCAGAAGGTGCGGACCGGCGAGCGTCTCCGGCTGCGGCTGGCCAATGCATCGCTCGCCCGCATCATGGCTCTGCGCTTCGAAGGCCACCGGCCGGTCATCGTCGCCATCGACGGCCAGCCCTGCGATCCGCACGAACCTGAAAGCGGCCGCCTGGTGCTGGCGCCTGCCATGCGGGTCGATGTCCTGCTCGGCCTGCAGGGCGACCCCGGCAGCCGGCATGCGGTGATCGACGATTACTACGATGGCCTCGCCGACACCCTGACCACGCTCGCCTATGACGCCGGAGCGCCGCTGCGCGATCATCCTCTCGATGCGCCGCTTCGCTTGCCGGCCAATCCGCTGCCGGCCCCTGACGTGGCCAAGGCCGAACGGCATGAAATCGTCCTGCAGGGCGGCATGATGGGCGGCGGCAAGCTGGCCGGCGTCGGCGGCATGATGGGCATGGGGATGCCCGGCATGAACGGCGCCGCCGCCTGGGCAATCAACGGCATGTCGATGACCGGCGACGGCCACGCCGGAATGGCGCCGCAGTTCACGCTGTCGCGCGGCGCCACCTGCCGTCTCGCCATCCGCAACGAAACCGCCTGGTGGCATCCCATGCACGTCCACGGCTTCAGCCTGTCGGTGCTTTCGCGCAACGGCTCGCCGGTACCGCACCGGCAATGGCAGGACACGGTGCTGCTCGCCCCCAAGGACACGATCGAATGCGCCTTCGTTGCCGACAATCCCGGTGACTGGATGCTGCACTGCCATGTCGCCGACCACCAGATGGCCGGCCTGATGACAGTGTTCCGCGTGACCTGAAAGTTTTATCCAACCAAGGAGAACTGCAATGAAACTGACCTACCGCCTAGCCGCACTGTCCCTGCTGATCGCAACGCCGCTGCCTGCCTTCGCCGCCACGATCAACGCCGTCATGTACAAGAACCCGCAATGCAGCTGCTGCGAATCCTACGCCAACTATCTCGAGCACAACGGCTTCAAGATCGACATCAAGCCGGTCAACAATCTCTCTCAGATCAGCAGCGATGCCGGCGTGCCGGCCGACCTCGAAGGCTGCCACACGCTGATGGTCGACGGCTATGTCGTCGATGGCCTGGTGCCGGTCGAGATCGTCAAGAAGCTTTTGACCGAACGCCCGGCCATCACCGGCATAACGCTGGCCGGCATGCCGACGGGCGCTCCAGGCATGGGTGGTGAGAAGCAAGGCCCCTTCGTCGTCTACGCCTTCACCAAGGACGGCAAGGCACCCACCGTCTACGCGACCGAGTGAGGCTGTTGTGAGCAAACTGGCAACGGTCCTGATTGGCATGCTGCTGGCATTTTTGCCGCCGGCATCAGCCGCGGAGCCACCGCAGAACTTTGTCGTTCACGAGGCGCCCGTCCCCATACCGGAAATCAGCTTCGAGGACGGCAACGGCAAGCTGAAAACGCTTGCGGATTTCCGCGGCAAGGTCGTGCTGCTCAACATCTGGGCGACATGGTGCGCGCCTTGCCGCAAGGAGATGCCGACGCTCGATCGTCTGCAGGCCAAACTGGGCGGTCCGGATTTCGAGGTCGTCGCGCTGTCGATGGACCGTGCCGGTCCTGAGATTGTGAAGAAGTTCTTTGCCGAGATCGGCATCAAGCACCTCGCCCTCAACATCGATGCCTCGGGCAAGGCAATGTTTGCCATCGGCACCGTCGGCCTTCCGGCAACCCTGCTGATCAATCGCGATGGCAAGGAGATCGGCCGGCTGATTGGGCCGGCCGAATGGGACGCGCCCGACTTGGTCGACTTCATCCGCAGCCGCATCGCCGCCGAGTGAGAAAGGAACAGATATGTCCGGGTTGAAGGCTCGCTGCCTCGCATCGGCTTTGAACGAGTGGAGGTGTTTGCTGCTAAGCGTAACTGCCATTGCGGCGCTGACCGCGGGCTTTTCGTATCAGGCCCAAGCCCACTCACTCGACGAAATCGACGCCATGCTTGAGGGCGACGAGAAATATTTCCAGACGATCGACAAGCCGGCACCTGATTTCACGCTGCGCACCGCCGATGGGCGTGTCGTGCGAACGGCAGACCTGCGCGGCAAGGTGGTCGTCCTCCACTTCATCTACACATCGTGCCCGGATGTGTGCCCCCTGCACGCCGAGAAGATCGCCGAAGTCCAGAAAATGGTGAACGGCACGCCGATGAAAGGCCAGGTCACCTTTGTGACCATCACCACCGACCCTGCCAGGGACACGCCGGACGTGCTCAGCAAATACGGGCCGGCGCACGGGCTCGACCCCGTCAATTGGCTGTTCCTGACCACGCCGGCGGATCAGCCGGAGGATGCGACCCGCAGACTGGCGGAGGCCTTCGGCCACAAGTTCACGCTGACGGATGATGGTTATCAGATGCACGGCACCGTCACCCATGTGATCGACAAGGAGGGCCGCTGGCGGGCGAATTTCCATGGCCTGAATTTCGCCGCGGTCAATCTCGTCACCTTCGTCAATGCGCTCACCAACAATGTCGAGCGCCCGCACCATGAGCCGGAAACGGGATGGTGGGCGAAGATCAAGGGCATGTTCTGAGGCACCATTCACATGCCGGCGGTCCGGCGAAACAGAGGGAAGGAGAACCCTGTGATCTACAAGTCCAATCCACTGCGCGGAGCCATCGGCAAAATGGCCCGTGCCTTCGTTCTGGCCGGTGCAACGGTCTGGCTCGCGCTCGATCCTCACGGTCAGGCGATCGCCGCGGGCGAGATGTCCCAGGACCAGTTCGACCAGCGCATCCACGACTATATCCTCGCGCATCCCGAAGTCGTCATGGAGGCGCTGCAGAGCCTCGATGCCCGCCAGCGCGAGGCTGCGGCAAAAGAGGCGAAAGCCGCCCTGGCGGCCAAGGCCGACGATATCTTCCGGGACCCGGCGAGCCCAGTCGGCGGCAACGCCGAAGGCGACGTCACCATGGTCGAGTTCTTCGACTACAACTGCCCCTATTGCCGGCAGGTTGCGCCGATCATGGCGCAAGCCGTGGCCGACGATCCGCAGCTCAAGATCGTCTACAAGGAATTCCCGATCCTCAGCACGGATTCCGTATTTGCTTCCAAGGCGGCTCTCGCCGCAATGCGCCAGGGCAAATACATGGCATTCCACAAGGCCTTGTATGCGGTGAAGACGCGGGTGACCGAAGCGGTCGTGCTGAAGGTGGCTGCCGACGTCGGTCTCGATGTGGCTAAACTGAAGACCGACATGCAGCGGCCCGATATCCAGGCGTCGATCGACCGGAATACGCAACTCGCCCAGGCGCTGAAGATCAGCGGAACGCCAAGCTTCGTCGTTGGCGAGCAGATTTTCCCCGGCGCGACCGACCTCGCAACGATGAAGAAACTGATCGAGCAGGCGAGGAACAGCAAATGAGCCGGATATGCTACCCAACCCGACGGACGGTTGTTCTGGGCAGCGCCTTTGGCGCCGCTGCGGTCGTCGGCTTGCTCAAGAGGCCGGATTTGGCGATCGCCACGGAGGATTCCGATCTGGTGCGCCGTTTCAAATATCTCAGCCAGAACGGCAACAGCACGTGTTCGGCCAAGTTCACGGAGTCGATCGCGACCATGCCGGCGATGTCGCGGATTACGGGCTCGTGCTGCAGCCCAATGGAGACAAAGCGCTATGCCGAGCAGGTGAACGGTTTGGCCAGGTACCGCGAGATCGCGATGATCCCAAGCGATCCGTACGATATTCCAGCCGGCATCGCACAGAAGATGATGCCCTACTACGATGTGAAACTCTCCGGCGACGAGCAGCAAGCCTATGACTATGCGATGGCTAATTCCAACGAGAAAGGCCCTTGCTGCTGCCAATGCTGGCGCTGGAAAGTGTATGGCGGATTGGCGAAGTTCCTGATCCGCGAGCACGGTTTCACCGGCAAGCAGGTCGTCGACGTCTGGGATCTCTCGGACGGCTGCGGCGGAGGTATGTGAGACGGCAAGGACAGGACACTTCCGGTTGGCGGGACAAGGCGACAGGCGGCCGATCGGTTTCCTGGTCGTCTTGACCGAAATCCACGGCGAGCTAATTGCCTTCGCAGTCGCCGATGCTTACCGACGAAGGCGGGCCTTCACTGACCGTAAAGGTGATTGCAATGATGAATGGACCAATGGGTACGTGGATGATGGGCGGCATGGCGCTCGTCTGGGTCCTGGTGTTCGTCGCCCTCTTGCTCGCGATTGCAGCCCTGGTCAAATACCTGCGAACCTGAAGCCGTAGATACCTTCAAGCATACGGCTATGCGATGGCAATTCCGGGGAGAAGGGGCCAGCTGCCAGCTGTAGCGGTAGCATATTAGACGACCAGGACAACACGACCCCGCACTACTCGTCAGGCAAAGCCTGGAACCGGCTTGGTCTTGCCGCTCAGTTGCGCGCCCAATGTCAGTGCCTGCGGGAAATTCCGGACGATCGCCGCCATCAAGGTGGCGCTGCCGGGGCGAAGGGCAATTCCAGCAAGGGCCGCGGCAGCGTAGACCCGCGTCGAAAACAGTCTTTTCCAGGCCGCCTCATAGCGTGTGGCAGCGGCCTCGCGCCCTGCCCGGCCACTTGGCGCGGATGCGAGTTCGCAAGCCAGCAGCCAGCCGGACTGCAGCGCCATCGAGATGCCCTCGGCGATGACAGGATGAGACTCTCCGGCTGCGTTGCCGACGCGGAAGATGTCCCCTTCGTAGCACAAGCGAATTCCCGGCCGGATCGGACCTGCGGCAAGCCACGGACCGTCGAGAAGCGCCGGTTCCAGGGCGTCTCTCACGCCCCGGCATGAGTCCACGAGATGGCGGGAGACCGCATCGGCGGCCGACACATGGCTCCGGTGTTTGGGGTCATGTTGTCTACGCAACCGCGCGAGCATATCGCGGCGAATGCAGCACGAGATCGACAAGCGGCCATGATCCGCCGAGACCATGCCGCCATAGCCGCCGGGGAAGGCCAGCAGAGGCATCAAATCCGGCGCGAGCGACGACCCGGTGAAATGCGCCTTGAAGCCGAGCAGGTCCGACGGGCGATTGGCCTTTCCGAGCTGGCTGGGCAATGGTCCCGGTTCCCAAGAGCCGTGAGCGGCGACAATCACCGGCGCATGCAACATCGCCGTTTCATCTCCGGCTTGAATTCGTACCCGTTGCATCTCGCCATCCCGCTCGATGGCAACGGCGCGGCAGGGCTGAAAGATTTCGACACCCGCCGAGCGTGCCGCCTGCAAAAGCAGGGAATCGAGAATGTCCCGGCCGAGCGCCCGGCCGAAGCCATCTTTTGCACGTGGCCCAGCTCCTGCACCTGGCATTGCCGCCTCGACGCAGGTGTCGCCGGAAAACAAACCGACGCGGCGGATTTCGGGGCCGGCATTGGCACGCCAGGCGTCGCCGATCTCCAGCTGGTCCAGAAGCGCAAGATTGCTTGCCGAGATGTATTCGCCGCAGACCTTGCGGCGCGGGAACGCGCTTTTTTCCACAATGGCGACGGCCCATCCGCGTCGGGCCAGCGTGAGCGCGACGGAGGTGCCCGCCGGGCCGGCGCCGATGATGATCGCGTCATGAGTCGACAATCCCGTCATGGGTCGTTACCCCGCGCTGGCGCCAACGAAGATGTGGGAAAATAGGCCGGCGCGCCGCTCTTCGACCGGTTTGCCGTTGGCCGCAAGCCAGAGACCGGAAAGCTCGCTGCCGCGAAAGCCGGCACGCACGCTCTGCGCCGCGTCGTTTCGTGTGACGTCATTGGCGCCGATTGCCGGCAGAAGACGGGTCGCGGCCAGCGCCAGTTTCGCCCGCCATGGCTCTGTCGCAAGCAGCAACGGGGCTTTCTGCCTGATCAGCGAAAACAGGCGCACGAGCTGCTCATCATCGAGATGATGCAAGAACAGATTGACGGTGATCGCATCGAACCGCGTACCGTCATTCTTTCCTGCCCAGTCGAAGACATCGGCGGTAACGCCTTCGGCCGTCCATCCCAGTCTGTCAAAATCGCCGCGCAATTGCGCAGTGACGAGGTCGACGCGGTCGAGCATTACCAGTTCGACCCCGGGCCAATGCCTGACCATGCGCCGCGCGACCGCCAGCATGAAGGAGCCATCGCCGGCACCGATCTCCAAAATGCGGCGTGGCGGCTTTGGCACAAACCTCCTGAGTAACGACGTCATGATCGGCACCTGAAACATCAGCATATTGATGCGACGAAGGTCGTGGCGGGCGGTCAGTGCTCGCGGATCGTCGGCCGCAAGTCCGTCGAGGATTTCCGGCGCAAGCTGCCGATGCTCCAGGCCGCTCATGACACGGTTCGAAAGAGCATGGTTTCGGCAGTCAGCCCGGGACCGAACGACATGCCGCAGCCGAGCAGGCCGGGTGGCGCCTTCAACATCTCTTTCATCACGAACATGACTGTCGCAGACGACATGTTCCCATACCGGCGCAAGACCTCACGCGATGGTTCCAGCGCGGTGGGTTCGAGTTTCAGGGCCCTTTCGACGGCGTCGAGCACCGAACGTCCCCCCGGGTGCACGGCCCAAAGGTCGATGTCTTGCGCCGATCGACCGCCGAGGATGGCGGCCTGGTTGCTCCGCAACGCTTCATGAATCGCTGCCGGCACCTGGCCGGAAAGAACCATTTCGAAGCCGTGGTCGCGAATGTTCCAACGCATCAGGTCCCGCCGTTCCCTCGCCACCAGACAGCGAAAGCTATCGAGCTCGATGCCGGCCGGCTCGGCAGTGATGAGCGCAGCCGCGCAGCCGTCGCCCCAAAGGCAGAACGACAGCAGTCTTTCCAGCTCGGTGGTTTCGCGCAGATGCATCGTGCAGAGCTCGATATTGACCAGCAGTACCTTGGCCTGCGGCTCGGAGCGGACGATGTGGCGGCCCAGCTTGAGGCCGTTGATCGCCGCATAGCAACCCATGAACCCGATCATCGTGCGTTCGACGCCGTCCGGCAGGCCGCAACGCGCAACCAGCTCGAGATCGATGCCAGGTGCCGAAAAGCCGGTGCAGGTGGTGACGATAAGATGGGTGATGCGGGAAGCGTCGTCGCCAAGCTGCAATCCGTCGATGCCCTTTTGCGCCAGAACAGGTGCGGCATCGTCGAACATCGCCATTCTCATCGCCGTTCCGGGAAACGCACCGCGGATGAAGGTCCCGGCCAGGTCGGCGGACGGTCCTTCGGGGTCGGACGCCGGCGCAAAGCAGGAATAGCGGTGCTCGATGCCGGCAAGATCGGCCATGCGTTCGAAGATCCTCCGGCGATCGACCGCGAGCATGGAGGCAGCGAAACGCAGATAGAATTGATGAACCTCGTGCTCCGGCACCGCTGTCGCGATCCGGTTGATATAGGCGTCGACGGGCATATTCTGTCTCCTCGGCGTCTGCACGGTGTAGCGTGCCGCCGGAGGGTCCTTGCTCATCGGCACCCGGAGTGGGCGCCGAGTTTGAGCGCTGTTCGATAAACGTTTCCGAAAACTGATTTCTTCCCGAAGGTTCAGTATGCGCTGTTGGCAGGCAAACGGTTGGAGCCGGCGGGCGGTTGCGTCGGGCATCCAAAATCGCCACATCATGTTGACCTTCCATCTACTGGAAGGTCTATTTCCTCCGACAAAGGAGATTTCCGCCATGAACATCGGCGTCGCATCCGAAAAATCCGGCCTGCCGGCCAAGACGATCCGTTACTATGAGGATATCGGGCTCTTGCACCCGGCCCGGACAGACAACGGCTATCGCGATTACTCGACGGCCGATATTCACCGGCTGCGCTTCCTGCAACGCTCGCGCAGCCTGGGGTTTTCGGTCGACGAATGCCGCCAGTTGCTCTCGCTGTACCAAGACAGGGAACGTGACAGCGCCGACGTGAAGGCGATCGCGAAAGCCAAACTGGTGGAGATCGACAGGAAGATCGCCGAACTGGTCGGATTGCGCGGCTTGCTTCACCATCTGGTCAGTCACTGCCACGGTGACGAGCGGCCGGATTGCCCGATCATCGACGAGCTGGCGGGACAAGGCGTGGCCCAGTGAGGCTCGCAGCCGCTGTAACGGTGCTGTCGCTTGCCTGCGTCTCAGTCGTGCTCGCCGCTGCCCATTCGGGCCGTGATGCGGTCATCGAGGCTCGCCAGGCCTCGATGAAGGAAATGGCCGCGGCGGCAAAGACGATCGCCGGGATGTTCGATGGCAAGCAGGCCTATGACGCCGCGGCCTTCAAGGCGGCGGCAGAGACAATCCGCGCCCGCACCGGCCCTGCCTTGATTGCCGAATTCCCCAGCGCGACATTGGGTGCGCCTTCAGGCGCCAAGCCGGATATCGACTCCGCCCGCGCGGAGTTCGAAGGGCTGGCTCGCCACATCGGAACGTTGGCCAGCGCCCTGGCCTCCGACGCCGAGCGAGCACCACCGCGCATCACCGACGACATGAGAATGGGTTCCGGCCTGGCAATGGGCGGTGGCAGCCTGCTTGGCAAGCGACCATCACTCGCGGAAGCCGATCCCACTAAATTGCCGGCGGAGCACCTCCTGCATCTCATCTTGCAGGATTGCTCGAGCTGCCATTCGAAGTTCCGACAAAGGACCATGTGAAAGCCCACCGATCCGCGAGATATATTGCTGCAGGACCGGATGGCTGCTTGGTCGGGTGCGGCGCTGGACTACAAGCCTTGGCTGATCGAGCGTGACCGCCTGTTCTCAGCCGTTGACACGATCGATGGCGATGGCGGCACAACGCGCGGCTTGCTGCTTATCGTAGCACTGTTCGGGACAGCGACAGGACGCGCGTCGTTCCAGGGCGTGACAATAAAGGTCCAATGTCGGCAAAGTGGTGGGACCGGGCGTTCTCAATGCGGCTTTAAGAGCGAAGCTGAACGGACGCGATCAGTTCGCGCTGTCACGCGAGACCAACATCACAGTCGGCGGGTCATCTGCGACGACGTCCAGACAGGTCGATCCAGTCACGCAGCGAAAGTGTTTCGCTCCCCGATAGCTGTCTTTAATCGCGGGTTGATGGAGTAGAAAGTCAGCACCTTCGACCTGATAGAGAAAATGCTCCCCAATCAGCCCTTGTCGGGTTATTGGCAGATCCTCGAGGTTCAAGACGTGCTCGTCGCACATTCTCATAACATAGCTGGCATGAAAGTGGACACGAAGCGCCTTGGTTTTATCGTGTGGCACGATGAACGTCGCCAAAATCGCGTTGCCGTCAGAGCGAAGGCTGATGAGGTCGCTGACGCTGCTTCTGATCGGCGTGTCTAAGGACAACGGTATATACAGAACCAAAAGGGGGCCTCCGGCGGGTGACGGTCGACGAGTGGTCGCAAGCAGTCAGTCCAGCTATCATCATACGACCTAGGCCGTCGACCTAATGTCCCGGGCCCGGCGCTTAACTCGATGCGGCGCCATGCGGCCGGCGATATCCCACTGAGCGCTTGAACTCGCGCCCGAAATGACAGACGTCGCAGAAACCGCAGGCCTCGGCGACCTCGGCCAGCTTACGGTTGCTCCGCACCAGCAGCGATTGCACCTGCATCAGCCTCTCACGCATCAGCCACTGGTGCGGGCTTGTCCGCAGATTCTTTTGGAATAACCGCCGGATCTGCGAGGGGCCGAGGCCGGCAACACGAAGCTGGTGCGCCGCCGTCCAGGCGCTTCCGGGTTCGCCGCGCATGCGACCGGCATTCTTTGTCGTCAGCTCGGCTGTTGCTGAGCCGCCACGAAATTGCGCCAGCCGCCGAAATGCGAAATCTCCTCTGCGTCGGTGAGGCCGGCACTTTCGACGAGGAAACCTTTCGGCGAAGTCCCATCATCGAGCAGAAGCGTGCCGATGCCGAGCGGCGGCGGGATCGCGGCAACAAAGTGCCCGAACGCTTGCGGCGACAGCCGCCAGACTTCAACCTCGATCGCTGTGCCCTTGCCATTGCAGGTGCGCTCGAGCCCCGGCCGCGGCACCGACTGGCCGGCGAGCGCGTAAAGCCGGTAGAGCGGCGCCGTTCTTGCAGCCCGGGCGAACATCGCGCCGAGCTGCTGCAACTGGCCGTTCAGCGCCATCCCCGACAGATGCGCGCCGACCACAGCCAGCTCGATCGTGCTTTCGTCCACGTTCGCGCAAACATCGCCACACGGCGGCAGCGGCCAGCCTGTAGCGCCCAGCGCAAGGCCGCTTGCCGCATAGACATCGCGCGCAAGCGACGCCGTCAGATGGTCCTTGCCCGCCGCGGCAAGCAAGGTAACGCTCATCGGCAAACCGTCGCTACGGGTTCCGCTCGGCACGGCAATGCCGCACATGTCGAGCAGATTGACGAAATTGGTGTAAGTGCCGAGCCGGCTGTTGGTGACGATGGGGTCAGCCAACACCGCCTCGACCGTGTAGTGCGTCGGCGCGGTCGGCACACAGAAGAGGTCGACCGAGGCGATGACCGGCGCGAGCTTGGCCTTGTAGCTTTGCAAGGCGTAGAGCCCGTTGAAAGCGTCCGCGGCGGAAAGCTTTCGCGCGCCGCCGATGATTATGCGCGTCACCGGATGCATGGCCGCCTCGTTGGCTTCCATGAAGTCCCTGATCGCGGCATAACGCTCGGCCACCCAGGCGCCTTCGTAGAGCAGGTTGGCGGTGGCGTAGAAATCGCCGAACGGGATTTCGACCAGCCTGCAGCCCAGCGTCTCCAGCGAGGCAAGAGCGGCCTCGAAGCCCGCCCGCATCGCCTGGTCGCCGAAGAAGGTCCAGTCGGCCCTGGCCGGCACGCCAACCGTCAGCACCGGCGGGCGCGCGGCCAGACCCTGGACGCCGAGGTCACGCGAATAGGGATCGGCGTCGTCCTTTGCCGCTGCCGCCTCGAACACGCTGTAGGCGTCGTCGACGGTGAGCGCGAAGACCGAGACGCAGTCGAGCGTGCGGCAGGCCGGCACGACGCCGGCGGCTGATATCGCGGCGACGCTCGGCTTCAGCCCGACGATGTTGTTGAGGCCGGCGGGAATGCGCCCTGAACCGGCCGTGTCGGTGCCGAGCGCGAACGAGACGATGCCGCGCGCCGTCGCGACTGCCGAGCCACACGAGGAACCGCCCGGCACCAGTTTCGGATCGATCGCGTTTCTCGGGACCGGATAGGGCGTGCGCACGCCGACCAGGCCGGTGGCGAACTGGTCGAGATTGGTCTTGCCCACGACCAGCGCGCCGGCGGCCTTGAGCCGCGCCACGACGGTGGCGTCTTTCGCCGGCAGATAAGCAAATTCGACGCAGCCCGCCGTCGTCGGCATGCCCGCAACATCGATGTTGTCCTTGACCGCGAACGGCACGCCCCACAGCGGCTTTGCCACGGGATCGAACAGGCCGAGCTTTTCTGCTTCGGCCAGCATCTCCGCCCTGCTCGCCAGATGGATGAAGATGCCGGGGTCATCGGCCGCTGCGAGCCGCGCATCGACCGCATCGATCATCTCGCCGATGCTGACGCCAGCCTGATAGGCAGCGTGCAATCTCGCTATGTCGAAGCGGATGTCGCTCATTTGGCCTCGCCCAGGATGACTACCGGCAGGTTCCACTGGATAAGCACGACGCAGCCATCCTTCGTCCATACCGAATGCTCGGTTCCGACCGGGTTCAGGATCACGCTGCCCGAGGCAAAATCGCCATTCTCGTCGCTCTGTGTGCCTTCCAGCACGATGATCGTTTCCAGCCCGGCATGGCGATGGCGCGGCACGCTGGCGCCGGGCCGGTAGTTCAGGATCGCGACCGACGGTTCCGTCGGTCCGCCCTTGAGCAGCCAGTGCGCCGTAATGCCGTTGCGGAAATGCTCGAACGCCAGATCGCGCCAGCCACCATTGAGGAGGCCGGCAAAGGCAAGGTTAGGCATTGGCAATCCCCTCGAGCACCTGGTCCGTCGTCGCCGTCCAGCCGACGATGGCGCCCTGCGCCCTGATCATGGCCAAGGCAGCCGCCTTGAACTCGGCAAAATAGCTCTCAGTGGCATCCTCCGCCAGCAGGCATTCATAGCCGCGGTCGTTGGCCTCGCGCATCGTCGTCTGCACGCAGACCTCCGTCGTCACTCCGGCAAAGACCAGTTGCTGTGCGCCGAGCCGCTTCAGGTCGTCGCCGAAGCTGGTGGCATAGAACGCGCCCTTGCCCGGCTTTTCGATGACGATTTCGCCGGGCAATGGGGCAAGTTCATCGAGGATCGCCGTTCCCGGCTCGCCGACGATCAGCACACGGCCCATCGGCCCGACATCGCCGATCCGGATCGACGGATTGCCGCGGTTGCGCTTGGCCGGCGGCAGATCCGAAAGGTCTGCCTTGTGGCACTCCATCGTGTGGATCACCGGCAGGCCAGCGGTGCGGAACCCCTCGATCAATCTCTTCACCGTCGGCACGATCGCCACCACCCGGCTGACGTCGTTGCCGAGGCTGGCGCCGAAGCCGCCGGGTTCAGCGAAATCGCGCTGCATGTCGATGACGACCAGCGCCATCGCCTCAGGCTTGAAGGCGAACGGAAACGGCAGCGCCTCGATCTCCGCCATCAGTGATGTCCCGCCATGTGCTCGCCGATCGTCTGCACGCTCGCCTGCGCGATCGGCGTCTCGTAGACCAGCGCGCCGTCCGACATGACGAAGATGCGGTCTGAAAGTTCGAGCAGCTCGTCGAGATCTTCCGACATCAAGAGCACTGCGGCGCCGGCGTTGCGTGCCTTCATGATGCGGGCGCGGATTTCGGCGACGGCGGAGAAGTCGAGGCCGAAGCAGGGATTCGACACGATGAGCAAGTCGACGTCGCCGGTCAGTTCCCGCGCCAGCACCGCGCGCTGCACATTGCCGCCCGACAGCGACGAAATCGGCGAAGCGAGCGAGGCCGTCTTGACCTTGAACTGTTCGACCAGACGGGCCGCGTAGCCCCTGATCGCGCTCATCCTGATCCAGTTGACCGGCTTGCCGGCCTCGTTGAGGTCGAAGGTGCGGAAGGCCATGTTTTCCGCCACCGTCATCTTCGGTGCGCAGGCATTGCGCAACGGCTCCTCCGGAATGAAGCGGACATTGAGCGTGCGCGCCTCGCTGCGGCTGGCGCCATAGGGCGAGCCTTTCACCAGAACGTCGCCGCCATTGCGCGCCCGCTGTCCGGCAAGGACTTCGAGAAACTCCTTCTGGCCGTTGCCGGAGATGCCGGCGACGCCGACGATCTCACCGGACTTCACATCGAACTCGCCGATGTCGATGGTTTTCAAGCCGGTGCGGTCGGGCGCCTTCAGCGACTTTACCGTCAGCACCCGCCTGGCGCCCGCCGGCACCGGAGCGCGGCTGTCGAGTGCTGCAATCGGTTGGTCGCCGATCATCATCGCCGCCATCTGTTTGTGCGAAAGCTCCGAGACTTTGCCGGTTCCGGTCAGCAGGCCCTTGCGCAGCACGGTGATGTCGTCGGCAAAGGCGGTCACCTCGTGGAATTTGTGCGAGATCATCAGCACCGTAAGGTCGCCGGTACTGGTCATGTCGCGCACCAGGCCAAGCACTTCCTGCGCCTCGCCGGGGGTGAGCACCGAAGTCGGCTCGTCGAGCACCAGGAAGCTGCGGCCGAGATAGAGTTGCTTGATGATTTCGAGCTTCTGCTTCTCGCCGGCCGCAAGTTCCGCCACCTTGACGTCGAGCGGCAGCTTGAACGGCATCCGCTGCATGAATTGCGCAAGCGCGGCGCGCTCCTTGCGCCAGTCGATGACGCCAGGCACCTTCTCGCGCGAAATGACCAGGTTCTCCGCACCCGTCAGCGACGGGACGAGCGTGAAATGCTGGTAGACCATGCCGAGCCCTAGCGCCGAGGCGTCCTTCGGACTGGCGATCGCGACCTCGCGGCCATCGACCAGCATGTCGCCCGAGGTCGGGTGGTAAAAGCCCATCATGCATTTGACCAGCGTCGACTTGCCGGCACCGTTTTCGCCGAGCAGCGCATGGAATGATCCCGCCGGCACCTTGATCGAGACGTCGTCCAGCGCGGTGAAGGCGCCGAAGCGCATGGTCATGCCGATGGTCTCGACGCCGACAGCTTTCTTGCCGATGCTTCCGCTCAAGGTCATGTCCTCACGGCAGTTGCGCGACGAAGGACGCCGAGTTCGATACCGCGCCGAACACCCCGCCCTGCATCTTGATCATCTTGATTGCAGCGAGATGGTTGCCGTAGTCGGTCGCGCCGCAGCAATCCTCCAGCATCACGCATTCGAAGCCGCGATCATTGGCCTCGCGCATCGTCGTGTGGACGCAGACATCGGTGGTGATGCCGGTCAGCACGATGTTTTCGATGCCGCGCTGGCGCAGGATCAGCTCCAGGTCGGTGGCGCAGAACGAGCCCTTGCCCGGCTTGTCGATGATCGGTTCGCCCGCCGCCGGATAGAGGTCGGGGATGATGTCCCAGCCGGCTTCGCCGCGCACCAGGATGCGCCCGCAAGGCCCGGGGTCGCCGATGCCGGCATTGATGCGGCGCGAGCGCCAGCGCTTGTTGGCCGGCAGGTCGGCGAGATCGGGCCGGTGGCCCTCGCGCGTGTGGATGATGGTGTAGCCCTTGGCCCGCATGGCTGCGAGCACCGACTTGATCGGCTCGATCGGCGCCCGCACCAGCGAAAGATCGTAGCCCATATGATCGACATAGCCGCCCGGCCCGCAGAAATCGGTCTGCATGTCGATGATGATCAACGCCGTGTTGTCCGGCCGCAGCTCGCCATTATAGGGCCATGGATAGGGATCGGCGTCGATGTAGCGCTGGGTGATCTCGGCTCTGGCGTTCATCGGAAAAACTCCAGTCATTTGGTGATCGACAATTCGCCCGGCGCGCCGGCAAGCGTGCGGCTCGGCGACGAGGTGGCGATCATGATGATGAGCGTGAGGATGTAAGGTGCGGCGTAGAAGAGATAATAGCCCTGCGTCACACCGACCGATTGCAACGCCGGGCCTAGCGCGCCCGCGCCGCCGAACAATAGTGCCGCGGCAAAGCAGCCGAGCGGATTCCAGCGCGCGAAGATGACCAGCGCCACCGCCATCAGCCCCTGCCCCGACGAGATGCGTTCGGTCCAGCTGCCGGGGTAATAGAGCGACAGATAGGCGCCGCCGATGCCGGCGAGCGCGCCGCCGACGCCTGTCGCAAGCAGGCGCACGGTGTTGGGATTGAGGCCCATGGCGCGCGCCGCATCGGAGCTGTCGCCGACGACGCGCACGATCAGGCCGGCGCGGGTGTTGCGGAAGGCCCACCACAGGAACACGGCAAGTGCCGCACCAATCAGGAATAGCACGTTGACGTTGAGCGCCGCCTGCACCTGCGGAATGTTCGACCAGCCACCGAAGGCGATGGCCGGCAGGTCTGGCGCCGAGGGCTGGATGAACGGCTTGCCGAAGAAGAAGGCGAGACCGGAGCCGAACAGCATCAGCGCGATACCTATGGCGATGTCGTTCACGCCACGGAATTTGCAGATCCAGCCGTGGAACAGGCCGAAGCAAAGACCGGCACCTGCGGCAGCCAGCAGGCCGAGCCATGGCGAGCCGGTCATCACCGCTACGGCGTAAGCAGTCATTGCGCCGAAGACCAGCGTGCCTTCGAGGCCGAGATTGATGCGGCCGGAGCGCTCGGTGATGGCTTCGCCGAGCGAGACGAAGATGAACGGCGTCGAAACGCGGATGGCGCCGCCGAGAATGGCGAGCGGCACGCCCCACAGGCCGATCTCGGTCGCGTCCATCAGGAGCCCCTCTTCCACAGATCTGGATTGAAGACCTTGAAGCGCCCGTAAAAGGTTTCGCTGAACAGGATGACGACGAAGAGCATGCCTTGCAGCACCAGCACGGTGGCGTCGGGCAGGTCCATGCGGCGCTGGATCAGCCCGCCGGAAGCGCCGATGCCGCCGAGCAGGAAAGCGACCGGGATGATGGCGAGCGGATTGTGGCGGGCGAGGAAGGCGACGAGGATGCCGGTATAGCCGTAGCCGGCGGCGAGCGAGGCGTTGGCGCTGCCTTGCACGGCGCCGACCTCCAGCATGCCGGCCAGCCCGGCGAAGCCGCCGGCCAACCCGGTGAAGCCGACGATCAGCGGCCCGACGGCAAGCCCTTGCACCTGGGCCGCCCTGACATTACCGCCGGCGATGCGGGCGGCAAAGCCCCAGCGCGTCTTTTCGATCAGCAGCCAGGACAGGACGCAGGCGAGAATGCCGACGACCAGGCCCCAGTGCACGTCCATGCTTGGAATGTTGCCGATGCGGTAGGCATCCACCAGCGGCTCGGTCGAGGGTTTGTTGAGCGAGGCCGGATCGCGCAGCGGCCCTTCGACAAGATGGTTCATCAACGCAATGGCGATATAGGCCATCAGCAGGCTGGAGATGGTTTCGTTGACGGCGCGGTAGTGGCGGAGTGCGCCGACGGCACCGATCCAGATGCCGCCGGCGACCACGCCCGCCACGCCCATCAGCAGGATGACCAGAAAAGCCGGCGCGCCATTCGCCGCGACGCCGATGGCGGCGGCGGCAACGCCGCCCAGCACGATCGCACCTTCGCCGCCGATGACGACGAGGCCGAGCCGTGCCGGCAGCGCCACGCAGAGCGCTGCCAGTAAAAGCGGTGCTGCCCGCGACAGCGAGTTCTGGATCGAGAACCACGAGCCGAAGCCGCCGCGCCACATCGTCTCGTAGAGTTGCACCGGCGATTTGCCGACCAGCGCGATGAACACGCTGAACAGCGCCATCCCGACGATCAGGGCCGCGAGCGGTATGACGAAGGCTTCCGCCCGCCGCGCCGCCCATTCGAGCGCCGCCGGATAATTCCTGGCGCCAAACAGCGCCGGCGCGCCCGCAGTGCTGACCGTGTCTGCCATGGCCCCGTCTCCGATCCGGTTCAGGCGGTCGAACCGACGACGCCCTCGACCAGGTAGTCCATGCTTTCGAGTTCGAGCGCGGTCTCGGCGAAGGCCTGGCCCTCGGTCGCGACGACGACGCCCTTGTTGCTCTTCAGCGGACCCTTGATGACCGAAAAGCCGCCTTTCATCATTTCGGCCAGCGTGCCGTCGAACTGCTTGCGAGCGGCGTCGCCAACAGCGGGGCCGAGCGGGCTCATCTTGACGAAGCCGTCGGCCAGGCCGCCGCGCGTGAAATTGGGCAGCGGCGTACCGGCCACCAGATCGTCGACGAACATCTTGTAGACCTTGGCCCAGTTCCATTCCGCGCCGGTCAGGTATTTCTCCGGCGCCAGCGGGCTCTGGTTGGCATGATAGCCGCAGACGAAGGCGCCACGTCCGGCCGCCGTCTCGACCACCACCTTGGGGCTGTCGACATGGCAAGTGATGACGTCGGCACCCTGGTCGACCAGCGCGTTGGTGGCCTCCGCCTCCTTGACCGCCAGCGACCACTCGCCGGTGAAGATCACCTGGCAGGTGATGGTCGGGTCCACCGAGCGCGCGCCGAGCAGGAAGGAATTGATGTTGAGCAACACCTGCGGGATCGGCTTTGCCGCGACGAAGCCGAGCTTCTTGGTTTTGCTCGTGTGACCGGCGACGACGCCGTTCAGATACTGGCCCATGCCGATATAGCCGAAATAGGAACCGGCATTCATCGGATGCTTGTCCTTGTTCCACATGCCACCGCAATGGCGGAACTGCACGTCGGGGAATTTCGCGCACATGGCCAGCATGTGCGGATCGAAATAGCCGAACGAGGTCGGGAAGATCAGCGACGCACCATCGAGATTGATCATCGATTCCATCGTCTTCTGCACGTCGACCGTCTCCGGCACGTTCTCCTCTTCGACGACGGAAATGCCTTCGATCCCCTTCAGCGTGGCGGCGCCTTCGGCATGCGCCTGGTTGTAGCCGTAATCGTCCTTTGGCCCGACATAGATGAAGCCGACGGTGGCCGTCGCGGCGAAGGCCCTGCTGATCGGAAACGATGCGGACGCAAGGCCGAGCGCCGCTCCGGCGGCGGAGGTCTTGAGCAGGTCGCGGCGGCTAAGCATGAATCTCTCGGACATTGAATGCTCCCTCTGTGGGGCCTTTGGGGCCGGTTAACACCTCAATGAAAGAAGTGTATGCAATCAGCGTGCCAGTTTCAGAAGCAGGATTTATTCAGCAATTTCAATGAATGTGCCGATGTGACCTGCACAAAGCCGGAGCAATTGCATACACTTTTTGCCTCCAAACTCGCCAATTTGACATGAAGGCTAAAACATAGGCATACAGAGCTGCGGAGGAATCGAGGCCGGTGAGTGGCTCTCGGCTCTAGCGAAAAGACTGGACGGAGGAGACGTGTCGGGAAAGCGCAATTTGATCAGGTCGGGCACGACCGTCGATCAGATGGTGAGGGCGATCAGCGACCGGATCGTCACCGGCTTCCTGCGCCCAGGCGAAAAGCTCGACGAGGCCTCGCTCGCCGCCCGCTTCGATGTCTCACGTACGCCGATCAGGGAAGCGCTCAGCCGGCTCAGCGCCATGGGACTGGTTGAAAGGCGGCCGAACCGTGGCGCCACCGTCGCCGTGGTGACGCAGGAGCACCTCGCCTCGATGTTCGAGAGCATGGCCGAGCTTGAAGCGATCTGCGCGCGCTTCTCGGCCGAGCGCATGACGGCCGGCGAGCGCCGCACGCTGGAGGCCGAGCATCAGGCATCGGCGCGCTTGGTGCAGCTCGGGGCCGAAGAAGAGTATGAGCTTTTCAACACCGAGTTCCACACCCGGCTCTATCGCGGCGCGCACAGCAAGCACATTTATGAGTTGACCGTCATGACCCGCGGCCGCCTCGCGCCGTTCCGGCGCGCGCAATTCATGCTGCCCGGGCGGCTGGCCCAGTCCTGGCAGGAGCATGACGCCATCGTCACCGCAATCATGCGCGGCGACAGTGCGGCGGCCGGAACAGCCGCCAAGGATCATGTCTCGATCGTCAGCGAAGCGAGCGCCGTCTTTGCCATCGGCGATCGCCCCAAAGGCAAGGCCGAGCCGTTCCCGACATCAGCTTCCTGACCCTCAATCGACCAGCACGGCGACCACGGCAGCGCAGTCGCCGGCCTTGACCAGCCCCGGAAAATGCCGCGCCGCCAACAGACCGGACATTTTGGCCCGTATCTCCTGCGGAGCGCCGCCGGTGCGGCCGATCGAATGGATGCGCGCCAGCACCTGGCCCTCCTCCACCGGCTCGCCGAGATCGATCATCGTCTCGATCATCCCGTCGTCCTCGGCGAACGAGAAGCAATCGCCCGACGGCATGTCGAGCCAGCGGGTCGGCTGCATCGCGACGGCGCCGGCGACGATGCCGGCATGGCGCAAGACGTTGAGCACGCCCCGACGCGCGATCCGCACCGTTTCCGCGCGCGAAGTCCCGCCGCCGCCAAGCTCGGTGGTGATGAACAGCTTGCCCATCTCTTCGGCGGCAGTGTCGAACATGCCGACCGCGTCGATCTCCAGCATCTTCATCGACCAAGGCGCGGAGAACGCTGCCACGGCAGCGAACCCCTTCTCCTCCAATATTTTGTCGGGCCGGATGTGGGCGGCGCAGAACGGCACGAAGTCGAGCGTCTTGCCGCCGGAATGGAAATCGAGCGCGATGTCTGTACGGGGCAGGAGTTCGCGCTGGAAATAATCGGCGATCTTTTCGGTCACCGTGCCGTCGGGCCGGCCGGGAAAGCTGCGGTTGAGATTGCCCTTGTCGATGGGCGAGGTGCGGGTGCCGGCGCGGAACGCCGGATAGTTCATCGCCGGCACGATGATGACCGTGCCGCTGACCTGCTTTGGATCGAGCGTGCGGGCGAGATCGTACAGCGCCAGTGGCCCCTCATATTCGTCGCCATGATTGCCGCCGGTGAGCAACGCGCTCGGCCCGTTGCCGTTGCGGATGACGCAGATCGGGATCATCACCGATCCCCAGGCGGAATCGTCGCGGCTGTAAGGCAGGCGCAGGAAACCGTGCTGCACGCCGTCGCGCTCGAAATCGACGGTCGGCGTGATCGGTGATGGGCGAAGGCTGGACATCGGGCTCAACTCTTCACCACCAGCTTGCGCGGCACATTGGCCAGGCACTCGACGCCCGTCTCGGTGATCAGGATGGACTCCGTGATTTCGAGCCCCATCGTCTCCAGCCACAGGCCGGTCATGAAATGGAAGGTCATGCCGGGCTTCAGCTCGGTGCGGTCGCCGGGGCGCAGGCTCATCGTGCGTTCGCCCCAGTCCGGCGGATAGGAAAGCCCGATCGGATAGCCGGTGCGGTTGTCCTTGACGATGCCGTATCTCTTCAGCACCGCGAAGAAGGCGTTGGCGATGTCCTCGCATGTGTTGCCGGGCTTGGCGGCGGCAAGTCCCGCCTCCATGCCTTCCAGCGTCGCCTTTTCGGCGTCGAGGAACTCCTGCGTCGGCTTGCCGAGGAAAACGGTGCGCGACAGCGGGCAGTGATAGCGGTTGTAGCAGCCGGCGATCTCGAAGAAGGTGCCCTCGCCCGATTTCATCGGCCGGTCGTCCCAGGTCATATGCGGCGCCGATGCGTCGGCGCCCGACGGCAGCAGCGGCACGATCGCCGGATAGTCGCCGCCGATGCCGTCGACGCCGCGCGTGCCGGCATCGTAGATCTCGGCGACCAGGTCGCATTTGCGCATGCCGACTTCGATCTTGTCGACGATGCGCTGGTGCATCGCTTCGACGATGCGGGCGGCTTTGCGCATGTAATCGATTTCGGTCGGGCTCTTCACCGCGCGCTGCCAGTTGACGAGTGCGGTGGCATCGACGAAGCGGGCATTGGGCAGATGCTTCTGCAGCGATGCGAATGCAGCGGCCGAGAACCAGTAATTGTCCATCTCGACACCGATGCTGAGCTTCCCCCAGCCGCGATCGGAGAGCACGCTGGACAGAAAATCCATCGGGTGGCGCTCGGTCGACTGCACATAGTGGTCGGCATAGCCGACGATGTTGTCGTGCGCGAGATAGGCGGTGCGCTTGGCACCGTTGGCGTCCTGGCCGCGGCCGTACCACACCGGCTCGCCCGACGGCGGCACGATGACGGCCTGGTGCACATAGAACGACCAACCGTCATAGCCGGTCAGCCAGGCCATGTTGGACGGATCGCTGACAACAAGCAAATCGACGCCCTTGGCCGCCATGGCTTGCCGCGTCTTGGCGAGGCGCCCCGCATATTCGCCACGCGAGAATTTCAAATTAGGCTGCATTGTTCTTGGTCCTCGTTTGTTGGGCCTTGCGGCCGGTATCAGCTTTCGAAAATCGTACCGGTCTTGGCTGCACGCGCACGGTCGCGGGCGAGCGTGGCGATCGCCGTGTCCTGCACCCCGGCGCCGGTCAGATCGGCGATGGTGATGTCGCTGTCCGAACGCCGGCCATGCCTTTCGCCTGCGATGATGTGGCCAAGCTCGGTGATCTCTGCATCGGCCGCCATCACGCCCGCCGCGATGGCATGGTGCAGTTCGCCCAATCGTCGCGTCTGCTTGGCGCTATCGGCGACGTAGAGGTCGGCCATGCGCAGGATCGCCGGCGCGATCTCGTTCTTGTGCTCGGCATCCGAGCCCATCGCGGTGATGTGCTGGCCGGCGGAGACGAAGCCGGCCTTGATCAGCGGCTCGGTCGACGGTGTCGTGGTGACGATGATGTCGGCATCGGCGGCTGCCTTTGCCGCGTCTGGCTCGGCGTGAACGGCGATGCCCAGTCTTTCGGACAATGCGTCCGCCGCGGCTTCGGCCTTGGCGGCATCCCTTGCCCAGATGCGAGCCTCGGTGATCGGCCGCACCAGCATCAGCGCCTCGAGCTGCAGTCCGGCCTGAACACCGGCACCGAAGATCGCGGCAACGGAGGAGTCCGCCCGCGACAGATGTTTGGCGGCGACCGCGCCGGCGGCGGCCGTGCGGATGTCGGTGAGATAGCCATTGTCGAGCAGCAGCGCCTCGACCAGCCCGGTTTTCGCCGACAGCAACACCATCATGCCATTGACGCTGGGCAGGCCGAGCTTGGGATTATCGAAAAAGCCGGGGCTGATCTTGATCGCAAAACCATCGATGCCCGGCACATAGGCGGTCTTGACGTCGACCTCGCCGCGATGCTCTGGAATGTCCAGCCGCAGGATCGGCGGCATCGCCACCGGCAAGGTAGCGAGCGCCCGGAACGCGTTCTCGACGCAGGCGACGGCATCGAGATCGAGCTTCACGATCTTGCGCAATTCGGCTTCGGTGAGGATCGTCATACGGCTCATGCTGCGCTCTCCGCAATTGCTTCGCCGCAGATGATCTTGCGGTGCAGTGTCATATCGATGTTGCGGCCGGACAGAACGAGCACCGCCGGGCCATTCGCCTTGACCTTGCCGGCAAGCACGGCCGCGATGCCGACCGCGCCGGCGCCTTCGACGATCTCGCGCTCCTGCTCATAGGCATGGCGGATGCCGGTGGCGATCTCGTCCTCGCTGAGCAGGATCACATCGTCGAGCAGGTCGCGGCACATGGAAAAGGTCAGCCGGTTGTCGAGGCCGATGCCGCCGCCAAGCGAGTCGGCCAGCGTCTGCAGTTCCTCGACCAGCACCGGGTGCCCGGCATCGAGGCTTGCCTTCATCGCCGCACCACGCGCCATTGAAACGCCCACCACCTTCGTCGCCGGGCTGACGCCCTTGACGGCAGCGGCAACGCCAGCCGCCAGCCCGCCGCCGGAAAGCGGCACCAGCACAAGGGCGGCATCAGGAACCTGTTCGATGATCTCCAGCCCGAGCGTGCCTTGCCCGGCGACAATGGCGGGATGGTCGAAAGGCGGCAGCATGATCAGCCCGTCTTCGGCGACAAGCCGCTCGACCTCCTGCTGCGCATCGTCCTGGCTGTTGCCGACGATGCGGATCTCGGCGCCCAGCCGGCGGATTTCGTCGAGCTTGTTCTGCGGCACCAGCCGCGACATGCAGATCGTCGCGTGGATACCTTGCAGTTGAGCGGCATAGGCCAGCGCCCGGCCGTGATTGCCTGTCGAGGCAGCGACGACGCCACGCGTCCTCTCCTCTTCTGTCAGCGAGGCGATAGCGTTCGAGGCACCACGCAGCTTGAAGGCGCCGGTGGTCTGCCGATGTTCGAGCTTGAGATAAACAGGCTCGCCCAAGTGCTTGGAAAGACTCCGTGAAGTGACGGTCGGCGTACGCTCGACCTTGCCCGCGATGCGCTCGCGCGCGGCGCGGATATCGGAGAGGCTTATCCTGGACGTGGTCATGGCTCATCAATCAGTTCTGCGGCAGCGTCATCAGACGGCCGAATTCCGGGCGCGACATCTTATCTCCGCAAAGCCGCAGGCAATTCCAGGCCGTCGCCTGGTTGCTGGTGACCACCGGGCGACCGATGGCCTCCTCCATGCCGACAACTGCCGCCGCCGACCGCAGCGCCGTGCAGGACACGAACAGCGCGTCGGCCTGCGGGGCCGTCATCTCGCGGGCCAGATCGACCAAGGATTTCGGTGCAATCCGCGCCATCTCGCGGTCGTCCTCGAAGCCGAGGCAAGTGAAGCTGACGATTTCGAATCCATGCTCGGTGAAATAGGCCGCCATCGGCCGGCTGGTCTCGACCGTATAGGGAGTGAGGATGCTGATCGTCCTGGCACCCAGCGCCTTCAGACCGCGCACCCCGGCCATCGGCGGCGTGACCACCGGCACGCCGGGCTTGGCTGCCTGCACCGCCGCCTCGATTTCGGCATCGCCGATCACGACGGAGGCCGAGGTGCAGGAATAGCAGATCGCATCGAGCGGCTCGTCGGGCAGGATCAGGGCCGCGGCCGCCGTCAGTGACGGCTGCATCTTGCGCAAATTGTCCGGCGTCGTCGGGTTAGAGTAGGGAATACGCGCGACATAAACGCCGATATGATCGCTTGCCACCATGCGGTGAAAATCCGGTTCGCTCGTATGGTCGGTTGCGAGGATGATCAGGCCGACCCGCTTTTCCAGCGGACGCGCATCGAGCGGCAGCCGGGCCGAGTGGATGCGAATATCGAGTGCAGCGCTCATCGTTCGATCCGCCCATAACGGTGTTCCAGCCAGCGCAGCAGCACCACCGAGAACAGGCTGATGGCGAGGAAGAAGGCGCCGACCAAGGTGATCGGTTCGATATACCGATAATAGGTATTGGCGACGCTCTTGGCCTGGTTCATCAGTTCCAGCACGGTGATCGCCGACAGCAGCGGCGTCTCTTTGAACATGGCGATGAAATAATTGGCAAGCGCCGGGATCATCGGCGGAATTGCCTGCGGAATGATGATGTGCGTCCAGGTCTGGGTGGCGTTTAGATTGCAGGCCTTCGCTGCTTCCCACTGACCGCGCGGAACATTATCGATGCCGGCGCGGTAGACCTCGGCCGTGTAAGTGCCGTAATGCAGCCCGAGACCGATGACGCCCGCCACCAGCGGCGGCAACAGGACGCCGAAATCCGGCAGCACGTAGAAGATGAAATAGAGCTGCACCAACAGCGGCGTGCCACGGATGAACTCGGCAAGGAACCCGACAGTGCGTGACAGAGCCCTGTTCGGTGACCGGCGCGCCAACGCGATGCCTAGCCCAACGATGGCCGCCAGCACCGAGCCGAGCAGCGTCGCCAGGATGGTGATCTTCACCCCCTCGATCAGCGTCGGCAGGATCTGCCGGACAAAATCCCAATCCCATTCCATTATCAGGCCCGCTCCATCAGACGCGCACCCCGTCGAGGCCGCGCGCCATGCGGCGTTCCAGCGACCGCACGCCCCATGAGATGAGCAGCGCCAGCACGAAATAGATGACGAGGATGGTGCTGAACGGCACCAGTGTATTGCCGGTCTGCGAGCGCACCACCTGCGCCTGGAAGGTCAGGTCGGCGAGCGAGATCAGCGAAACGACGGCGGTGGCCTTGAGCAGCTCGATGGCGTTGTTGCCGAAGGTAGGCAGCATCACCAGAAGCGCCTGCGGCAGGATGATATGGCGCATGGCTTGCCAGCGGCCGAGATTGAGCGCGGTGCAGGCCTCATATTGTTCGCGGCCGATAGACTTGATGGCGCCACGCACCACTTCCGCTGCATAGGCCCCGACATTGAGGCCCAGCGCCAGCACCCCGGCCTGCAGCGGCGTCAGCGAAATGCCGGCAAAAGGCAGCACGAAATAAGCCCAGAACAGCTGCACGAAGATCGAGGTGCCGCGGAAGAACTCGATATAGGCGGTGGCCAGCGCGCGTAGCACGAAAAACCGCGACAGCCGCCCCAGCCCGGCAAGAAAGGCCATGACCAAGGCAAGCACCGACCCCATCAACGTCAATTCGATGGTGACAAGCGCTCCTTGCAAAATCAGGCCGAAATAGCCGGACCATTGGGTCATGAAATTCGAAAGTTCCTAACGCTTGCGGTTGTGCGAGGCAGGTGGCCTTGGATCCTTCTCCCCGTCGACGGGGAGAAGATGCCGGCAGGCAGATGAGGGGCAGCGCGAACTCACGAAAGTATGGCGCTGCCCCTCATCCGTCACTTCGTGACACCTTCTCCCCGTAAACGGGGAGAAGGCAAAAGAGGCGCCTACTTCGCCGAGCAGAGCTTGTCGCGGCTCGTCGACATCGCCGCCGCCGCCGAGAAGCCGTAGGGCTCGATGATCTTGGCGAACTCGCCGGACTTCTTCAGTTTCGCCAGCTCGACATCATAGGCATCACGTAGCGCTTCGTCACCCTTCTTGAAGGCCGCGCCGTCGCAATAGACCGGCGCACCGACCACCGGCGCGATGACTTCGAGGTTCGGATCATTGGCTTTCTTGACCAGGTCGTTGATCGACAGCACGGGCAGTGAATAAGCATCGATGCGGCCGTCCTGCAGCATCTTCAGGCCGCTCTGGCCGTCCGGCACGACGATGACGCGCTCGCGCGGCACACCTGCGGTGAGCGCCAGCTTTTCCTCGGTGCCGCCACCCGGTGCGCCGATCGTCGCGCTGGTGTCCTTGGCGACGTCCTCGTAGCTCTTGAAGCCCTTCGGGTTGCCCTTCTTCACCAGCATCGCCTCGGCGTCGCACAGCACCGGCTCCGAATAGGCGACCGCAGCACAACGTTCCGGCTTCATGAACAGGCCGGCGGTGACGACGTCGAAACGGCCGGCCTGCAGGCCGGGGATCATGGCGCCATATTCCGAAATCGAGGCGACGATATCGTTGACGCCAAGGCGTTTGAAGATTTCACGGGCAACGTCAGGCGCCGCACCCGAAACCTTGCCGTCGGCAGCGACCGCCGTATAGGGCGGCTCGTTGGCGATGGCGACGCGGGCAAAGCCTTGCGCCTTGAGCTCTTCGAGCTTGCTGTCATCGGCAGAGCCGGGCGTCGAGGCGGCCAGCACCGCCGTCAGCGCGACACCGGCGACGCCGGCCAAAATGGCAAATTTCTTCATTGTTCCCAACTCCTTGTTTGTCTGTCTTCTTGGCTTGCTTGAGGCGTCGCCGCCTCGCATGGCAGTCAGACCCGATGTCCGGCCGCAATGATCTTCTTCAGGAAACCTTGCGTGCGCTCCTGTTTGGGATGGCGGAAAATCTCGTCGGGCTTGCCCTCCTCGACTATTCTGCCACGGTCGAAGAACAGCACCCGGTCGGCGAAGTCATGGGCGAAACCCATCTCGTGGGTGACCAGCAGCATGGTCATGTCGGTCTCGGCGGCGAGCTTGCGCATGACGTTGAGCACCTCGTCGACGAGTTCCGGGTCGAGCGCCGAGGTGACCTCGTCGAACAGCATGATCTTCGGCGACAGCGCCAGCGCCCGGGCAATCGCGACGCGCTGCTTCTGGCCGCCGGAAAGCTGCGCCGGCATCGCTTTGGCCTTGTCGACCATGCCGACCATGTCGAGCAGCTCCATCGCCCGCTTCTCGGCGGCGGCCCGCGGCACGCCTTTGGTCAGCATCGGTGCCAGCGTCACATTGTCGATGACGCATTTGTGCGGAAACAGATTGAACAGTTGGAAGACCATGCCGATCTTCTGGCGCATCTTTGCCAAATGCCGTTCATCGGCCGCCAGCAGCCGGCCGTTACGCTCCATGTGATACAGCTGCTCGCCGTCGACCTGAATATGGCCGCTGTCGATACGCTCTAGCGTCATCAGGATGCGCAGGATCGTCGTCTTGCCCGAACCCGATGGGCCGATCAGCGCCAGCTTCTCGCCGGGCATGACTTGCATGGAGAGGCCGTCCAGCACCTTGAAGGTGCCGAAGCTTTTTGAAATGCCGTCGATCTTGATGATGGGCGCCGACAATGAATTTCCCGTGCTGGAGAAGCGATGCCTTTAACGATGCGGATCGCGGCAAATCATGTCAATCAAGAAAATAATATCATGACAATATTTCGGACTCCGCACAATTCCCCGCCAATTGTTGCCTAGATCGCAAGCAGGAGATGCTCGGGATCGCCGAGTAGAAGCTTGGTGACAACGCCGAGACCGGCACGCAGTTCCCCCTCCGTGGTCGAGCCAAGCGAAATCCGCACAGCTGGATGCCAAGGCGTCTGCGAAATGCGAAACGACGTGCCGGGCGCGATCGCCACGCCCTGCAGGCGCGCCTGGGAAACAAAGCTTTCCTCGCCGCGATCATCGGGCAGCCGCAGCCAGACATGCAGCCCGTCGCGATGAGCCCGATAGTCCACTCCGGCGAGCACCTCGGCGGCGATGTCCAGACGCCGCCGCAAAGCCACGCGCTGCCATCGAACGAGTTCCATCGCGGTGCCGTCGGTCACCCATTTGGTGGCGATCTCGGCCACCAGCGGCGTCGCCATCCAGTTCGAGACGAGGTGGCGGTTGGCAACCGCGGCGACATAACGATCGGGTGCCGCGAGATAGCCGATGCGCAGCCCGGGCACTACGATCTTGGTAAAGGAGGTGACGTAGAGCGTGCGCTCGGGTGCAAACGCCGCGACCGGCGGCGGCCGGTCCTCGACCAACGGGCCGAGGACGTCGTTTTCGATAATGGCGATATCATGCCTGCGCGCAACGGCGGCAATCTGTCCGCGCCGGGCGGCGTCCATCAGCGTCGCCGTAGGGTTGATCACCGAGGGCTGCACGAACACGGCGCGGATGTCCGACAGCCGGCAGGCCTCGTCGAGCGCTTCCGGGATCAGCCCATTGTCGTCGATCGGCAAACCCTCGAGGTTGAAACCGAGATAACGCGCCAGCGGGATCAGCGTGTGATGGCCGATCGCCTCGGTGGCGACGGTTGAACCCGGCGGCGCCACGCTCATCAGCGCCACTGTCATCCCTGCAGTGGCGCCGTTGGTCAGGCTGATGTTCTGCGGCGACGCGTCGAGGCCGCAGAGGCGTAGCCACTCGACACCCACCGCGCGGTGGCGCGGGAACACCATGTTCGGCCTGAACGACAGCGCCGAGCTCGACGGCAGGTTTTCGGCGAGCCAGCCCAGCGCCTGCCTCAGCCGCTCCAGATGCATCGGTTCGCAGACCGGCTTCAGGATGGAGAGGTCGATGACCTCGCCCAGCCGCTCCGGCAGATAGGGCGGCTCCGGCTCGCGGCGCTGTGTCTGCACGAAGCTGCCGCGGCCGACCTCGCCGGACACCAGCCCGCGGCGGATCAGCTCCTCATAGGCGCGGCTGACCGTCTGCACGGAAAGTTTGAGATCGTCGGCGAGCTGCCGGTGCGTCGGCAACCGAGAGCCATTCGCCAGGCGCCCGTCATGGATGGCGCGCGCGAACTGGTCGGCGAGCGATTGATAGGCCGGCCGCCGGATAAGAGCGGGATCTGGTCGCCAAAATGTCATGACTTATTAGAGATCGAAATCAGTGCAATTGACAATCGAAATAATGCGCCGTCATGGTGTCCGGCACCGGAAGTGGGCGATCATGGCTGCAGCGAAACTCGATCCGATTGATCTGAAAATCCTCGACGCCATCCAGCGCGACGGGCGTATCACCAAGCTGGCGCTGGCCGAGAAGGTCGGCCTGTCGCCGACGCCGTGCTGGATGCGGCTGCGCAAGCTGGAAAAGGCCGGCATCGTCTCCGGCTACCATGCCAGGATCGCCATGCGCGCCATCGCGCCGGTCGCCACCGTGCTGATGGAGGTGACGCTTGCCAGCCACCGCCAGGCCGATTTCGACCGTTTCGAGCGCGTCATCCGCGACATCCGCGAGATCGTCGCCTGCTGGTCTGTCGGCGGCGGCGTCGATTACCTGCTGAAAGTCATGGCGCGCGACATCGACGCCTATCAGCGGCTGGTCGACACTCTGCTCGAACGCGAGATCGGCATCGACCGCTATTTCACCTACATCGTCACCAAGACGGTGAAGGAGGAGAGTGTGCTGCCAGTGGCGGATCTGTTGCCGGCATCTTCCTGATACCGGAGAGATCGTCTGGCTGGGCAGGGCAATAGAGACAATCTCTCTACATGCGGCACGCAAACAGCCTCTCTGTTTGCGCGGCAGAGATAGTCTTGCGGCATCACCCGAACCGGGAGCCCGATGATGTCCGCACATTTTGCCCGCTCGCACCGCCATGAAGCGCTTGATCGCCTTGCCGACCGACGGCTGCTGCGCGAACTTGCCTATGTCGATGGCCACTGGACGGCAAGCGAGACCGCGGAGAGTTTCGAGGTGACCGATCCGGCCACCGGTTCCACCGTTGCTTTTGTTGCCGCGCTCGATGCCCGGCAGACGACATTGGCGATCGATACGGCATCGCGCGCCTTTCCCGCCTGGCGCGCATTGCTGCCGCAGGAACGTTCGAAAATCTTGCGCAAATGGTTCGATCTAATCGGCGCCGCAAAAAATGACCTAGCCCTGCTGATGACGCTCGAACAAGGCAAGCCGCTGAAGGAGTCGCTCGGCGAGATCGACTACGCAGCCTCCTTTGTCGAGTGGTATGCCGAGGAGGCCAAACGCCTCAACGCCGAAAGCTTCACCAGTCATCTGCCAAACGCCGAGATGATGGTGCGGCGCGAGCCGCTCGGCGTCGTCGGCGTCGTCACGCCGTGGAATTTTCCTGCGGCGATGCTGACCCGCAAGGCGGCTGCCGCGCTTGCCGCCGGTTGCACCATTGTCGCGCATCCTTCCTCGGAAACGCCGCTGTCCGCACTGGCCCTAGCCGAACTTGGCGAGCGCGCTGGCGTGCCGGCTGGCGTCTTCAACGTTCTCACCGGCAAGGCCTCAACCATCGTTGGGCGGATGTGCGAAGACCCGCGCGTCCGCGCCATGAGCTTCACCGGCTCGACCGAGATCGGCAGGTTGATCGCCGCGCAGAGTGCGCCGACGATGAAGCGTCTGGTGATGGAACTCGGCGGTCATGCGCCGCTGATCGTCTTCGCCGACGCGGATCTCGACAAGGCTGTGACCATCGCCGTCGACGCCAAATTCGCGACCTCCGGCCAGGACTGCCTCGCCGCCAACCGCATCTATGTCCAGCGTCCGATATACGATCGGTTCTGCGCTGCTTTCGCTAAACGCGTCGAGGCATTGCGGGCCGGCAATGGCCTCGCTGACGGCACTGAAATCGGACCCTTGATGCACGAACGCGCGGTCAAGAAGGTCGAGGAGCAGGTGGCCGATGCGCTCGCCAAAGGCGCGCGTTGCCTGACCGGCGGCAGGCGTCATCCGGCCGGGCCGCTGTTTTACCAGCCGACCCTGCTGGCTGATGTTGACGACGACGCCCTGATCATGCGCGAGGAGACTTTCGGTCCGGTCGCCGCCGTGACGCCCTTCGACAGCGAAGACGAAGTCGTCGCCCGCGCCAATGCGACAGAATACGGCCTCGTCGCCTATGTCGTCACCGAAAACGGCGGCCGGCAATTGCGCATGGGCCGGGCGCTCGACTATGGCATGGTCGCCATCAACCGCGTCAAGATCACCGGCGCGCCGGTCCCGTTCGGCGGCGTCAAGCAGTCCGGCATCGGCCGCGAGGGCTCGCGTCACGGGCTCGAAGCCTTTACCGATCTCAAATATCTCTGCCTCGACGTTGCGTGAGCCGCGCCCGACACTTTTCCTTAGGAGTAAAAAAGATGCTCGACCAGTCAAACGAATTCGCCGCCTGGGATCGCGATCACTTCTTCCATCCCTCGACCCATATGGGAACGCATGCGCGTGGCGAGAGCCCGACGCGTGTGATCGCCGGTGGCGAAGGCGTCACCATCTGGGACAATAACGGCAAGAAGAGCATCGATGCCTTCGCCGGGCTCTATTGCGTCAATGTCGGTTATGGCCGCCAGAAGATCGCCGACGCCATCGCCGCACAGGCCAAGAATCTCGCCTATTACCACGCCTATGTCGGGCACGGCACCGAGGCGTCGATCACGCTTTCCAAGATGATCATCGACCGCGCGCCGCAAGGCATGTCGAGGGTCTATTTCGGGCTCTCCGGTTCCGACGCCAACGAAACCAATATCAAGCTGATCTGGTACTACAACAACGTGCTCGGCCGGCCCGAGAAGAAGAAGATCATCTCGCGCTGGCGCGGTTATCACGGCTCCGGGATCATGACCGGATCGCTGACCGGCCTCGACCTGTTCCACAACGCCTTCGACCTGCCGCGTGCGCCGGTCCTGCACACCGAGGCGCCCTACTATTTCCGCCGCGCCGACCGCTCGCTGAGCGAAGAGCAGTTTTCGCAATACTGCGCCGACAAGCTCGAGGAGATGATCCTCGCCGAAGGGCCGGAAACGGTCGCCGCTTTCATCGGAGAGCCGATCCTCGGCACCGGCGGCATCGTGCCGCCGCCGGCCGGCTACTGGGAGAAGATCCAGGCGGTGCTGAAGAAGTACGACGTACTGCTGGTCGCCGACGAGGTCGTCACCGGCTTCGGCCGATTGGGTACCATGTTCGGCTCCGACCACTACGGCATCAAGCCCGACCTGATCACCATCGCCAAGGGCCTGACCTCGGCATATGCGCCGCTCTCCGGCGTCATCGTCTCCGACAAGGTCTGGCAGGTGCTCGTCCAAGGCTCCGACAAGCTTGGCTCGCTCGGCCATGGCTGGACCTATTCGGCGCATCCGATCTGCGTGGCCGCCGGCGTCGCCAACCTGGAACTGATAGACGAGATGGATCTGGTCAGGAACGCCGGCGAGACCGGCGCCTATTTCCGCGCCGAGCTGACGAAAGCCGTCGGTGGCCACAAAAACGTCGGCGAGGTACGCGGCGACGGCATGCTGGCGGCAATCGAGTTCGTCGCCGACCGGGACGACCGCGTCTTCTTCGACGCCTCGCAAAAGATCGGACCGCAGATCGCGACCGCGCTTGCGGCAAGCGGCGTCATCGGCCGCGCCATGCCGCAGGGCGACATTCTCGGTTTCGCGCCGCCGCTCTGCCTGACACGGGAAGAGGCCGACATCGTCCTGTCCAAGACGGCCGATGCGGTGAAGAGCGTGTTTGCCAACATCTGAAGAACCGACATGAATGCCACGACCAAGACCATCCCCGCCACCATGGCCGCCGTGCTGCTGACCGGCCACGGCGGACCGGAAAAGCTCGTCTATCGCACCGACGTCAAAGTACCCTCGCCCGCCCCGGGCGAAGTGCTGGTCAAGGTCACCGCTTGCGGTATGAACAACACCGATGTCTGGGTGCGCCAGGGCGCCTATGGCACGGAGGAAGATGCCGCCGCGGTCTCGACCTGGCGCAGGCAAGGCAACACGCTGACCTTCCCGCGTATCCAGGGCACAGATACGGTCGGCAACATCGTTGCCGTCGGCGACGGCGTTTCGCCGGCTCGCATCGGCGAGCGGGTGATGGTCGATTTCTCCATCTATAACCGCGACGACGATTCACTCGCCGATATCGACTATATGGGCCACGGCCGCGACGGCGGCTATGCCGAGTACCAAACCGTGCCGGCCGAGAATGCCCACGTCGTCGACACCGATCTGAGCGACGTCGAACTCGCCACCTTCTGCTGCGCCTATCTCACCGGCGAACAGATGCTGGAACGCGCCGCATTGAAGGCCGGCGAGCGCGTGCTCGTCACCGGCGCCTCGGGCGGCGTCGGCTCCGGCATCGTGCAACTGGCGCGGGCGCGCGGCGCCATTCCCTATGCCGTCGTCGGCAAGGGCAAGGAACAGGCCGTGCGCGAGATCGGCGCCGAAGCGGTGATCACCCGTGGCGTTGCCGATCTGCCGGCCGCCGTCAACGAGGCGACCGGCGGCCAGCCGATCGACGTCGTCGCCGACCTGGTCGGCGGCGCGATCTTCAACGACCTCCTGCGCATCTTGAGGCCGGAAGGCCGCTACACCACGGCTGGTGCAATTGCCGGCCCGGTCGTGCAGCTCGATCTGCGCACCATGTACCTGAAACAGCTGCAACTGCATGGCTCGAGCCAGGGCACGCGGGCCAATTTCCGCCGCATCGTGCGCTACATCGAGGAGAAGAAGATTCGGCCGCTGGTCGGCGGCGTCTACAAGCTGTCCGATTTCCATCGCGCCCAGGCCGATTTCATCGCCAAGGACTTCGTCGGCAAGCTGGTCGTCGTTCCGGACGCGGTCGGCGTCGCTAAATAGCGCGATCAGCTTGGCGATCGGACCTGCTTGGCGGCAGCCTCGAGCGACCGTTCAAACGCGTCGATCACCTGGTCGACCTGCGGCTCGGTGATAATCAGCGGCGGGCAGAAAGCCAGCGCATCGCCCATATTGCGCGAGATGACGCCGTTCTGCTGCATGAAGCCGTTGACGAGCCCGCCCAAGGCACCGACCGTGCCCCACGGCGCCTTGTTCGCCTTGTCGCCGACCAGTTCGACCGCTGCGATCAGGCCGATGCCGCGCACCTCGCCGACAAGCGGGTGCGAAGCGAGTGTGCGCAGCCGTTTCTGCATATGCGCACCGACGGTGCGCGCATTGCCGACGAGATCGCGCTCCTCGATCAGCTTCAGGTTCTCGAGCGCAACCGCTGCCGCAACGGGATGGCCGCCGCCGGTGAAGCCGTGGCCGAACGTGCCGATACGATTGCTTTCGTTGGCGATCGGCTCGAAGACCTTCTCGTTGATCAGCAGGGCCGAGATCGGCAAATAGGAGGAAGAGATCTGCTTTGACAGCACCATGATATCGGGCCTGATACCGAAGGCCTGCGAGCCGAACATCTCACCTGTTCGGCCAAAGCCGCAGATCACCTCGTCAGCGACAAGCAGGATATCGTATCTCGACAGCACCGCCTGGATCTTCTCCCAGTAGTCGGAAGGCGGAACGATGACGCCGCCGGCACCCATGATCGGTTCGCCGAAAAAGGCGGCGATGGTTTCTGGTCCTTCGGCGAGGATCAGCTTTTCCAGCTCGTCGGCAAGCCGCGTCGAAAACAGCTCTTCGCTTTCACCCGGCAGTGCCTCGCGCCAATGGTGCGGCGTCGAGGTGTGCAGCACATTTGCGATCGGCAGATCGAACGAAATGTGGTTGTTGGGCAGTCCGGTCAGGCTCGCCGAGGCGATGGTGACGCCGTGATAACCCTTCTTGCGGCTGATGATCTTCTTGCGCGCCGACTGGCCGAGCGCATTCGACCGGTACCAGATCATCTTCATGGCCGTATCGTTGGCCTCGGAGCCGGAATTGGTGAAATACGCCTTGCTCATCGGCACCGGCGCCATCTGCACCAGTCTCTCGGCGAGATCGATCAGCGGCGAATGCGATTTGGAGCCGAAATCGTGATAGTAAGGCAGCTTGGACATTTGCCGTACCGCCGCATCGACCAGCCGCTTCTCCGAAAAACCGACCGCGACGCTCCAAAGCCCGGCCATCGCCTCGATATAACGGTTGCCGGCAAGGTCCTCGACATAGATGCCGTCGCCCTTCTCGATGACGAGCGGTCCCGACTCCTGATGCTTGCGGGCATTCGTATAGCCATGCATGTGAAAGCTTATGTCGCGGGCTTCGGGAGAATTCGGTCGTGCGTCCATGACGGCTCCTGTACTGCACGCGAAAACAGTCCTGCCGCCGGTCCGGCTCGGCAGGGTCCCCGTGCATTATGCCGTTTGATGCATCTTTCTCGAACGGTATAGTGTCAAGCGCTTTCGACAGGGCCAGCGGATGGATGGACGCATGCAGAACTTCGGCTTGACCTGACCGTGGACCATGTCGACTGCATTGTCGCCGGCGCCGGCGTTGTTGGCCTGGCGATCGCGCGAGAGATGGCACAGCGCGGCATCGATACGCTGGTCCTGGAAGCCGAGAGCGCTATTGGCACCGGGACAAGTTCGCGCAATTCCGAGGTCATCCATGCCGGCCTCCACTATCCGGCTGGATCGCTGAAGGCCCAGCTCTGCGTGGCGGGCCGGGAAAAGCTCTATCGCTACTGCGACGAGCGTGCGATCCCGCATTTGCGCTGCGGCAAGCTCATCGTCGCCACGAATGCCGAACAGGAGCCGGTGCTCGCCTCAATCCGGGCCAATGCACGCGCTTGCGGCGCCGGCGACCTGGTGCCCTTGAGCGAAGCCGAGGCGCATGCGCTGGAGCCCAGCCTTAAGTGTACGGCGGCGTTGCTGTCGCCCGCCACCGGGATCATCGACAGCCATGCCCTGATGCTTGCCTTGCTGGCTGATGCCGAGGCGCACGGGGCGGCACTTAGTCTCAACACCCGCGTCGCCTCCGGCCGCATCGAAGCGGGCCGCGTCGTACTCGACACGGTGGACGCTGCCGGTGGCGAGCGCTTCGAGATCGCCACTCCGCGCTTCGTCAATGCCGCCGGGCTTGGCGCCGCAGCTCTTGCCGGTTCGCTTGAAGGGCTCGACCAGCAATTCGTGCCAAAGCTCCATTATGCCAAGGGCAACTATTTTTCGGTGGCCGGCCGGGCGCCCTTCTCGCGATTGGTCTATCCGGTGCCCGAACCCGGCGGGCTTGGTGTTCATCTGACGCTCGATCTCGACGGCGTCACCCGCTTCGGGCCGGACGTCGAATGGATTGATCAACTCGACTATCGCGTCGATCCAGCTCGTGGCGAGCGCTTCTACAGCGAGATCCGAAAATATTGGCCGGACCTGGCCGATGGCAGCCTGCAGCCCGCTTACAGCGGCATCCGGCCAAAACTGTCCGGTCCCGGTGAGGCCAATGCCGACTTCGTCATCCAGGACGCAGCGGTGCACGCCCTGGATAGCCTGGTCAACCTGTTCGGCATCGAAAGCCCCGGCCTGACCTCCTGCCTGGCGATTGCCGACCATGTCGCGCAGTGCCTCGCGCCGAAGTTGTAGCGTGCGACGCTCCGCGCAACGATCTGCACTGTATCAAGGCCATTGCGTGAACTTTCAGACGCAAGTCGCCTATGAGGCACATCGCGCACTTGCAGCCCGCTCCGCGCTCTGATTCCCTGCGTTCTGGGCTGTCCTGATTCGCACTGCCCGGTTCAAAGTTTTCGCAGTGCGCCCGGGACAAGCTTCCAGCGACCACTCGGCGTATCCAGGGAGAACGGCAATGAACACCGCGACGAGGCCGGTAATCTCGGAGATGAGACCCAAGATCACCGTCGTCGGGGTCGGCGGCGGCGGCGGCAACGCCGTCAACAACATGATCGCCGAAGGCCTGCAGGGCGCGGAATTCATCGTCGCCAACACCGATGCCCAGGCCCTTGCCATGTCGAAGGCAACGAGGCTGATCCAGTTGGGCGCTCATATCACCGAAGGTCTGGGCGCCGGGTCCCTGCCCGAGGTCGGCCGTGCCGCGGCCGTGGAATCCATCGACGAGATCATGGATCACCTTGCCGGAACGCATATGTGCTTCGTGACCGCCGGTATGGGAGGCGGAACCGGCACCGGTGCCGCGCCTGTTATAGCGCAGGCAGCGCGGGCAGCCGGAATACTGACCGTCGCCGTCGTTACCAAGCCATTTGTCTTCGAAGGCAGGCGCCGCATGTACGCTGCCGATGAGGGCATCGAGCGCCTGCGCGAAAGCGCCGATACCGTCATCGTCATCCCCAACCAGAACCTGTTCAGGATCGCCGACGCCAGAACCACGTTCGCCGACGCCTTCGCCATGGCCGACCGGGTTCTCTATGCGGGCGTCGGCTGCATCACCGATCTGATCGTCAAGGAAGGCCTGATCAATCTCGACTTCGCCGATGTAAAGTCGGTGATGCGCGACATGGGCCGCGCCATGATGGGTACAGGCGAGGCTGCCGGAGAAGGCCGCGCCAAGAAGGCGGCGGAAGCGGCAATCGCCAACCCGCTGCTCGACGAAGCTTCGATGATGGGCGCCAAGGGCGTCCTTGTCTCGATATCGGGCGGCATGGACATGACGCTGTTCGAGGTCGACGAAGCCGCTACCCGCATCCGCGAGGAGGTCGACAACGATGCCGACATCATCGTCGGCGCCATCTTCGACAAGGCACTCGCCGGAAAATTCAGGGTATCGGTCGTGGCGACCGGCTTGCGGCGTGGCCTGGAGATTCCACTGCTTGCCGAACCGGAAGTTCGCATGAACTGAACGCGTATCGCGGCTCGCTTAGCTGATTGCCAGCCTCTCCTCACCAGGGCCGCGCGCCGTCGATGACTTCCATGGCGCGCGCAGCAAAACGGCCGGCCAGCGGTGCCACGTCCGCCGCATCGGCCGCAACCGCGCTGCCGGCCAGCACGCGGTCGGCGATGCCGACGAAGATCACCGCAAAGCGGAACATGGCGAACACCAGATGGAACCGCTGCAGCGGCGCCGTCGGCACGGCGTGGGCGAAGTAATGATCGAGGAATTCGCGCTGTGTCGGAATCCCGAGCGCGGCCTGATCGAGGCCGATGATGCCGCCATATTCGTCAGGCGAGGAATGCCAGGGCATCGAGCAGAAGCCGAGATCGGCAAGCGGATGGCCGAGCGTCGATAATTCCCAGTCGAGTATGCCGATCACTTCGGGCCGCTCGGGATCGAAGATAAGATTGCCGAGGCGGAAATCGCCATGCGCGATCGAGACGTGGCCGTCGTCTGGCGGAAGATTTCGCGGCAGCCATTCGGCTACGGCTTCGAGCGCCGCTATGCGGGCGCTCGGCGATTCCTGCAACTGTCTGGTCCAGCGCGCAATCTGTCGTTCGAAGTAATTTCCTGGCCGGCCGTAGTCGCCGAGCCCGATCTCTTCCGGCCGGACGGCGTGCAGCTTCGCCAGCGCTTCGGCCATGCCAAAATAGACGCCGCGCCGCTCGTCCCGCGCCAGTCCCGGCAACGCGCCATCGTGGAACACCCGGCCGTCGAGCCGCTGCATAAGATAGAACGGCGTGCCGAGCGGCTCGTCGCCGTCGTGATCGTGATAGAGCACCGGCCGCGGCACCGGCACGTCTGACGCCGCTAGCGCCTCGATCACCCTGTATTCGCGATCGACGGCATGAGCGCCGCGCAGGATCGGTCCCGGGGGTTTCTTGCGCAGCACCATGCGGCGGCCGCCATAGTTGACGAAATAGGTCGGATTGGATTGGCCGCCGACGATCCGCTCAAGCGACATTTGGCCATTGCCAAAATGCGCTCTCAGAAAATCCTCCAGGCGTACTGGATCGAAATCCATCCTCATTGCCGGCTCAGCGGTTCCCGCCGCGACCTGTTTCGTCTTGTCTGCCGGCTTCGACATGCCAGCGCCAGAAGCCTGCACGCTCCTCGTTGAGAAAACGGTTGAGCACCATCTTGTGGACCTCGTCGGCGCCGTCGACCAGGCGAGCCTGGCGGGCGTAGCGGTAGATCCATTCGAGTACAGTGTCTTTCGAATAGCCGCGGGCGCCGTTGATCTGGATCGCCACGTCGGCGGCGTCATGCAGCACGTTCGCGACCTGGATCTTGGCCATGGAGACCTCCTTGCGGGCAAAGCCGCCGCGATCGAGCTCCCGGGCCGCCTTCATCACCAGCAGCCGTCCGATCTCGATGCGCATGGCAACGTCGCCGAGCATCAGCTGGATACTCTCGCGGTCGGCCAAAAGCTGCCCGAAACCGCTACGCTCGGCGGCATAGGCGCGCGCGATCTCGATGCAGCGCTTGGCAAGGCCGAGCCAGCGCATACAATGGGTGAGCCGCGCCGGACCGAGCCGGACCTGTGTAACCATGAGGCCGCTGCCTTCGCCGGCAAGCACATCCTCGACCGGGATTTCAAGCCCGTCGAATTCCAGCTCGCAATGGCCGCCATGCTCCTCCGGTCCCATGATCTCGATGCGCCGCAGGATCCGCCAGCCCGGCTGGTCCTTGTGGAACAGCAAGGCCGAAAGGCCGTGACGCGGATCGTCCGAAGTGCGCGCTATGAGAATGAAGTGGCTCGCCCCTTGCGCGCCGGTGATGAACCATTTGCGGCCTTTGACGACATACCTGTCGCCGCGCCGTTCGGCTCTGGTCAGGATCATCGACGGGTCGGAGCCGCCCCCCGGATGCGGCTCCGTCATTGCGAAAGCCGAGCGCACCTTGCCCTCGACGATCGGCTTCAGCCATTTTTGCTTCTGCTCCGGCGTCCCCAGTCGCTCCAGCACCATCATGTTGCCATCGTCGGGGGCCGCGGAATTGAACACGACCGGACCGAAGATCGAGCGGTTCATCTCTTCATAGCAGACGGCCATATCCATCTTGGAAAGGCCGGCCCCGCCGGTCTCCGGTCTCAGTTGCAGGCACCACAGGCCGGCTGCCTTCGCCTTGCCCCGCAACGTTTCGAGCAGCGGCAGTGCGATATTGCCATGGCCGTCATAGGAAGCCTTGTCTATCTCGAGCGGCAGTATCTCGCGCTCGACGAAGTCGGCGATCCGGCTGCGGAAGGCCTCGGTGCGGACGGAAATGTCGAAATTCATGACGCTCACAAGGATGAAACGAGATGCCGCCATCGGCTCCGATGGTCGCGCCGGTAGTGTAACTGTCGTCGTTGACTGGGAGCAACAGCAGTGCGCCGGGCCCTCATTTCGCAGTGCAAAGCCGCCCGGATCGATATGAATCGATGCCTGCGGGCGTGCTACCGATCCCGGTCGTTCCTACGGATTTTGACCCGGTCACTTCTTCGGATTGAAGGTGGGAGAGCGCACTGGCCCAGGCCCGAAGGGGACGCCATTCCTATGCTCAGGCCGCCCGAACGCTGCGCGCTCCACGCGCCCAGGCCGGCAGCCAATCGCCATGCGCAACCAGCAAATCATCGACCAGAGACCATATCTGGTCGAGGTCGAGCTCGGCCGCCGTGTGCGGGTCCATCATCGCCGCGTGATAGATGTGCTCGCGGTTCTCGGTCATCAGCGCCTGGACCGTCAGTTCCTGGACGTTGATATTGGTGCGGATCAGCGCGGTGAGTTGCACCGGCAGGTCGCCGATGAACGTGGGTTGAATGCCGGAGGCGTCGACGAGGCATGGCACCTCGGCCGCGCAATTATATGGCAATGACGTGATGCAGCCATTGTTGCGGACGTTGCCGTAGATTACCGACGGCTCGCCGGTCCAGACCGAGTTCATGATCGAGGACGCATATTCCTTCGACTGCTCCACTTCGATCTTGTCAGCCGAGCGATAGGCTTCCGCTTGCCCCTTCCAGCGTTCGATCTGCTCGATGCAGCGCTTCGGGTATTCGTCGAGCGGGATACCGAATTTCTCGATCAGATCTTCGCGCCCGTCCTTGATGAAATAGGGCGTGTATTCCGCGAAATGTTCGGAGCTCTCGGTGACGAAGTAACTGAGGCGCTTCAGCATCTCGTAGCGCACCTTGTTCGGGCAGCGCGGATTCCATCCAGGCTTCGGCGCCCGCCCTTCGCTGTAGGCGCGCAGCAGATCCGGATAGAGGTTGCGGTAGGAGCCGTCCGGCTGGCGATGCTCGAACTTCAGGTAGAAGGCCATGTGATTGATGCCGGCCGAGCGGTAGCGAATCTCCTCGTAGGGAATGTCGAGATCATGCGCCAGCTCCATCGCCGTGCCTTGCACCGAATGGCAGAGGCCGACCTGCTTGATGTCGGGGTATTTCTCCGCGATCGCCCAGGTGTTGATCGCCATCGGGTTGACATATTGCAGCATGATCGCCTGCGGGCAGATGGCGCGCATGTCTTCGCAGATCTTCCAGAGATGCGGCACGGTTCTCAGGCCCCGCATGATGCCGCCGACACCGAGCGTATCGGCGATGGTCTGGCGCAGCCCGTATTTCTTCGGAACTTCGAAATCAGTTACCGTGCAGGGCTCGTAGCCGCCGATCTGGAAGGCGACGACGACGAAATCGGCGCCCGCCAGCGCCTTGCGCTGGTCCGAGTAGGTTTCGGCTTTGGCCTTGACGCCAAGCGTCGAGATCAGCTTGCCGACGACGATTGCGCTTTCCTCGAGCCGTTGCGGATTGATGTCCATCAGCGCGATCGTAGCGCCGGATAAAGCTGGACGCTGCAATATGTCCCCGACGATGTTCCTCATGAACACCGTCGAGCCAGCTCCGATGAAAGCGACCTTGGGATTTCTTGCCACAACGACCTCCGGCATAAGCAATCAGGCTACCTCGAAAGCGGCTTTGACCAGCCGTTCGGTGTAAGCGGTTTTGGGATGGGACAGGACTTCGTCGACCGGCCCCTCTTCGACGATCCGGCCGTGCTGCATGACGATGACGCGATGGCACAGCGCCCGCACGACCTTGAGGTCGTGCGAGATGAAGATGTAGCTCAGGCCCCGTTCGCGCTGCAGCTTGCGCAGCAATTCGATGATCTGCGCCTGGACCGAGAGATCCAGCGCCGATGTCGGCTCGTCGAGCACGATGAATTCGGGTTCGAGCGCGACGGCGCGGGCAATCGCAATACGCTGGCGCTGGCCGCCGGAAAACTCGTGCGGGAAGCGCGACAGGATATCGCCGGGCATGCCGGCGCTGATCAGCGCCTCGCGCACCCGCTCGATCCGATCGTTCCTGGTGGTGCCGATGCGATTGACGACCAGCCCTTCCTCGATGATCTGGCCGATCGTCATGCGCGGGTTGAGCGACGAGAACGGATCCTGGAAGACGACCTGCATGCGCGACCGCAACGGCCGCATCTGCGCCCGCGAACAGCCATGGATCGGCTGGCCATCGAAATAGATCTCGCCGCTGTCCGTGGTGTTGAGCCTGAGCAACGCCTCGCCGAACGTGGTCTTGCCCGATCCGGATTCGCCGACGAGACCCAGCGTCTCGTGCCGCCGAAGGGTCAGGCTGAGGCTGTCGACGGCGACGAGCTCACGCAGGTCCGGCCTCATGAACGTGCCATGCCGCAGCATGAAGGAGACGCGCACATCCTTGGCTTCAAGAATGACGTCGGCGCCTTCCGGCAACGGATTGGCCTGGCCGCGCGGCTCGGAGGCAAGCAGGTGGCAGGTGTAGGGGTGCTGCGGATTGGCGAACAGCTTCTCCGTCACATTGTGCTCGCGCATCTCCCCATGCTGCATGACGTAGACATAGTCGGAGAACTGCCGCACCACGGTCAGGTCGTGCGTGATCAGGATCACCGCCATCCGCAGTTTCTTCTGCAGGTTGCGGATGAGATTGAGGATCTGCGCCTGCACCGTGACGTCGAGCGCCGTCGTCGGCTCATCGGCGATCAGCACGTCCGGATCGTTGGCCAGCGCCATGGCGATCATCACACGCTGGCGCTGACCGCCGGAAAGCTGGTGCGGATACTGCTTCAGCCGCGCCTGGGGCTCAGGAATTTGCACCTGCTGCAGCAGCTCGAGCGCCCTTGCCTCGGCCTGCCTGCGGCTCATCTTGCGATGCACCCGTATCGCCTCGACGATCTGACTGCCGATCGTGTAGATCGGGTTGAGCGAACTCATCGGTTCCTGAAAGATCATCGAGATGCGGTCGCCGCGCAGTTTGCGCCGCGCACGCTCGGAAAATTTCAGGATGTTCGCCCCGTTGTATTCGACGGTCGATTTCGGCGACACCACCGCGCGCTTCGACAACAGCCCCATGACGGTGCGCGCCGTCACCGACTTGCCCGATCCGGACTCGCCGACAATGGCGATCGTCTCGCCGCGATAGAGCTGGAACGAGATGTCCTTGACGGCTTCGACCATGCCGTGTTCGACCTTGAAATCGACGGCGATGTTGCGGGCATCGATGACCGGGTTTTCCGAACGGCCGTCATGGTCGAGCCGGACAGGCGGTGCGAAGGATTTGACGAGCGCGTGTTGCATCATGTCACGTCAATACGGATCGACCGCATCGCGCAGTCCGTCGCCAAGCGCGTTGAACGCGAAGACAGTGACAAGCACGAAGCCGACCGGCGAGAGGATCCAGGGATAGGTGCCGATGACCGAATAGGTCGCGGTGTCCTGCAGCATCAGGCCCCAGGAGATCAGCGGCGGTTTCACCGCGAAACCGAGAAAACCGAGGAAGGATTCGAGCAGGACGACGCTGGGGATCGCCAACGTGACGGCAACGATGACGTGGCTCATCACGTTCGGAAAGATATGCTGCATGATGATGCGGCCGTCCGTGGCGCCGACCGCCATCGCCGCACGGACGTAGTCGATCCGCGCCAGCGCCAGGGTCTTGCCGCGCACCTCGCGCGACATCTGCGCCCAGCCAAGCGCCGACATGACGACGATCACGAAGGCCAGGAAGACATTGGTCGGCGCCGTCACCGGAACCAGCGACGTCAGCGCCAGATAAAGGGGCAATTGCGGAAATGCGAGCACCAGTTCGACGAAGCGCTGGACCCAGACATCGAATGTGCCGCCGAAATAGCCCGACACCATGCCAACGGTCGTGCCGATCACGGTGACGATGAAGACCACGGTCAATGCGATCATCAACGAGATGCGCGAACCATAAATCGCACGAGCCAGCACGTCGCGGCCGAACTTGTCGGTGCCCAGGAAGTGCACCGGCTGGCCGTCGGTCGAGCCGAAGAAGTGCCGGTTCGCGGGAAGCAGGCCGAGCAGTCTGTACTCCGCTCCCTTGACGAAGAAGCCGAGCAGCCGCGGATGGTCATAGTCCGGCCCGACGACGGGTTGGAAGGTGACCGGGTCAAGGTCTTCCGAATCCGCCAGGGCATAGACGCGTGGCTGGAAAACGAAGTTACCGTCCTTGTCATGGAAGCTCATCATCTGCGGCGGGGCGAAGCCGACATCGGTCACCTTGGGATCCATCGGTGCGAAGAAGTCGGCAAACACCGCCAGCAGCACCAGAAACGCGACCAGGATGAGCCCGGCCATGCCGGTCCAGGACCGTTTCAGGCGGCGCCAGACGAGTGCGATGTAGCTCTCATTGCCGCGCGGCTTGATCTTGGCCGGCTCCTCCGCAAGTGGCGGCAGCGAGGGCTCGAACGCAAGCATCTCAGGACCCTGCATATTGGCGCACACGCGGGTCGAGCATGACGAGCAGCATGTCGGCGATGATGTTGCCGACGATCAGCGTCGCCGACAGCACCATCATGAAGGTCGCCGTGACATAGACGTCACCGACCGCCATCGAACCAACGATCGCCGGGCCGACGGTCGGTAGTGCAAAGATGATCGCCGTCTCGATCTCGCCGGTCAGCATATAGGGCAGCACCACTCCCTGATACATGACCAGCGGATGCAGCGCATTGGGCACCGCATGGCGCATCACGACCGCACCGCCGCTGAGACCCTTGGCGCGAGCGGTTTCGACATATTGCGCGTTCAGCGTGTCGAGCAAATTGCCGCGCATCACCCGCATGTTGTAGGCGAGCCCGCCGAAGGTAGCGATGGCGACAACCGGCCAGACGTGCCGGACCAGATCGACGAACTTCGCCCAGGACCACGGCGCCCCGCCAAATTGCGGCGAAAAAAAGCTGCCGATCTCGGAGACGTTAAACTGGAAGACCAGCAGATAGACGATGATCAGCGCCATCAGGAAGCGCGGTACCGTCATTCCGAGAAAGGAAATCGCTGATAGCGTACTGTCGATCCAGCTGTACTGCCGGGTCGCCGCCCAGATGCCAAAGCCGATGCCCAGCACCGAAGCCAAGAGATGGCAGACTAGCGCAAGCAGCAGCGTGCGAGGCAGCCGCTCGCCCACCACGTCGGCGACGGGCTTGTTGTAATACAGGCTGTAGCCGAAGTCGCCGCGGGTGATGATGCCGGTGATCCAGTTCAGGTATTGGAGCGGAACCGGCTTATCGAGGCCATGCTCCACGCTGTAAGCCTTCGCCTGGGCATCGGCCTCGGCAAAGGAGGCTCCACCCTGGTTGATGAGTTGCAAGCGGATGTAGTCGGCATAGTTGCCCGGCGGTGCCTGGATGATCGCGAAGGTAACCACGCTCAAAATGGCGAGAACCGGTATCGCGGATGCTATGCGCATAAGCAGAAATCGCAGCATCGGCCGTTTCTCTCCTCGCTCGGTTTCAGTTATCCCCTCGCCGCTGGCTTTGTCCCGGCCGCGCCAGCAGCGCGGCCGGGAATTTTTAGGTCAGGGGAGGAAACTCAGTTCGTCGGACCCTTGTCCCCGGGCTTTCCGGGAAGCTGTTCGGGGAACAGCTCATATTTCTGCTGCTTGTCGGCGGCCACCCAGACCCTTTCGCGAACGATCGAATCTTCGGCCCAGTTGAACATGAAGATCGGCGTTCCCTGCGGGATATTGGAGAAGCGTTTGTTGATGATCAGCGCGCCGGGATATTCGGTGAGCCCGACGGTATAGACATGTTCCGTCGAGATTTTCTGGAACTGCTTCATCAGGCTGGCGCGCTCGTCGTTGTCCTGCGCCGAGACGAACTTGTTGACGATGTCGACGAGGTCCTTCTCGAACGGCATCAGATCGACCTGGCCGTTTTCCGGAGCGCGATGGTTCCAGCTTGTGCGTGGGCCGATCGGCGCCAGTTGCTCGGTGTTCTGCACGACCGAGGTGAGCTCCTCATCATTGCGCCTGACCATCCAATCGAAACGGCCGGAATACATGGACGCGTCGCGCTGGACGCCGTTCAACCCGTTCAGGACAACGCGAAGACCTAGCCTCTCCATCTGGCCGACGACGCCTTCCGCGAGGCTCTTGTCGGTGGTGTAGTCGTTGTTGACGAGCATAACGATCTCGACATTCTTGCCGCCGGCGGTGCCGGCAGGAAAATTGACGAAGCCGTCGCCGTCGGTGTCCTTCAGGCCTGCCTTGGCGAGTTCCGCCTTGGCGCCTTCGAGATCGAAGGGGTAGTAGACCGTCGACTTCCGGTCGTAGAAGCTCGTACCCGAGGAGAAGCCGCCCGGATAGATGGCAGTGAACGGACCCTTGACCAGCGAGTCGCCGAGCGCCTTGCGGTCGAGCGCCATGGTGACGCCCTTGCGGAAATCCTCGTTGCGGTTCAGCTCGCGAACCGCCTGCCCGCGCTCGTCGGGGTTGCCCCAGCCATTGGCGGAGAAATTCATCCGCAGATTATAGCCGATCAGCCGTGGACCGAAGGCAAGCCGTGCGGGCGCGTCCTTTTGCGCCGCCCGCTTCAGCGAGGCGACGAAGTTCTCCGGCTGCTCCAGATTGGAGATGTCGGCCGCCCCCGACACCGCCTGAACGTCGCGGTCGGCCCAGGTCGACAATTTGTAGTGCAGTTCATTGAGATACGGCAGCTGGTTGCCCTTCTCGTCGACCTTCCAATAGTACGGATTGCGGCGCATGACGATGATATCGTCGGGGCGGTATGCCACCGGCACCCAGGCACCCATCACCGGCATGTTCATATATTCCGGCGGGAACGCGTTCTTGAACTGCTCGTAGGTGTTCTTCGAATATTTCGGATGCTGCGGCTTGAGGATATGCGACGGTCCAGGACAGAACTTTCCGTAAGCCATGGCGTAGAGGTGTTGCTTCGGAAAGGCGTCCTTGAAAGTCCACTCGACGGTGTAGTCGTCGATTTTCTTCAGCGTCGTGCCGACGCCGAAGGTCTCCTGCGTGGCGCCATTCAGCGGCGAGACATTGGGGTCGATCACCTCGTCGTCCCAGTAGAACATCACATCGTCGGCGTTGAACGGAACGCCGTCCGACCATTTCGCGCCCTCAACCAGATGCATCGTCAGCGTGTGGCCGTCCTTCGACCAGTCCCAACTCCTGGCGAGGTTAGGCAGCGGCTCCGTGTCCTTGGCCTCGACCTGGAAAAGCGGTGCGGTGCGCGTCAGGCATTCGGAAAGGCCGATGTCGATGCCGCCCCAGCCTTGCGTCTGGCCCGCGCCATAGTTCCAGCCTTCCGGCCGGCCGCCGATGACATGGCGCATCGTATCGCCGTAGACGCCGACGCCGTCCGGCATATTGCCGGTCTTGAAGACCAGCGGCTCCTTCGGCAGCCGGTCCTTGACTGGCGGCAGCTTGCCTGCCTTGACGTATTTGTCGGTGACCCAATCGGGTTCGTGGTATTCCGGAAGTGCCTTGAACTCCTCGATGGAGTCGCGCGCGACGTATTTGATCTTTCCCTCGGCGGGAAATTGCGCGGGCACCGGCGGCACCGTCGGCTCGGATGCATATGCGTTCAGCGCCGAGGCCGAGACGCTAAGCGCCAGCCCGGCGAGAATGCCAATGTTTCGAAAATTCCTCATCGTCTCTCCTCCCTGTTGTTCAGGAGCGCGTTGACGCTGCTCCATCTCTCCTCGAACAATGTACAGACGGGTGCGGAAAATCCTCCCGAAAGCTCGCCGCGATCCGTCCGGGCGAAATTCAGACGGCCTGCTTGAGAGCCGTTTTTTCCGCACGCAGTTCCTCGATCGAACGGACGTCGCGTCGCGCCGCACCGGCCCATTCGCGGGTCTTGACCCTGGATTTCGAAAGCCGTTCCTTCGCGGCCGGCACCGCATCGGCATATTGAGGCAGCCAGCGGGCCTGAGCGACGACCATTTCGTCCACCATTTGCCAAACCTCTTCCGGGGTCGAAACGGCGCCGACCAGCGGATCGTGCAGGACGGCGAGCTTCAGCAGGTCGATATCGCCGGAGATTGCCGCATGGACCGACATGCGCTGGACGTTGATCGAGGAAATGCAAGTGGCGGCGCAGGCCTCCGGCAGCGTGATGCCGGCCGCCATGTTGATGCCGAAGCGATCGACGAAGCCGGGCGACTCGATGATCGCGTCCTGCGGCAGGTTGGTGATGATGCCATTGTTCTTGACGTTGAAATGGCCGCGATAAACGCGGTTCGTCTCCAGCGCTTCGAGAATGTGGCTGGCATGCTCGTTGGAGCGCTTGGCGGGATCGATCGGACTGGCGGCGGACTCCAGAAATTGCGGGAACTCCGTTTCGAACCAGTTGCGCGTTTCGGTCGAATAACGAAGGTAGCCGCCGGTCTCGCCGTGGATCCAGTCGGACATGTCGATCCAGCGGGTGATTTCGTCCGGCCGCTTGCGATACCATGGCAGGTATTCGGAAAGATGGCCGTTGCTTTCGGTCGAATAGACGCCGAAGCGCTTCAGGACGTCGATGCGCAGCTTTTCCTGCTGCGAATAGACCGGATGCGCCTCGAAGGCGGCAACCAGCTCGTCCTTGCCGATCTTGCGGCCGTTGAGACGCAGGTCGATGAACCAGGTCTGGTGATTGATGCCGGAGCAGATGTAGTCGAGCTCGGTGCGCGACTTGGCGCCGAGCACTTCGGCGATCTGGTCGGCGCCATGCTGGACGCCGTGGCAGAGGCCGACGGTATCGACCTTGCCATATTCGATCGCCGCCCAGGTGTTCATGGCCATTGGGTTGGCGTAGTTCAGGAATTTCGCCCCAGGCTCGGCGACTTCGAGGATGTCCTTGCAGAAATCGAGGATTACCGGAATGTTGCGCTGGCCGTAGAGGATGCCGCCGGCGCAGATCGTGTCGCCGACGCATTGGTCGATGCCATACTTCAGCGGAATGCGGATGTCGTCCGCATAGGCTTCGAGACCGCCGACGCGAACGCAGCTGATGATGTAGCGGGCACCCTCGAGGGCAGCACGGCGATCTGTCGTTGCCGTAACCTTGGTCGGCAGCCTGTTGAATTCGACGACCCTGTCGAGGATCGACTTGATCATCTGGAGGTTGCGCTCGCTGAGATCGGTCAGCGCGAATTCGACATCCCTGAATTCAGGAACGCACAAAATGTCGGTAAAGAGCTTCTTGGTGAAGCCGACGCTTCCGGCACCGATGATAGCGATCTTGAAACTCATCAGTCTCACCTCGACCTGATCGAATGCTAGGGCAAAGGCGGCGAAAAGAGGCCCGGCCCGCCTGCCGTGGCATGCAGGCTGGAATCCGGCACTTCCTCCCGTCCGCTCTTTGACCGCGGTTTCTTTTGCTTTTCTCGAGGGATTATGCGCCTTATTCAGCACGCGACCAGAGAAGGATTATGCTTTTAGGGGTAATTTTGTGCTGCGGAACTTGATCGACGCCGGGCCGGCGGGCAGGACGGTATCGCTGCCGCGCGGCCGCCAGCGCCTGCACACCATGCCGACAAGCACCGGCTATGAAGTGCGCGAGAACGAGGTCTACGACTGGGATGGGCGCAAGCGCGGCCAGACGCCGTTTACCGTGCTCCAGCACACGATCAGCGGCACCGGCCGATTGCGCTACGAGAACCGCAACTACCGTCTGCAAAAGGGCGATACGTTGCTGGTTCTCGTGCCGCACAACCACCGTTACTGGCTGGCCAGGGGCGAACGCTGGGAATTCTTCTGGATATCGATGAACGGCGAGGAGGCACTGCGCATCCATAAGTCGATCCTTGCCGCCGTCGGTCCGGTGCTGCGGCTGCAGCCCTCGACGATCGATCATCTGGCCGATTGCAGTGTGCGCCTGATCACGGGCGCGGTCTCGCCGGGAGCCGCCTCGGCCGTCGCCTATGAAGCAGCCATGGCGCTCTACGACGATGTCTTCGGCTCGCATGCCGTCACCGACGAAATGAGCGCCATGCAGCCCGTCATCGACCACATCAAGGCCAACCTCGACAGGCCGCTCCGCGTTGCCGATCTCGCCGAGATCAGCGGCCTGAGCCGTGCGCATTTCTCGCGCTGTTTCGCCGAGAGCGAGGGACTTCCGCCCGCCGAATTCGTACTGCAGCAGCGACTGCAGCGCGCGGCGAAATTGCTGACGAAGGCCGATTTCCTGCCGGTCAAGGAGGTCGCCATCATGTGCGGCTTCGAGGATGCCAATTATTTTTCGAAGGTCTTCCGCCGCCTCTACGGCATCAACCCCACGCAATTTCGCACCAACGGAATGTATGCCAGCCTGGGAACTGCCCGATAGATTGGCACCACGCATGGCATCGATGCGGGAACGCTTTTGCTTTCCCTCGGTTTAGGACAGGAGAACCTGCTCGCCGCTGCCGCAACCCGCTCTTGGCGGAGATCAGGCCACAGATGTCAGGGGAGTGATCGATGAACAATCCCGATCCGAACAACCCGAATCCACTGCCGGACAATCCCAATCCGGAGCCGGCCCGGCCGCCTGCCCCGCCCGAGACTCCGCCGGGAGAACCTCCAGGTGTACCCCCGCCCTCGCCGGATCCAATTCCAACGCCGGACCAGGAGCCAATCGGGATTCCTCCTGGCACGCCTTCCGAAATTCCTTCGGAACCGACTTTTCCCGGGCCGACCGCCTGAAGGGCGGTCGGAGTGGAGGATGGCAAGGGTGATTTGGCGGAGCGCTCGAAACGGGTCTTGCCATGGAACGTTTTGCGCTGGCGCTCATTCACCCTCCATCACGGAATTCGGCGGCGGGCCCTGCAACCAGCGGAGGTTAAAATGAAAGTTGGCAACTGCATGACAAGGGACGTCGAGATCGCCAGTCCGCAGCAAACCCTACGCGATGCGGCAGAAATGATGGGTCGCCTCGACGCCGGCGCGATGCCGGTGGGCGAGAACGACCGGCTCGTCGGCATGATAACCGATCGCGATATCGCAATCCGCGGCGTCGCCCAAGGCAAGACACCTGACGCCAAGGTGCGGGAAGTGATGAGCACCGAGGTCAGGTATTGCTTCGAAGACGAAGACGCGGAGGATGTTCTGCGCAACATGGCTGACCTGAAAGTGCGCCGGTTGCCGGTGCTAAACCGCGACAAGCGCTTGGTCGGCATCGTTTCGCTGGGCGACCTCGCCACCAATAGCGAGACGGCGACAGCAGGTGAAGCGCTAAGCGGCATCTCGCAACCCGGCGGCGAGCATTCGCAAACGATACACTGACCGCGCACCACTGGCCGAACCATCAGCCGGGCTTTGCCCACGACCGAACCGCCGGCTGGATAGGCGCCGGCCTGCCGGCGAAACTGTTCAGAGGCGAACTGGACTGCAACCCGATGAGGAGCAAGCCATGATTACGATGAAGGCCGTCCGTATCCACGATTTTGGTGGACCGGAGGTTCTTTCGCTGGATGCGGTTCCGTTGCCTCAGCCGCATGACGACGAGGTCACGCTCAAGGTCTACGCGGCAAGCGTCAATCCCGTCGACTACAAGGTTCGCGAGGGCTCTTCGGGCGCGGATCTGCCCGTCACGCTCGGCCGCGACGTATCCGGCGTGGTGGAACTGTGCGGCACGCGGGCCCATACGCTGAAGAAGGGCGATCCGCTATATGCCATGCTCGGCAACGACCGCGGCGGCAACGCCGAATATGTCGTCGTCAAGGCAACGGAGGCGGCGGCGAAGCCGCAACGCTTAAGCCACGCCGAAGCCGCCGCCGTGCCACTTGCGGGCCTTACCGCGTGGCAAGGCCTTTTCGATCACGGCGGCCTCAAATCCGGGCAGCGGGTCCTCATCCATGGTGGCGCCGGCGGCGTCGGTCATCTGGCGGTGCAGTTTGCAAAGACTGCGGGCGCCTTCGTCGCGACGACCGTTTCCGCGCAGGATTTCGATTTCGTCCGCGCGCTTGGCGCCGACCAGGCGGTCGATTACAAGAACCAGCGCTTCGAGGAGGTTGTCGAGGACGTCGACCTCGTCTTCGACCTGGTAGCGGGTGAAACACAGGACCGCTCGTGGGACGTGCTCAAGCCCGGCGGGACGCTCGTCTCAACGCTTTCCGAACCGTCGGCGGAGAAGGCCCGCCTGCATCGGGCTCGCGGCGTTTCCTATTTGACCAAGCCGAACGCGGCGCAGCTTGCCGAGATCAGCCGCCTCGTCGACGCCGGGAAGGTCGGGCCGTTCGTGCAGGCAATTTATCCTCTCGAGGACGTCGCCAAAGCCGAGGAACAGCTCGAGAAGCAGCACACGCGCGGCAAGATTGTGCTTCAGGTAGCTGCCTGAGCACTCGCCGAACAACAGGCCGCAGGCCCGTTTGCGGAGTGCTCGGACACAGGCCGTTTTCTGCTGTCCAGAAGCCCGGCGGCCGAGAGTTTGACACAGGACGGCGCGCCGGGCCTGGCCGGCTTAGACCGGTGCCGGCTGAAGCAGCATGCGCCGGGTTTGCCGGGATGCGCAAATCAAACAAATCAAGGAGATGCAACGGATTGTCAGGCACGTCGCGACGACACCGTCGCACGGGCCGCCGTCAGTTAACTGCGAACGAAGGGCACAGCGTTTACCGACAGGCGGGCTAGGTTCCTACCGGCCGCAAGCCGCAAAAAACCGCTTCAAACTGTCGGACACCGGCGATAGGTTCGAACCATGTCTCAATCCGTCAATCCGACCTCCATTGCCCGTCGCGATCAGATGTTTCCAGCGCTGACTGAGGCGGACCTGGACCGCATGGGCCGTTTCGGCGAAGCCGTATCCTATGCCACAGGCGAACAGATCGTCAAAGCCGGCGAGCTGGCGCCCGGTCTGATCGTAGTCCTGTCCGGCAAGGTGGATATCATCCAGGGCGGCAGCTTCGGCCGGCGCGAAACAATCGTCACGCACGGTGCAGGCAATTTCGTCGGCGAGTTGGCGCAGCTTTCAGCCCGACCCTCACTGGTGGATGTGGAGGCGGTCGAGCCGGTCGAGGCGCTCGTCATCCCCTCGCAAAGGCTGCGGGACCTGATGGTGCAGGAAGCAAACCTCGGCGAGCGCATCATGCGGGCGCTGATCCTGCGTCGTGTCGGCCTGCTCGAGAGCGGCACAGCCGGACCGATCATTGTCGGACCGGTCGACAGCGGCGACGTGTTGCGGCTGCAAGGTTTTCTGGCCCGCAGCGGTCAGCCGCATCGGGTTCTCGATTCGGCTACCGATTCTTGCGCCAAGACGCTGATCGAACGCTTCCATGTCGATATCCACCATTTGCCGATTGTGCTCTGTCCGAACGGCAAGCTGCTGCTCAATCCCGGAGAGAACGAGCTTGCCCGCTGCATCGGCCTGGTGAGGCCGATCGACGCCGGCAAGGTGTACGACGTAGCCATTGTCGGCGCCGGACCGGCGGGCCTTGCGGCGGCCGTCTATGCGGCTTCCGAAGGGCTGTCGACGATCGTGCTCGATTGCCGTGCCTTTGGCGGACAGGCGGGCGCCTCCTCGCGTATCGAGAACTACCTCGGCTTCCCGACTGGCATTTCGGGGATGGCGCTGATGGCGCGCGCTTACAATCAGGCGCAGAAATTCGGCGTCGAGATGGTGATACCGGACGAGGCGAAGCGGCTGGGCAGTGCAAGCGACACGTCCGGCGCCCATTACACGCTCGCTGTCGGCAGCGGGGAGACCGTGCGGGCACGGTCGGCGGTGATAGCCAGCGGAGCGCGCTATCGCCGGCTTGACATGGCAAACCTGGCGCAATTCGAGGGAACCTCCGTGCACTACTGGGCTTCGCCGATCGAAGCGCGGCTTTGCGCCGGACAAGAGGTGGCCCTGGTCGGCGCCGGCAATTCGGCTGGCCAGGCCGCCGTCTATCTGGCGGCGCATGTGAAGAAGGTATGGCTGCTGGCGCGCGGCAGCAGCCTGGATGCGAGCATGTCGCGCTATCTGGTAGAGCGCGTCAGGGCACAGCCGAACATCGAAGTGCTGGCTGAGACGCAGATCGCGGCGCTGGAAGGCGACGACGGCAATCTTGGCAAAGTGCGCTGGCGCAGCCGCGACACCGAGACCTCGCGTCCGATCCGCCACCTCTTCCTGTTCATCGGCGCCGACCCGAACACCGATTGGCTGGCGCAAGGCGACGTGGCGTTGGACGCGAAGGGCTTCGTTCGCACCGGGCCGGACATTGGCCAGGAACGTGGTGCACTGGAGACGAACCGCGGCGGGGTGTTCGCCATCGGCGACGTGCGCTCCGGCTCGATCAAGCGCGTCGCCGCTGCTGTCGGCGAAGGCGCCCAGGTGGTTGCGGCGGTGCATCAATATCTCGCGCGAAACGGCAGCCTCGCCGTGGCGCCACAACTGGTCGGGAGCGCATGATGGCAGACGAATGCAGGCACGCCGGGGACATTCACGACGTGACGCCGAGCGCGCTCGGTTGCGAGGAATGCCTGAAGAGCGGTTCGCAGTGGGTGCATCTGCGGCTCTGCCGCACATGCGGCCATGTCGGCTGCTGCGACGACTCGCCCAACCTTCATGCCACCAAGCATTTTCGGGCAACCGGCCATCCTGTCATCGAAGGCTACGATCCGCCGGAAGGTTGGGGATGGTGCTACATCGACGAAATCTTCCTCGACCTCGGCGACCGCACCACGCCGCAAAACGGTCCGATCCCGCGCTTCATTTGAGCTTTTTTGCCTGTGGGCCGCTACAGCATTTCCAGGAAAAGTGTGAACGGTTTTCGTCCGGAATTGCATCAAAACAAAAGATAGAGCTGTTCGGCGTTTCCGTGAAACGATGAACCGTTCTGATGCATGTCGCGCAAAAGTGTGCAGCGGTTTAGCGATAACGACATGGATAAAAACGAGAAATCTAAAGTATCCGTTTTGATCAAGGGGTTTTAGGGGCCCATTTTCGCTGCGCCTTGAGGAGAGCGTTTGCGAGGATGATGAGCTTTCGCATCAATG